>NZ_JBHVPN010000015.1:0-124942 GCF_042887255.1 Gottfriedia sp. NPDC057948
TACCAAAAAACAGACTAATTGGACAACTATAACAAAATGCCACGAAAAATTCGTGGCATTTACTTGACGAAGTCTTTTTTCAACAGCGTGAAAAAGCAGCTAGAAAATCTAGCTGCTTTTTCATTACTCGGCCAATAATAAAGACCCTTTATTTTGTAATAAATACATATTATAGTACAATCCTTGTTTTGCAAGAAGCTGTTGATGGTTGCCTTCTTCTACGATTTTTCCTTTGTGCAGTACATAGATGCAATCAACATCTTGAATTGTTGATAAACGATGAGCAATGATAACAGTAGTTCTACCTTTTCTCATCTCTGTTAAAGCTTCTTGAATTGCTTCTTCTGTTTCACTATCAATATTTGCAGTTGCTTCATCTAATATAAGAATAGTAGGTTTAGCTGCGATTGTTCTTGCAAACGTGATTAATTGGCGCTGTCCACTTGATAAAGTTGAACCTCTTTCAACAACTGCCTCATCATACCCGTTTGGTAATTTTTCAATAAATTCATTCGCTCTAACTAATTCGGATGCTTCTTTAATTTCTCTATCAGTTATATTGCTATTATACATTGAGATATTTCCTTTTATATCACCAACAAATAAGTATGGATCTTGTAAAACTAATCCGATATTAGAACGTAATTCACTTTCTTCAAATGTTGATAGTTTTTGATCATCAATCTGAATTTCCCCGTCTTTCACATCGTAAAAACGTAATAATAGATTCATAATTGTAGACTTACCACTTCCTGTATGACCAACAAAGGCAACTGATTGACCAGGTTTAACTGAGAATGAAATATCATGAATGACATTGTGTACTCCGTCATATGCGAATGATACATTTTTAAAATCAATACTTCCTTCTTTTACTTTTGGTAAGTCAGTTCCAACTTTAGTAGGAGCTTTTTGCTCTTCATCCATTAAGTCAAATACTCTAGATGATGATACGACAGCTTGCTGTAATAAAGATAATTTCATCATCATTTGCGTAATCGGTTCAAAAAATCTTTCTAAATAACTTACAAATGCATAAACTGTACCAATCTCAACTGGATTACTAAAAGAAGTAATGCCAAAGAAGCTAAGAACAAACATTATACCAATTGTATAAATTAAATCTGTTGCCGGTCTTAAAAACAGAGAATCTAATCGTATTGTTTTTACACCTGCATTATAGTGAGACTTATTTACACCCTCAAATTCATTTTGTAATCTTTTTTGTTGGTTAAATGCTTGTATGATTGACATACCTTGTAAGTGCTCGTTTAATTTAGCATTTAAATTACTTAACTGTCCTCTAGTTTCCATAAAAAATGGAAAACTCTTTTTACGATACGCAAGTATAATAAAATAAACAATTACAACTAACCCTACACAAATCGTTGCTAATTTAGCGTCTAATGAGTACATCGCAATAATGATTCCAACTAAAAAGACAATTTGTTGGATAAACGTTGCCAGAACACTAACGTAAAAATCTTTTATAGCTTCTGTATCATTCGTAATTCTTGATACGATACTTCCGATCGGCGTTTTATCAAAAAATGAAAAAGCTAATGAATGTACATGCTCATAAACTTTCATTCTTATATCTTGAACAACTTTAAAAGCAATTTGTTGAAACAATAAAAGCTGTAAATATGATAAAACAATTTTACCGATTGTTATTGCAACATATATAGAAAATAACATTACGATTGTATCTTTTGGAAAATACCTTTTCATTAAATGATCATCTAGAAATCTTTTAACTAAAATTGGACCATACATTTCACATGCTGTTGCAAGGAATAAGAAAATAAATGCAAAAGTCAGTAAAACTTTATATTTTTTTAGAAATGAAAGAAGTCGTATTAAATCTTTTTTCTGCCTTTTAGCATCGATTTCAATCTCTTGATTCATATTATCTCCCTCCTTGCTCTACTAGTTCTTCTAGTTGTTGTCTTTCAAACATTTCTTTGTACCAACCATCAATTTGAACTAAATCTTCATGTTTACCTCTTTGTATAATTCTCCCTTCATCTAAAACGATGATGAAATCACTATGCATGACAGCACTCATACGATGAGAAGTAATAAATGTTGTTTTCCCACTTCTCTCATCCTTTAACGAGTGTAATATTTTTTCCTCTGTTTTTGCATCCACTGCGGATAAACAGTCGTCTAATATTAAAATATTAGGATTTTTAATTAAAGATCTAGCGATTGAAATTCTTTGTTTCTGTCCACCAGATAATGATACTCCTCTTTCTCCTACAATCGTGTCGTAGCCTAATGGGAATTCTAAAATATCAGCATGAATATTAGCAATCTCGGCAGCTTTATGTACTGTTTCGATTGAAGAATCAATTTGGCTAAACGCAATATTTTCCTTAACAGATGATGAAAATAAGAAATGTTCTTGTGGTACATAACCGATATGTGATCTAAGAGATAATAAAGTTGTATCTTTAATATCTAAATCGCCAACTGAAATACTCCCGTTAACTACTTCATATTCTCTCAATAAAAGTTTTAAAAGAGTTGTTTTTCCTTGACCAGTTTTACCAACTATTCCAATAGTTTGACCTTCTTGAACATTAAAATAAATATCCTTTAATTCAAAATTTGATTCTTTATTAAACTTAAATGAATTAATTGAATAAGTAATTTCACCCATCGGAATTTTTTCTAATGCATTTTTCTTATTTTTAATTTCAGGTTCAACACTTAATAAAGAACGGATTCGATCATAAGAAGCGCGACCTCTTTCGACAATATTGAATAACCACCCAATAGCAAGCATTGGCCAAATTAATATACCTAAATAAGTAACAAATGTAATTAATTGGCCTACAGTTATATCATCTGCAATAACTAATCTAGAACCATAAACAACCGCAATAATATAGCAAATCGAAACAACTAACATGATTGTCGGATCAAAAAGTGCATCAATTCTAGCAACTCTCATATTGTATTTCACTACTAAATCTGCTTGATTTTTAAAAGCGGTTATATCTTCTTTTGTTTGCCCTAAACTTCTGATAACCTTTAAACCACTCATACTTTCTTGAACTTTATTATTTAATTCTGAAAATGATTCTTGCGCTAAATGAAAACGTTGATGTAATAATTTACCATAGTATTGAGTCAAAATGGCCATAACTGGTAATGGCAATAGACTAATAAGCGTTAACTTCCAGCTTATTGAAACTGCCATCATTATTAGTACCGATCCACCTAAAATAATAGAATCAACAAAAGTTAAGATCCCAGCCCCAGCCGTCTCGCGTACTGCTTGAACATCGTTTGTTGCGTGAGCCATTAAATCTCCTATTCTATTTTTTTGATAAAACGATGGAGACATTTTTGAAAAATGATTGTATAAATCATCTCTAAGCTGTCTGGCTAACTTTAAAGAAGAACCAAATATTAATCTCCTCCACCAATATCGAAATGCATAAAGAAGTAATCCATTAATAAAAATTAAACCTACCCAAAAAAGTAAGTTTTTACTATTAAGTGAGTTTTTCACCATTTCATCAATTACATAACCAATAACCTTCGGAGGTAGTAGCTCTAAAATTGCAACGATTACTAAAAGAGATATTCCCCATACATAGCTTCTTTTTTCTTGTTTAAAAAACCAAAACAAATCTTTAAAAACTGACATTTCTTCACCCCCGCAATACTATCAAACTTTATTTTACAATATTTAGAAAACTCAAAACATAGTGTTCATTATAACATAAAAATTAAATATTTTTTAATAATCTGCTTATTTAGAATGGTTGTTAATGTTCGGTAATGCTAAAGACATGCGTCACGATAAAGATGTGCTATATTGACAAAAAATTGAAATAACATGGCCAAAAAATTACTTCTTTATATAGTAAACTTTTAATACGGAGGTGAATTATGGAAAATAAAAACGAAAAAGAAACCTATTTTACGAACAAGCCCACAGGTACTTTACCAAAACGTCCTAAAGAAAATAGTTTATTACTTAACTTGAATAAGAAAATAAAGGTTGAAATTGATAAAATAAAAAAACGAATTAATGGCTGTTCTCTCTAGGTATCTAATTATGTTAATTTAACACAAAAAAACCACTTTCCATTGTTTCAATATCCAATAGAAAGTGATTTAGTTTGTGATCACCCTTACCCGCTCATCCTAGGCACAGGTAAGCTATCCTGAACAGTCAATCTACCCTATTTCCAAACTTCAATCATCGCATCGGCATTCGCTTTTAAATTATTATACGCTTTTGCTGAAACCCTTTTCGAAGCATTTTCATTATCTAAAAATCCTTTAAAATCATTAATATGTTTAACAACCTTATCCGCAGAACCTTTCTTTTCAAATTGTTCTACTGAATTCTTGAAATCTTTCTTTTAGATAAAGCTAATAATTTACTAATAATAGACTTCATTGATAGTTTTCTAGATGGGCTAATATTGATCAAGTATAATAAAATATTTAATAATTTATTAATCATTCTAATCTTTTAATAATGCGCATTTTAACAAATATTGGAACTATCATAAACTTTTTTATAGACTTTCTTCTTTGTGTAACTTGTTAAATAGTTAGAACCGACGTCTCATACAATTATATTTCTAAATATTTGTCAACTGTTTGTGGATTTTGGCATGTTCTGCATAAAAATATTTGTTCTAAAAAAATTACCGAAGTACTAAATGATTAAAGTATTTTATTTCTTATCAAGTAATGAATTGCCGTGTTGCATTAAAAATTTTAAGATAATCAAAATCTTCTAAATTAAAATGAAGAAAAAGATAAAAAAACACCAACTTTTCACGAAAGTCGATGTTTTAAATTTTTTATTTTCTTCTCTAATATAGGACAAACTTCTTTTAGTGAACATAAAAATTTCCCTCTAAAACATAAAAACCACTTTTCCTGTTGGTTAATTCCAACAGAATAAGTGGTTTCAGATTAGTAAAATGATTCATGATTTAAATAATTACAAATTCTTGATAAAGGATTCACTATAAAGAGCTGTTTCCTGAAAGAATATGTTCAATATTTATTTCAAAACAAGCTATAAAGCCTTATATTTTAAAAGGATTTATTATTTTGTTTGGTTGTTCATAGCCTTCATCATTTGGTTAATTTTCTTTTGTGAAGGTTTTTGTCCCATTTGAGCCATCATTACTTTTAACATTTGTTCATTAATTGGTGGATTTTTCTTTAGGTAGTTCATTGTATATTGACGAGCTATGAAAAATCCAATCGCTACACCTGCAATTAATGCTAAGATGCCGACTAGAAAGTATACCCACATTTTATTGCTTCCTCCTTAAAATCATCTAGAAACAATTTTACTAAAACTAACCAGTTTATACAAGAGCAAACTGCAATTTAATCGTTTAAATATACTTTTGATAGGCGATAGGTCTTAGCCAGCCAAATCGCTGATCCTTCACATCAATTGCAATGAATGTTGAACGAAATTTTCTTAATAGCTCAAAGAATATTGTTTCTGCCTCTAATGATCCTTCTGCATATAAAATTAGTTCGTGAGGATAAAGTTTTAGCTGAGCTTTTGCACCATCAACAAGTTCGAGAAGATACTCTCCAGTTTCCTCATAAAAGTAGATCTGTTGAGAATCAAATTTGCGAATAAATGTATGTAGCTCGAATAATGGTATTGGTTCTGTTATATATTCTAATTGTTTTTCGATTATATTCCTTAGTTCAATAGATGAGTAATAATACTCATATACTAGTTGATATATTTTATGCTCTTTCCCATAAAATTCTATAGACAGTGGTTCTCGAATTAAAAAAATTTTATATTCCCTCATATCTTGTCCACTCCCAACAACTATCTGTAAGGAAGATTATATAAAATTCCATTCAAAATATTTGTCATTTTTAAGGAGTGAAAATCAACTAGTTTTGTCGAAAAATCTTTAATAAAGTATTATATTGAAAAAGGTTTAGGAAATAGGAAAAGAATTTAAAATTCTTTCCCTATCTTTACCTTTTACTGTAATACTTTTTTTGCTGCTGACACGACATGATCAACAGTAAATCCAAATTTCTCCATTAATAAATTACCTGGAGCAGATGCACCAAATGTATCGATTGAGATAACTGCACCATCCAAACCTACATATTTATGCCAGCCGAATGAAGAGCCCATTTCTACTGCTACTCGATTCGTAACTTCTCTTGGTAATACTGATTGTTTATACTCATCAGATTGCTTTTCAAATAAGTCCATTGAAGGCATTGAAACAACCGATGCAGAAATTCCTTCTGCCGCTAGTTTTTCTTGTGCTCCAACTGCTAATTGTACTTCACTACCTGCTGCAATTAATAAAACATCAATTTTATCTTGTTTCGCAGGAGATATAACGTAAGCACCTTTAGAAACTTTATTATGAATATCAGTAGTAGTCCCCTCTAAAGTTGGTAAATCTTGACGAGACAATACCAACATTGTAGGTGCGTCTTTAGCTTCTACTGCCACTTTCCATGCTGCAGAGCTTTCATTTCCGTCAGCTGGACGAATTACATTCAGATTAGGCATTGATCTGAATGCTGCTAGTTGCTCAACTGGTTCATGAGTAGGTCCGTCTTCACCAACTGCGATACTATCATGTGTAAACACATAAGTAACTGGTAAATTCATTAAAGCTGCTAAGCGAATTGCTGGTTTTAAGTAATCAGAGAAAACAAAGAATGTCGCGCCAAACGCATGAACGCCACCATGTAGAGCCATACCATTTAAAGCAGCACCCATTGCAAATTCACGTACACCGAACCAAATATTACGTCCATCATAGCTTTCTCTTGTAAAGTCACCTTTACCATTCATATACGTTTTGTTAGATCCAGCTAAGTCAGCAGATCCACCAAAGAAACTAGGTAATACGTTTGCAATAGCGTTTATTGCTTCACCTGAAGATGAACGAGTCGCAATTTTTTTACCTACTTCATATTTAGGTAATGCTGTTTCTAAATCTACAGTAATATTACCTTCAATCGCATTCTTCAATTGAGCTGCTAATTCAGGATACTTTTCTTCATATTTTGCAAATGTAGCATCCCATTCTGCTTCTTTCTTTGTACCAGCTTCAACGATTACTTTATTAAAATGTGCATACACTTCTTCTGGAACGTGGAATGCATTTTCAAACCCCCAAGCATACGCTTGTTTCGTTAAAATCGTTTCCTCTTTTCCTAATGGCTCTCCGTGAGATTTTGATTTACCAGATTTATTCGGAGAACCGTAACCGATTGTTGTTTTCACTTCGATTAAAGTTGGTTTTGATAATTCTTCTTGAGCTTTTTGAATCGCTGCAGTAATTTCATCTAAGTTATTACCATCTTCTACTCGGATCACTTGCCATCCATAAGCTTTAAAGCGGTCTTCTACACTTTCAGAGAATGAACGATTTAATTCTCCGTCTAATGAAATATCATTTGAATCATAAAGTACTACTAAGCGCCCTAATTGTAAATGTCCCGCTAATGAAGCTGCCTCTGCAGAAACACCTTCCATTAAATCTCCATCACCACAAATTGAGTATGTAAAGTGGTCAACTACATTTAAATCTTCTTTATTATATGTACCTGCTAAATGACGCTCTGCTAAAGCCATCCCAACAGCCATTGCAATACCTTGTCCTAATGGACCTGTTGTAGCTTCAACACCATGTGTATGTCCAAATTCAGGATGTCCTGGAGTGTTGCTACCCCATTGACGGAAGTTTTTAATATCTTCAATTGACACTTCGTAGCCTGATAAATGTAACATGCTATATAGTAACATTGAACCATGGCCTGCTGATAACACAAATCGGTCTCTGTTAAACCATTTTGAATTTTTGGGGTTATGATTCATAAATTTTGCAAACAATGCATATGCCATCGGTGCAGCACCCATTGGCATTCCTGGGTGACCAGAATTAGATTTTTCGATTGCATCAATTGATAATGTACGAATCGTATTAATTGCTAATTGTTCAATATTATTAGACATAAATTTCGCTCCTTTAGCTTATTCATAGATATTATCATATAATTTACCATGATTTATTACAATAACTAACACTAAGTTTTGACATTTTTAACAAATTCTTTCCAAGAAATAGAAAAAAGCAGAATATTCTTCTGCTTTTTCTGTTATTTTTAACAAAATATGAAATTTTATATTGTAAAATTTTTTTTAATGTAAGTTTTTTTTACGCTTTGCTTTTTCATATTTTAACTTTGCTGGTGTAATATCATTCCCTTTTTCATCAACAATTTTAATTGAAGTTAATTCATCGACCATACGGGAACGGAAGTCTGATAAATATTCTTTTCTTAATTGATCTTGTTCAATTTTCTCTTCAGGACTTAACCCTACTTCTTTTGACTTTTTTGATAATTCATTTATTCTATCTAAAGATTTTTTAGTAACCATTCGTAACCTCTCCTTTATTTGTATCTATCTATTCATTGTTAGTTCCTTCACTTTGATAATCAGACGAATAATTATATGTTCTTTCTTTGCGAAAAAGTCTGACGTCGAACTGTTTTACCATTGGTGTAAAGAGCATCGCGCTTTGCAGGTGTGCAACGAAGAAAGGCGATCGTTAGTCAGAGTCTGATATTCTATTCAATGTATCTCATCTTACAATAAATTGCATTAGCTTTCAATATTGGAGATTTCTTTCATATGTTCATTATACCTTCTATTGACAGTTGCCTTTGAAACGTTATATCCAAATCCTTTTAAGGTTGCAGCTATTTCTTCAAATGTTAGATCGTTTTGACGTAATCTTACAATTTCGGAAATCGGTAATTCTAACTTATCTCTACCACCGGCGTTTAAACTACCTTCTAAGTTTTTTTGAGGCTTATACCCGTTTTCAACTGCCTTTTTCATCCCTCTTTTTATTTTCATATTATGAATTTTCCGTTGATATTCCTCTACAATACTTAAAATTTCTAAAACCATTTCATCACTTTCACTTAATTGAAATTGTCCATTTTGAGAAGAAGTAAATAATCTTATTCCTTCCCTTTTTAAAAAATGCAATAAAGCAATCCTTGCATGACCTCTTCCTAATCTTGTTTCATCTTGAATTAACAAAGCATCAACTTGATGCTCTTTTATAATTTGGAATAGCTGGAATAGCCCTTCTCTTTCTACTTCATATCCACTAGCCTGTTCGCCTATTGTTTCTAGAATACACATTCCCATCCGCTCACCTAATTCGGTTAGTTCACTTATTTGTCTATGTAATGATGTTTCTTGAGAATCCTTTGCTGTACTTACTCTCGCGTAAATTATTGCATTCATTTACTGTTCCCTCCATACGAACACGAAAACTACTTTAATAAAAAATAGAACTAACGTTTGTATATCATATCCTATCATGATATAATGAAAAAAATAAAGAGGAACGTATTATCTACTTTATAGGCAAGGGGGAAATTCGAATGAACAAACTATCGAAAAGGCAAGCAGAAATTTTAGCTTATATTAAAGACGAAGTAAAAATTAAAGGTTATCCACCTTCAGTTCGAGAGATTGCGGAGGCTGTTGGTTTAGCTTCAAGCTCTACAGTACATGGTCATTTAGAGAGACTAGAACAAAAAGGCTATATTCGAAGAGACCCTACGAAACCGCGTGCAATCGAGATTCTTGGCGATACAGCAACGGTTGTAAATGAAGTACAAGCATCATACAATGAAATCTATAACGATATTATTAACATTCCAGTTATCGGTAAAGTAACTGCAGGTATTCCAATTACTGCAGTCGAAAATGTAGAAGAATATTTCCCTTTACCGACATCTGTCGCTCCATCTAACGAACAAGTTTTTATGCTTCGCGTAGAAGGAGATAGTATGATCAATGCGGGTATTTTGAATGGAGATCTTGTAATCGTTAAAAAACAATTTACTGCTGAAAATGGCGAAATTGTTGTTGCCATGACCGAAGATAGTGAAGCTACTGTAAAGCGCTTTTATAAAGAAAGCGACCATTTTAGACTTCAACCTGAAAATGATGCCCTGTTTCCTATTTTATTAAAACAAGTATCAATTTTAGGGAAAGTAATAGGAGTTTATCGTACATATCATTAAAACCTTTTAAGAGCAATGACATCTTTATGTGATTGCTTTTTGTTTTTAACAAGCAAAGTCATAACACAATAAACCAAACTAACTTATTATTTAGGGAGTTTTTCTAGTGAGTAAACTTGAGTGGAGAAACCATGCACACCGGAAGCTATGATGACGAGCCAAGAACTTTTAAACTAATGGAAGAATTCTGTATGGAGAATAATCTACAAAGAGTTCAAAAAACACATAAAGAGATTTATATTTCTGATGCAAGAAAAACTCAACCTGAAAAATTGAAAACTGTTTTAAGATTTCAAGTGCAAGAACTATAACAAATTAAAAGAGCTTGGAAATTCCAAGCTCTAGTCTTACTATTAGTTAACTGGAACAGATCACTTTTAAATAAATTACTTTATTATTCACTATAACTCTCAAAATTCTTCTCTAAATCATCTCTAAACGCAATTGCCAAATAATTATCAATTATATTTCTAGTAATAGGTGATTGAAATACTTGACTTTTATATGCGCCACCATCATATTCAATTATATCAATCTTATTTTCAACCTGTTCATTTTGCACTTCATCAAAATATTTAATACTAACTACTACCCCAGCGTCATCAATCGTAATTAATAACTCTCTTTGATTTAATAAGACCTCAATAACACCATCTTTATCAATCATAATATCAAACTCACCATTCGAAACTTCAATTTCTTTTTTTAAAGACTCCTTTAAATCAATAAAATATGATTCGAATTTCTCACACATCTTACTGTATGCCATATTTTCTGTAACAGTTTCTTTATATATTGCTTTTGTTTTTAAGATGAATTCCCTTTTAAAATCCATATTTCCACTCCTTATAGTGATATAATTGGAGCATTTATATATTATTACTATTCATCAAGTACTGAAAAATAGAATAACAGGAAGAATGTATTTAAAATTTTTTTATACTAATTAGCCTAAAGTAACAAATCGATCATTCCATCAGGACTTTTTACACACTTTTTTTCGTAATTATTGAGAATAATAGTAAACTTTTTCGATAGGATTATTTCGAACTAAATTTGAGAAACTGTAGAGAGTAAATTTATATAGAATTGAAGATGGGTTTTTGGAAGTGGCTAATGATAATTGGGGTAATAAAAATATTTTTATTCCTCTTCAAAAAATAAATGACCAAAAATATCGTTTAATCTATTAATTTAACAATAATAATTTCAGGATCTCCTTCATCCAAATTATCGATAAATCCACTTTCAATATATCCTAGAGATTGAAATACGTTTTGCATTTGGCTATTTGATTTGTTGGTAGAGGAAAATAATTTCTTTTTTGATAAAACTTCAGCATATTTCATGAGATTTTTTGCGATACCAAGCCTCCTCGTTTTTGGTGAAACAATTATTAAATCAATAAATAAATGGCCAAAGAAAAATTTATGATAAATCATAAAACCTACTATCCTCTTATTCATTTCACAAACAATGCATCGATTTTCTTCAATTGATATTTTAATTTGATTTTCCCTAATTCGACTTTCAATAATTTGAGAATCTAGAATTACGATTGATTCACAATCATTCATTTCCGCATTTCTAATTTCCACTTTCGTTCTCCTTTTCTTAAATGGTTATTGTTAACTTTTCTATAAAATTCTTTCAAATCCTCTTATATAGTAGGTTAATATTAAATAACCTGTATAAAAAATCATACAGGTCATTTTTAAATATTAATATTTAATTGCCTTATAGATTTGTTGGATTGAAAAGTTTGCCCCATGTTTTTACTCCAACAATTCCATCAACTACTAAATCATTTTTTCTTTGAAACTCTTTAACCGCTATTTCGGTTAAAATCCCGAAAATCCCATCCACTTTGACGCCTATTTTTTCTTGAATTTTCTTTACTTGCACTCCCCTTGATCCTTTTTTTAAGATTCCCTTATAAGGATGTAATTCAATTTCAATAATCCTTTTATATAATCCATTTTTAATATTTGCATTATTAACCGAGATTAGTACATCTGCATAATTTGGAGCTACTGCCCATCCTGCAGCAGCAATCGCATTAAATTGCTCATTAGCAGTTTTGTATGTTCTAACTTTACTGTACCTCGGATTATTTAAAATAAAATCAACATAGCCCTGAACTGGATCATTATATTTTATATAATACCCTCCTTCACTTTTAGGTCTAGCTGTTCCTCTGCTACTAAGAGGTAAGCCTGGATACCATGTTTGCCCTGCGATATTGTTATTTTTCTTAAAATTTTTAGACGTAAAATGTGCTGTTTCTACTTGCCATTGAGTATAAATTACTTCGGGTAACCAGCCAATTTTCTTTGAAACATCTTGAGCATATTGAAAATATTTTATTGTATTAGACACTATAGACTAATCCTCTCCTTAAAGTGCTTGTCCTATAGATTATTCAGTTGCCCTAATCTTGGTACTAAGGAAATAGTAGAAAAGTAATGGAAACTTACTATTTTTTCTATCTAAATTTCATATTTCTATTACTACTCTTGTATTTAACAACTATTAAACTTTCTTCATAATATGGTTAAAAACTGGAGCTGATAAAATGACTAATTGGATCTACATTTCTACATCAAACCGCCAACTAAAACTTTTCGATGGCAACAATCTGCTTAAAACTTACCCAATCGGTGTTGGAAAAATGCTTACACCTACTCCTACAGGAACCTATACAATTATAAATAAAGATCCAAATCCTGGTGGACCTTTTGGTGTACTATGGATGGGACTATCTGCTCCACATTACGGAATTCATGGAACTGATAATCCATCAACTATTGGTCACTTTGTTTCACATGGTTGTATTCGAATGTATAATAAGGATGTTCTTGAGTTATCCTCAATGGTTCCAATTGGTACAGGTGTTGTTATTCATCAATAAACAGCAAAGAGTTGTTCGATCATTCAAAAAAACACCTAAACTACAAGAGCTGTAAACCTTGTAGATTTAGGTGTTTAATAGTTTTGTTTATAAACCTAGTCTCGAGAACTGCCTTATTCTTTAATTGTTAGGACTAAATACAATCTTTTGATTCCCTTCATAAATAATAGCTATCTTTGCTGGAATCGTCTCATTTCGGTAATTGAAATTTTTTATCCGAAAAATTAACTATAACTTTTACATTTTTAACGAATTCAGTTGATTGAACAGTCAGATCTTTTGTAAGGATTTTATTATTTGTCATTTCTTTTTGTACTGCTTTTTCATGAAATGGTAACCATATTTTTAAATATGATGTTATTATCTTTTTATTATTCTCCCACTCTTTTGAATCAAGATGATACAAGGTAGGAACATTATATAGCAATTCATAGAGCATCCGATTTTTTATTTCATCATGTATTTTTAATTTGGGGGATTTTTATAAAAAAATGGACAGACGCAAACTAAGAAACATCTTATTCCAAGTCTTCTCACCGCCCCCCACCAACTACTAACTCATTTTTTAAAATTACTTTGGCAGCAGTTAATTAGTAGAAGAATATATCACACAAATATAATAAACCATTCCGCTGCTTCTGGAATGGTTCTTTTCTGTTTAACATATAAAAGTTAGGAGGTTTCATATGTTAATTAACTTGATTACTTTTTAAATATATCAAGTTAAAGAACCTAGGTATGAATCTTAAATGAATTATGCTATCTCAAATAAGGACTCACACTACATCTATTAATATAGTAATGTTTTCATTGGATATCTGTTTAATTACACTAATATCCATTTTTAAAAAAGATATTTCAATACTACTGAAAAAAATAAATAATTAAATTCCTTAATATATATAACTTACGATGCACCATGCCTACAAATTTATTTTTAGATCCTTTTTTAATTAGCTTACCTGGATAAGGGACTACATCGTAAATAGTAAGATTATTTTTTTCAATCGTACTAATCAATTTTTCTGCATAATTAGGATCTGTTGCATCACCTGCATTTTCAATTATTTGGGCTGCTACTTTAAAATAAATAATTAGGAGGTCAGTTACTTGCATCCTTTTTTAATACTTACACTTTCACTCCTTTGTGTAATGAGTTGTTTAGTCATTGCTATTTACTTTTTTTTAAAACACATAAAAAAATATCTAAATAGATAATTTCAAGAATAAAAGGGCCTGTTTTTATCATTCCCTTTGTACTTATTTAAATATTTTAATCCAAGTCTTCTCGCCAACTACTCCATCAACAACTAAACCTTCCTTCTCTTGAAACGATTTTACTGCTGCTAATGTTTTTTCTCCAAAGATATTATCTACTGCAAGGCAATGGGTTTCGGAAAATGAATTAAATATTTCAATTCTACACAAATGATAAAAGGACCATCTCAGCATCATTCTGGAAAGATCCTTTTTACTTGGAGTTTTAATGAATCATATTAAAAAGCACTGCAACAACACACTAATAATAACATTTATTAAAACATACTGTTTTAAATTGAAACAATGAGTTTCAAATAAGGAATCATGCTACCGCTATTATTATAGTAACGTTTAAATTGGACAATATATCCAATTAAATTACAAGTCGGAGGTATTACATGAAAAAATTATTTAAACAAGCTACTGTTTCTGTAATAACAACAGCAATTTTAGGATCTATCATTCCAATGAAATCTCATGCAGAGGAATTTTCTAAGGTAAATCTAGAAAACACTATTAATCAAGTAAACACTCAAACTAGTTTACCCGCACCTCCGATTGTCCAAGGTAGAGCAGTAAATGATATGTACCCTCAAATGCCAATGCCAACTGTAGAAGCATTTTCTAATGAAAACGGTACTGGAACAGGGTATTTAAATGTTTCTTGGAAGCCCGTAACAGGTGTAACAAAATACCAGGTAATCTTATTTAATGGATCGATACATAGTTACTGGGATGTTCCAGCAGATAAAACATCATGGACAACAAAAGGTAAAGGAATGTTTCCTACTGCTGAACAAATTGATGCCGACCAGGTAAATTTTAAACGTGACGGTAGTGGCGAGGAATTTTCTATTGATCCAACATACTTATATGAAAAAGCGTTTGAAGTTAATAGTGGCGGATTAAATTATGCTCAATCAATAGAATACTATGTTAGAGTAACTGCTGTTTTTGAAGATGGTTCAAGTCCCATTTCATATGCATCTACAACTGCAATTCCTGTAGAAGATCTAACTAAAATTTTAACTTACGAAGAACTAGATAATCTTAAAGATTATGAAGACGCAGCAAAAGCAATTAAACAAATTCCTGATGAAGTGGTGTCACAAGGTACAGATGAAATTATTAATTGGTTTAAACTAAATATTGATAACAGAAATATACTAGAAGATTTAAATAACCCTGAGATTGTTAATAATCCCATAATTATTAATGAAGACAGTGAATATACTATACAGCCGTACGGAGTACTTGGTTGCATATCAGCTGTAACTGTAGCACTTATAGGTCTCGCATGGGCTCCCAGCAAAATACTAAAGGTAAAAAGCGCGATTAAAGCTTTAGGAGGAACTAGTAAATTTGTTAAAACAGCAATTAATTACTACAAAAATTATAGAAAACTAGGATATACAAAAACGTACGCTTGGGAGAGAGCAGTAAAAGGTGCTTCAGCTACAACAGCTCCTGAATTAAAAAGTGCATTGCTTCAATTTTTTGGTATAACTGCTATAGTATCAGCATGTGTGGAGTAACTATGAAAAATATTATTAAGTTAATTAATAAATTCTCCTTTTTTATTGTGTTACTAATGTTATTAACTATGACCATTACTAATTTGATAATTGAACATAATAATTTTCTTACAGATTTAGTTAATGTAGGTGGGCTGATAGTAATAACTACAGTAATTTTAATTACGAATGATAAAAAGAGCTAATATTTTCTTAAAGTTGTAAACCCTCTTAATTTCTTAAGAGGGTTTTTCTTTACTTTAAAAACTTACTCCAAGTCTTCTCGTCACCAACTAAATTATTCTTCTTCTGAAATTCTTTAACTGTTGCTAAAGTTTTTTCTCCATAGATATTATCTACTTTAAGTGCTTGGGTTTTGGAAAATGAATTGAAAATTGAATGGTTCCATCTATTATTTTCACATCATGTTTTAACTGATGACGGGTTAAAATTGATTTTACAATTGCTAGACCTAAGCCTGTACCTGTAAAATGTTTATTTCGGGAAGCCTCCATAACATAAAAAGGTTCCCAGATTTGCTTAATTTGAGTAGAATTTTTAAGATTTGTTTCATTATTAATCATGAATACAATTTCCTCATTCTCCTCATAAATCTTAATATTTATTCCCGGATTTTTTGTATATTTAATTGCATTACTAATTAAATTATTAAATACTTTTTCAATTTGGTCACGATCTACTTCAATATTTAGTTGATTCGTACTAATATAATCTTTTATTAAAATGATATTATTTTGATTCAATTCGATTTCAAAGTTCTCCAAACTAGTTTCAAAAAGCTGAATTAAGTCAAATTTTTCTATATGTAATATTTCACGTTCAATTCTTGATAACTCTAATAATTTATCGATTAATCGGTTTATTTGATCAGTTTGTTTAATAATCGTATCAACATAAGTTCCATCATCTATTCCATCTTTTATGCCTGCAGAATAAGCTTTGATTAAAGCCAATGGAGTCTTAAGTTCATGAGATATATCTGAAATGAATGTTTTTAATTTTGCATTCCGTTGATTTAAATCATCATGGGCAATCCTCAATTTGTCACTCATTTCGTTTATACTTTTAGCAAGTTCTTCGATTTCATCATTTGTTGAAATTTTTGCCTTTTTAAAATCCAATTGAGCGATTTCTTTAGAAATATCTTTTAATTCTTTTAATGGATTTGTTATTTTTTTTGACCAAATCCAAACCATTAAAATCAGCATTAAAATCAAGAAAACCATAATATAAATGGTGAACTTATTAACGATATGAACAGCATCACTTAAATATACAATAGAAACACCGACTACAATGAATACATTATCCTTTTGAATAAAATCGACTAAAAAACTAGATTTCAACTTACCTTGATCATAGATTTTACTAATTCTTTTACCACTTTCAACTTGGTTTAGTGTTTGTTCTGTAACCCAAAATTTATTTAAGGTTACTCTTTTTTGATATAACTTATCTCTTAATATTCCATTAAACTGGTCTAAATTAGTTTGAATTGGTTCATAAGCGATTGTTACATTATTTTTTTGTTCCAAATGATTAATTGACTGTTTAAACTCAAGGCTAGGCATCTTGTTTATCGCAGTTGAAAGGTCATGTACTCTATTTCTCATCTGAAATAAGTAATATTTAGGTAATAAAAACGAATTAATAATAAGATAAAAAATAAAAACAAAAAGAATACATACGGTAATTGTGATCGATATTTTTCTTCCTAATCGATTCATTTTTCTTTTATAAGACTGTATCCTAAACCTCGATGTGTTTGAATAAGGTCTTCTCCTATTTTTTCTCTTAATCTTCTTATATGGGTATCCACCGTTCGATCATCCCCATCGTAATCAATACCCCATACATTCACTAATAAATCCTCACGTGATAAAATATTTCCGCGATTACGTACAAAACAGTTTAGTAAATCAATTTCCTTTTTCGTTAAATTTAAATTTTCCTCGTTTTTAAATGCGATTTTACCTTTAAAATCTACTTTTAAATTACCAATTACAATATGATGCTCTTCTTTTAGTAATTTTTTAGCTCTAGTAATTAAGATACCCGGATGGAATGGCTTTCGTACATAATCGTCAGCCCCTAGTTTTAGTGCTTGCAATTCGTCCTCATCTTCACTTTTAGCTGTCAGCATTAATACTTTTGTTTCACCATTTTTCTTTAATTCTTTACAAACATTAATTCCACTATTAAAAGGCATCATCCAATCTAAAATAGCTAAATCAATTTTTTCGCTATAAAAGATTTCGATAGCCTGTTCTCCGTCTTCCGCTAAGAAAACGTTGTATCCTTCCTTTTTGAAATATGCCTCTAAGATTTTTAACATATCTTTTTCATCATCAGCGATTAAAATATTGATTTTTAATTCCTCCGTTCATTAGCTTATTTTGTCACGTTCATGTAACAAAAGGAGCTTAAACTGTTTTCTAGGGGGAGTGATAATATGAGGATTATTGAAATTTTAGTCAGTACTCTATTTATTTTATTTACAATTTTAATTGTATCAATTCATTCATAAAGGCAGGTTATAGATATGAAATATACCATATTTCGAAAGGTAGTTAGAAGATTAATAGTTTTTACGTTGATATTATTAATTTTCACTATTAGTTTATATAGTTATTCAAAAAGTATTGAACCAAAAATGTTAGATGTAAATCAAATAAAAATCTCATCAACTTCCGTTTCAAAACAGATGGAAGGAATGAAAATTGTTCAATTTAGTGATAGCCATCTAGGTGCTCATTATACATTAAAGCAATTAACTAATGTTGTCGAACAAATTAATAAACAAAATCCTGATATAATTGTGTTTACTGGTGATTTAATTGATAATAGCGCTTTATACAATAAATTAGATCAAATCCCTGCTGTGCTTAAACGATTAAAAGCAAAGTATGGTAAATATGCTATATACGGAAATCATGACGTAGGTGGTGCAGGGAAGAAAATCTCATCATCGGTTTTTATAAAATCTGGTTTTACCGTTTTAGAAAATGAACAGAAAGAAATCGTCTTAAAAGATCATAGTAAACTAAATATTATTGGTTTGGATGACTATCTTTTAGGAAGACCAAATCCGGCTGAAGCATTTAAAAATATACAAAAAAACGCCTTTAATCTCTTACTAGTCCATGAACCTGATGTGGCAGAACGACTTAAAGAGTATCCCATAGACTTACAACTCTCTGGCCATAGTCATGGTGGACAAGTTAAACTTCCATTTCACGAAGCAATTTATACTCCGCCATTAGCAACTATTTATACTGAAGGGTTATATAAAATAAATCATCATATAAAACCTATGAACTTATACGTTAATCGGGGTATAGGAACAACAAGGCTTCCGTTTCGATTTTTTAGTGTACCAGAAATTTCAGTTTTTACTTTAACGAAAAAATGATAAAACCCGCAAGGAAATATGAATTCCTTGCGGGTACATAAAAATTATCCTTTATCACCAAGTTCACAAAATTTTCGTAAAGTAAAAGAATCATGTTGCAATGAACATTTTAGGACATTGGACTAAAATCCTTCCAGATTGTTACTGATAATAGTTCATGGGTAATGTCTTTACGAAACCATGTTTCATTCCATTCAACCTGACTTCTTTCAAACCTGGTTCTTTCTTCATATTCTTCTTTACTTCTATATTTAATAAATAAATTGATGTAATAATATTGCTCATCTTCTCTTTGCATAAAATTCATTTCAATATTTGAGGCCTCTGAATGAAATTTTGGATGTGCTGACTTTCTTAATCTTGATTTAAAATCCTCTAAAAACTTCTTTTCAAACTTATATTCAAATAAGACTGTTATCATTCCTTCAACCCATTTCTATTTTTTGTTGTTGTCTATTAGCTAAACACTATTATAAGTTTTCAATTTCTTATTTATTCTTATAGACATCTTATACTTATTAGATTTAATTTGAGAGGATAATATAAAAAAATAGAATTTTCTATAAGAGGTGCTTATGGTAGAAACAAAATCACTGAACTCATCTGAAAATATAACTAGTCTGATCTGGAAATTATCGATTGGTTCTACATTAGCATGGGAAATCTTGACCTTAAATTAATTGTCTAACTCAGTGTAGCCGATTCAAAATTTAAAAATCCCTAATTAAAAAAGCTTCTTCAAAATGAAGAAACCTTTACTTAATGTCCAATATTTTCGTTTATAAAAGGGAGTATATGAAGCCAAACAAAAAGGAGTTACTTCAGGACGTCCTAAAAAACCTGATGAAAATGTAAAACGAGCGATCGTTATGTATGAAAGTAAAAAATATACACTTGAAGATATTAAAAGAGAGACTGGGATTAGTAAATCTACTCTATATCATTATTTAGAAAATTAAATATGACCTTTTAATTAAGGATTTTAGTTTTTGGTCATCCTTATTTGTTTGAGTTAGTTCATAAAAATCCTAAATTTGATAAAATGACTATTACGATTACAGTAAATACAAAAGCAAGTATCACTGTTTTAAACCTACTCTTTTTTCTTACATTTTCAACATAATAAAAATCATCATTTCCCATCAGCGCTCCCAAAACTAGATAGACTAGAAGTGATACTGGCAAAAATAAGAATACCAATCTTACAAGAATTGATGGGATTAATAAAGCTTCTGCAATTCCTCCACATACACCTAAAAATACATAATCTGTATTCGATTTATATAACCTATTTCTATTCATTTTATCTTCCTCTTTTTGTTTGTGAGTCTATCGGTCCACGTTGAACTTATTTATCAATTTCTTCACATTCTCATTTGGACTCCAGCAATTAAACTTATAGGTCGTCATTGTTTCAAAACCCAATCTACTACAATAATATTTCATCCCTTTTACTTGTTTCTTTGTTATAAAATGCTGGCAGGTTGCGCAGCAATGAAAATCTTTCATAATACCTCCTAAGATGAAAGCAAAACTTTAACTTAATTACATTCGCCAACAGAATTAAAGTTCCTTTTTTAAAATGAGCATAAAAATCACATTTCCTTTTTGTATTTAAACATTTTAGTTTCTTTTCAATTTTTACGGTTATTTTCTTTATAATCACAGAAAATAGAAGAGCATAGTAATTAATGGAAAAGGAGATTTACCGATGAAGCTTTGGATTACTTCTATTTTCTCTATATTAGTAGCTCTATCTACTACCTGCTCTTCAGTACTTGCTGAGCCTAATCATAAGCTTGCTATAGTGATTGATGATTTTGGTAATAACATGAAAGGAACGGACCAAATGCTTTCACTACCAATCCCATTAACAGTTGCAGTGATGCCTTTTTTACCTACTACTAAAAAGGATGCAACTGTCGCTCACTCTAAAGGCTATGAAGTAATAGTTCATTTACCAATGGAACCAAGAAAAGGGAAAGCAAGTTGGTTAGGTCCAAATCCGATTAAGACCAACTTAAGTGATGACGAAATTCGAAAAAGAGTTCTAGCCGCAATTGATGACGTCCCATATGCAATAGGAATAAATAATCATATGGGTTCAAAGGCAACTTCCGATGAGAGAGTAATGCGCATTGTCCTAACTGCGTGTAAAGAAAGGGGCCTATTTTTTTTCGATAGTAAAACGAATTATCGGAGCGTAGTTACTAAAATTGCAGATGAGATAGGCGTGCCGGTCATTGAAAACAAGTTATTTTTCGATGATTTATACACCTATAAGCATATAGAAAAACAAACTCGATTATTATTAGAAAAAGTAAAAGTCGAACCAACTATGATTGCGATTGGACATGTAGGAGAACCAGGCGAAATTACCTCAAATGTAATAAAGGAATACATACCTAAAATTAAAGAAGAAGCTAAATTTGTATTTTTATCAGAATTAGTAGAAAACCTACCCATCCCATTACATTAAAAACTTACTGCGATAAACAAAAAATTAGGAACCGCTATTTTGCGATTCCTATATTTTTTGATCTATGTTGTTCTTTAAAATAATCTTCAACCTCATTTATATTATTAACGACCAATATTTTATCATTGAAATCTTTATACTTTTTAAAAAATGTTGGTCTCCCCACCTCTTCAAAATACTTATTCCATTTAAACATTTTGAAGAATATTTTAAGTGTCGGTTTATAATTTGACTTCTCTAATTTAAGTTTTTGTAAGAAATATCTTTTAATGATTCGGTAGGTTCTAACAGAATAGCTCGTATCTAAAAAAATAATCAACTCTGCATTTTGAAAACTATTGCTAACCCATTCTTCATTATGAACACCTTCAATTATCCATGTATTCGAACGAATGAGTGTATCTAAATAGCATTCTCTTTCTTGCTCGGAACGCCTGATATCTTCTTGACCCTTTTGCCTTTTCCATACAACATTATCTAACTCAAAATAAGGTAAATTTAGCTTTTTGGACATCTGCCTAGCTAATGTCGTCTTTCCACTCCCAACTGAACCAATGATATGTATTTTATTTGGTAGGCTATTTTCCACTTAAATCACCACTTATCTTAAAAAATTGATTCTATATTATTCGATTTAGTCCTTAAAATGACCTTGTTATTATTTAAATCTTTATGTAAAAAAAATAGGAGCTGTTCTAATCAGCTCCTATCAGACTGTTGACAAACGCTCGCTTTCTTCGTTGCTTCGCCTATCTGCGGTGCTCATTACCGTCTAAGGTAACTCCGCTCCTCACCAGGCTTCGCGCCTCGAAAGACAAGCGCTTGCAATCAGTCTGAAAGTCAAGTTTTTAATACTCTGTCTACACACTGATAGGAGCTGTTCTAATCAGCTCCTATTTTTATTTAATCGTTCTGCTATTAAATTTAATCATTACCAACTAGTTTAAGAAATAAGAAACATTATTTACGCCAAAAAGACGTATATTCTGCTTTATCTTGAATATTGAAGTCAATCATTTTCTCAAGTAATTCATAATTAACCTGGACTTTCCAAGGAATACGAAACAAACCTTTTGTAGCACTATAGCCAGCATTTGCAATTTCATCGGCAAATTGAACAATGCCTTTTTCTTCAGGTGATACACTCATATGTTGCTTCGCGGTCGAAATGCCAATGATGAATGTGCCATGATTGGAAAACATCGGCGTATTCCACTTAATTTGTGGCTCTAGGCTAGGAAATTTATTCGAAATCCAATTCAAAATTTCAGCCGTTCGCTCACGGTGGTCTGGATGATCAATACCTGCTAAATATTCTGCAAAAACTTCCATGTCCGTACCTCCTCAATCCAAAATTATGTAGATATGTAGGACTTTAATTTAAACTATATACATTTAAATCTAAACAGTCAAAGTCGCTTTAATGTTTAATCATAATTAAAAACTATTTCTCTACTTTTTTCATTAGAAAACCTTTTTTTTATTATGTTCTCATTAAAAAGTCATATTATCATTCATTGAAAAAAAAGTAATAATTCCTAAAACTAAAATGATAATTAAAATTGTCTGTATGCTTATTCCAACAATACTGCAAACCCTGCCGGAAATTGCTAGACCTTTCCCTTTTTCATTCGATTGATTAATTTCGGTAATACTTTTTCTAGAAATAAATAGACCAATTATACCAAGTATAAACCCAATATAAGGTATGATGATCGATAATACGCCTAAAGTTAATGAAGAAATAGATTTACTATTTGTTGTTCCCAATTCAATATCCCCCATGAATTTAAAATTAGATTTAATATAAATAATAAAAATTTTAATTCTAAAATAGTGTATAATTACCAATCTATTATTTATATTTTAATATTACACTACCAACTTATTTTTGTAATTTGGGGGATTTTTATGTTTTTTCCATCTTTAACTATATTCCTAATTCAATTATGCAAGTTCTAAAGGTAAATAAGCATATTCTCCGTCCCTAATAATCTCACACTTCTTAACTAAAATTGGATATTTAAAAATCGGTCCGTCTATCACGGTTGTATGAAACTCACCACTTTCTCCGCATGGATCAATACCTCGCGTTTTAATCTCCTTCACGTATTCGTGAGTTAACGTTCGTCCTAAATCTTCTTCCCGCATTCCTAACGTTAAGTTGACTGATACAACAATCGTTTGAAAACCTTTATTTATAAACTCATCGACAGCTTCACGATGATTCATTTCCCATAATGGCATACCAAGCTTTAATCCAACATTTTTTGTAACTTTATCATGCCAACAATCTTGAGTAGGCATATCAATGTCACCCGTTACTAATACATCTGCTCCTTGATTTTTTGCATTTTCTAATAGTTGTGTAAATACTTTTTCATATTCCTGCCAACTTGCCACCCCTGTATAAACAGGTAAACCGATTGATTCAGCTTGAGCGCGTATTATTTCGGGAGGCATTCCGTGGGATCTAGAACGATTCCCTTCTTCCTCTAGCATAACGATTAATCCAACCGCTTCCCCTATTTTCATAGCTTTATATAAAGCCAGTACACTATCTTTCCCTCCACTAAAAGAAGTTATAAATTTACGTCCAATAGCATTATTTTTCCAGTTTACAGTTTCTACCATTCAACTTACTCCCTTATCCTAATGAATTTTTCACTATATTTATATGAAGTACAATTTTTTAAAAAATTAATTTAATACTAATCTTAATACTCGACAAAATATTCAGCCTCCCTTGTTATTTATTCAACCAATTGTTACGAAAATAAGAAGACTGAAAAAAGTCGATCTTTTCATGGAATTAGCTAATTTATATCTAATAGAATCTAAATTAAACACCTCCTCATAGCTATAGTTAGCCAATAATTTTAATCTTTTTTAAAAGCTCCTAATTAAGCAAATAAAAAGATCTGCTACTGCAGACCACTAATAAGGGGACATGTAATTAAGATTACCTCCTAACATAATGAAGCATAGCAAGTTGACCTAATTTTTCTACTTTCGTTAAAGTGTATTTTTGGGTAATGTCATCACCCGTGTAAAGAGAGATTCCTTTCCCCAAAACGATTGGAGCGATCGCTAGTTGAAATTCATCAATTAAATTTTCTTTAAAAAATTCTCTAGCTAGGTTTCCTCCACCAACAAACCATATATCTTTACCAGGTTTTTGCTTTAAACCCTTTATAAAAGTTTTAATATCTTCATCTATAAAAGTAGCATATTCATCTGATCCGGTTGCAGATTTTGAAAACACGTAGTTTTTATATGTACTATAAGGATACTCCATATCAAATCCACGAACGACATCATATGTTGCTTTACCCATTACTACAGTGTCAATTCTTTCTAAAAGTGTATGATAGCCAGAGTCTCCTTCTACTTCTGTTGTTTCTAGCCATTCTAACGTTCCATCATTATTTGCTATATAACCATCAATAGACGTACCAATGTATAAGATAATTTTACGTTGTTTTTCCATATTAAATCTCCTATCATTATTTTTGATGTTTGTTTAGTTCATTACCTATTCATTAATCTAGTATAATTGAATGTAACAATAATATGCTTTTGAAATAGGGGGAATCGAAATGCCTTTATCTTCTTTTAATTTATATATTTGGAAACCATTTTCAACTTCACCGCCACCACCGTTCACTCCTGCTGTTCAAGCAACACTAAGTGAGCTTATATTAAAAACAGATTAAGAATCTGCGAAATATAAGCTGTTTCGTAGATTCGAAGGAGTAGACGATGAAATCTAAAATTCAATTCCTACTATCAATGGCGATCTTTGGTACGATTGGCGTATTTATAAGATACATTGATTTAGCTTCGAGTGAAATAGCTTTATTGCGTGGTTTAATTGGTAGTTTATTTTTAATAACATACATGCTTATCGGTAAGAAAAAAATATCATGGGCATTAGTAAAAAATAATGCTTATATTTTGTTACTTTCTAGTATTACATTGGGTGGAAATTGGATTTTCCTTTTCCAAGCTTATAAATATACGACTGTTTCAAACGCGGCACTAAGTTATTATTTTGCACCAGTCTTTGTCCTAATTTTATCTCCATTCGTACTAAAAGAAAAATTATCAACTAAGAAATTAATTTGCATTGTCATATCCATATTCGGTATGTTATTAGTTGTTGCTAGTGGTGGGTTAAGCACGGCTAGATTAGAAGATTTTATTGGGATTGGTTATGGATTATTAGCTGCTGTGTTTTACGCTTCTCTAATGCTACTCAATAAGTTTATTAAAAACATGGATGGCTTAGAAATTACACTTATCCAGCTTGGAACAGCATCATCACTTCTCATTCCATATGTATTCATTACTGAAGGATTCGGGCTTTTGGAAATGTCAGTTTCTTCAATTCCATTTATAATAATCTTAGGGATGGTACACACGGGCATTGGGTTCTTATTATTCTTTTCAGGTATGCAGAAGTTAAACGGGCAAAGTATAGCAGCATTAAGTTATGTTGATCCAATCACCTCTTTATTAATGTCAACTGTTTTCTTACAAGAGAAAATGACAATTGTTCAAATGATTGGTGGGGTCTTGCTATTAAGTTCAACATTTGTCAGTGAAAACCATTCATTGAAACTGTCAAAACCATTTTTGAAAAAAACAGCTAAATAATAAAATAAACAGTGGGAAGTTAGGATTTCCCACTGTTTTTAATTTTAGATTATGAATTTCTGTATTTACCGAACATTATTTCGTCATGATATTTATCTAGATCCGGTAATTTTAACTCTTCGGCAATCATAAGTTCAGCTTCCCTATCATATTCCACCCTTACAAATTGGATTGAATTCGTTGAATAAGAACCATCAAGAATCGCATATGACGCTGAAGTTAAATCAAGGGAATTTCCAACACTTCCAACATTGCATAAAATTCCGTTTTTAAAAGTTTCCAAAAAGGTAGTATGTATATCTCCATAAAAGATGATATCAGGAGTCTTATCGTTTTTGTTTGCATTTGTTATCTCACTATTTTCAAACATACTTAACCGTTTTTCAATTGGATGGAATGGTAAAATCCTCTCAAATTCACTCCTTGGTGAAGCATGAAAAAACCTGATTAATTGTCCATTTAATTCAAGGTCAATATGAAATGGTAAAGAAGCTAGAAATTGATAGTCTTCTTCTGTTAATCGGTCTCTAAACCATTGAATAAAATCATTTTCTGCAGGTGACTGAATAAATACATCCCAATTGCCACGAACTACTTTTTCGCAATTTTTTTGAACGAGCTCTATACACGCTGAGCCTTGAGGCCCTTTACCAATTAGATCACCTAAGCAAAAAATCCTCTCAATTTCTCTAGAGCGAATGTCTTTCAAAACTGCTTCTAACGCAGTTTTATTTCCGTGTATATCGGAAATAATTGCTATTTTTGTCATGAAGCTTCCTCCTGTTCTCAAACATTTGCATTTTACATCAAAGACCTAATCTAATTATACCTTTTAAACTAGCAAACATTTATTTGGATTGAAATTGTTAAAGAGGCCTTCTCATATTTGTTATTTATATAAATATTCAATTAAAAAAAATATTTATCCTTCCTTATTATTTTACCATAAAAGAAAAAAGGAGCTATTTTTAGCTCCTAGTTTTTACGAGTTTTTCAATTACATTTTAAAATCTAATTTTAGTAGAGCTATGAACCATCAGAAATGAATAGCATTGTCATTTAAATAATAATTATAGTGCTTTGTCATACTTACTTCTAAATAATCAAACGAATTTATTAACTCTAATGCTTTTTCATTGTTACTATATATTGTATCAACACTCGGTAAATTTACTATCCTATTGTTCAATGTAGGATGTGAAGCGTATTCTTCTACATGATCACTTAAAGCTTTACCTAATGACTCTTCTATTTGCATATTGTAAGTTTCAATATGCTCACGATAATAGCTAAAGTAATTTTCAAATTGAAAACCATGAACAATTTTCTCGGTCATTTGTTCATCAATTAATCGATTAAAAACATTACCATGACTTATTAACTTAGATAATGCCTCTTTAAAAATTTCATTTCCACACATTTTAGATGCAATATAATCGGCTCTGTACTCCATTTCTTGAGAAATTTTCATATTATATTTGTGAAAAATTCTAAGATAATACTCCATAAGCACTTTTGGTAATATCATTGGAATCGATATAAATATTGGACGACGACGACCATTGTGATTAAAGAGGGATGTAATATAGTCTAAATAATTATTTGCACCTTTATAGACTGGCGAAACGAGTCGTTTAAAAACTAAATCTCTACCCGTAAAATGAGAAAGTTCATGGGCAATAATCGCACGTAGTTCATTTACCGTTAATACATGAAGTAAAGGATAACTAATTGCTAGTATTCTACCTTTTGCAATTCCATTAAAGACATTAATTTTGCCTTCAGAGACAAAAAATTTTGATTTCACATGCAAAATGATTGCGTCTGGCATTTGTGAATCCATTTTTCCAGAAAGTTCAGAAATTAAATCACGAAGTTTTGGATGATCATGAGGATTAATTAATATAGCCGGCTCAAATTGTTTATTTTTAAAAAACATAGAAATAACTGCAATAAAACAACTTACCACTCCAAATATCATTCCAAAAAAAGGTAAAGCATCGAGTAAAATTAATCCAAAATATGCAAATCCTAATTCACCTAAAAATTTACCTACAAAATAATGAATGATAAAGATTAAGCCACTTCCAACAAATACGATTAATCCAGTTGTAAATAAAACCATCAAATAAAAACCTGGAACAAATAAAAGAGATGCAAAGATTTTCTTTTTTGATACATTTGGTTCACACTCCATCCTCAACATATCACTTCCTTTTTTGAAGAGTTCAAATATGCTATCTACCTTTAAATACTAGATTTATTTAGCTTATCTACTTCTTTGTTATGCTGAATGATTGCCCAAAATAATACGATAGAAATAATAAAGTCTTCAGGTTTCAAAGAATGAAATAAAAAAATTACAAGATGAAGTACTATTACAGTTACTAATATGTATTTAATACTAATTTTATAAGGGTATATTTCAGCGCTTTTTTTAATGATTATTCCTCCTACTAAGTTATTAGGTCCCACCTCAACTTTGTTTTAGAGCATTTCTATTTATCTATAAAAATCTATAAAAATTATATAAGCGATGATCAAAGTAGTCGGAATAATACTAATCCATTTGGTATATTGATATTAAATTCTTTTAAAGTTTTTCTCAATAAACTATCTGAGAGAGAATAAAGATTTATAGCTAAAAACACAACTAATAAAGCAATAATAAAAGAAAAATTCTTAAGAAGAAATTTTGTTCCAATAAAAAGTAAAGGTAAAAAAAATATCTCCAATATGAATTCAGTGAGGTCATACCTCCTATTGTCAAATTTGAAAAGCCATTTCCCATATCTCTTTAATAACGGCATTCTCCCAACACCTCTAATGATAGATATTCGTCTTAAATTTACACTTTCCTTTTGTGCCCTTATTTTGTATCTACTCCAGGATTATTCTATTAATTACAAATATGTTTTTTGACTTTGAATTTTATTAAAATCAGTCCTTCAACAGTTTGTTATTAAGTAAAAAAACGGCTGTCCTCTATTGTTTCAAATAGGTCAGCCGTTTTTTAGTTTAAAACTTTTAACCTAATTCTCAATATTAGAGTCAAGTTCTTTATTTTTTAATTCATGATAAAAATGTGCCTCACTTGCATTCATATAAGGAACCAACCATAAAAACCCAATCCCTACCGTTAAAATGCATAAAATAATCCAACCAAGAAAAGAAATGTCTAAACAAAATAATTTCCACTTATATCCATCCATTATTCTTCTACTCTTTGAAATAGCATCATTAGGAGACAAATTTGGTTCGTCAATAAATATGTATGGGGCCATTCTATATGAATATGATTTTATAATGCCAGGAACAATCAAAAGCAATGTCCAAAGCGTAGAATATAAATAAGTTAAGAAATTTAGTAAAAATGCATTTAGATATCGATTCAAGTTAGTAAAATAATAAAATATTGTTTGTAAGGAATAAGTTTGACCATCTTTCTTTGTCGCAAATGTAAATAATCGTGTACTCCCAATCGTAATTATTGCCGAAATAAATAGACTATAAATAAACGATAGGTAGTCATCCCAACTAATTACATAGGATATGTATTTCGTCAATTCATTTTTAATGGGATTTGGGAAGTAAACCGAAAGTCTATTCTCAACTAGTGTAGTTAATAGATGCACTATGATCGTATATCCAATAAATTTTTTCCAATTCCCTCTCAATGTATCCCTTGCTCTTGAGCGTATTTCTTCTAAGTACATGAAAACACCTTCTCTCTAATTATGAATATAAAATTCTACATAATTCTACAAATCCCTTTATAAAAATTTTGTCAACTTTTTTACAATTAATTTATCCACTTAATTTTTAGCGCAAAAAAACATTCCATAATTAAAAAGGAATGTTTCTTAAAATCACCACTTGTTGTCCAGTCAATCCTGAATTGAGAGCTACTTTTTTACATATTAAATAGACCGTCTTTGAAATCACATCGCTAGACTCATCTTTGTTGTCAACTTCATCTATTAATAAACCACCAATTATTTCCATATATTTTTAATAGTTTTAACAGATTTATTTGTCCCTGCATGTTTTAATCCGTAAATATCCTCTATTGTATGTAAAAGATCAAAATGGTTTAAATTTTCGTTAAATTGTCCTTTTTTTACCATGGGTCCGACAAAAAAGGTGGGAATTTTGTTATTATGTGAAAGGTCATCTTCATCCCATGTTACAATTAACAAACTATTATTCGTTTTTGCCCATTTGACATAAGCACCAATTTGTTTTTTTAACCACTGATCTCCTTGTTTAATTGTTCCATCGTGCATGTCATTTTGGAGATTAGGGATTATAAACGAAACAGTTGGAAGTTTACTAAAATTTGTTGGGAAATTTTCTAATGGCTGATTTGCTTTTTTAGGGACATTTGTAAAATTAGCCCAAGGATTGTGCCTACGTGCATAATTTTTGTAGTATTCTCCATTAAAACCAATTGAAGGCAAATCTTCTGAATAACCGGCAAATGTTAATTTTTTTTCAATAAGCTCACTTGCTAAATTATCTGTTGAGAATTTTGTTTTTGGTAAAGCATCGTCTTTGACACCTTGATTTGATCCAGAGAATAGGTCCAAATAATTTGGTTGGCTAGGATGTTCAATTGCATGATAGTTAATTAAGTTGGCCCCTTGGTTCATTAGTGAATTAATATAAGGTGCAGAATGATTCCCCATAATCTGCTGTTTCGCATGATTCTCTTCAATTACTATTACAATGTGATCAATTTTTGGAATTCCCGATTCTGTTAGTGAATTGAAATTAAATAATTTAAACGTATTCTGTTTTTGTATCTGTATACAAGCAATTAATACAAAACAGATTAAAAAAAGTACTATAACCCATTTTCTCAACATAACACTACCTTTTTCTTAATTATTTTATTGTTTCAATTATTTAAAGTATCTTTAGCATAATTTCCCTTCAGTTTTTTCCTTAAAACATTAATTCTCTTTGTATATGTAATTACCCTTCTTTGATTTATTTCTTTCATTTAATAAATAATGATGATCTTCTTTTTGTTGTTAAGTTTGTCGAGCGCACAATAAAAAAACATCACATTAGATAAATGGAATGTTTTTCAACAAAATTATTCTTTTAAACCCATTGCTTGTTTAATAGCCTCATAGATATAAGTGTTTTCATATGTTCCTGATAATAGCTCTGCTCCAGCACCAATTGCTGTTAATGGAACAGATACGCCACCGTGTCCACTTGATGTCCAGTCAATCATGAATTGATTGCTACTGTTTGCCACATTAAATGGTCCGTCTTCTTTAAAAATTCCATCGCCTGACTCATTTTTGCTGTCCACATCTTCAATTGATAAGCCGCCACATTCATGGTCTGCTACTACAAGAACAAGAGTGTCAGGGTGGTTCTTGGCATATTCCTTAGTACAGATACTGATTTATCTAGTTCTTGACCAGCCTTGATTATTTTTTCAGCATTGTTCTCATGAGACATTTCTTCTGCGCCCTCTTCTTCTACCATTAAGAAGAAACCTTTTTTATTATCTGATAAAGTATCGATCGCTTTTTTAGTCATGTCAGGAAGAGATAATGCTGGTTCATAAAGATCACCTTTTCCCTCTTCTCTTTGTTCGAACATTTCTTCATTTGCAAAACTGTATAGATACTGTAAATATGGTATAAATTTGTATGAATATTTTGTAATCTTTGTTATTGGTTCTTTCGATTTTTAATTTTGCTCATTGTTTAATATATGAATTTGAATAAATATTATTTAACAGAGCCAAATAAAAAAAGAATCAAATTGTAGATTCTTTTCTCTCTCAAACTATGATCTTTTAGATTTCTTAACGATCCTATTAAATAATGCAAAAACAGCAACTAATATAATTAGGACTAAACCAGGAAAAACAAAATTTAGCATGTTAGACCCGCCTTTCAGGTAGTGTTTTATATTATTTCGGCATAATCGTAAATATTTCCTTTTTTGGCGAAATTAACTACCCCACCAATATATTAAATTAAAGTTTAATTTTTGTTCACATAGATTACTTTATTTACTTTTAAATTCCTCCGATTTAATAGTTATGGGACTTTCCCATTACTAAATTTAAGGAGGAAATACAATGATTAGAATTAAAAAAGGTTTAGCTATTTGTATATTATCTTCATTATTATTAATATGTGGAACAGCTTTTACAGCAAATGGTAAATACTCTACTACATATAGCATGACAGGTGGAGTCGAAAGTAAAAGACTTGATGTTGGTAGTAATCCTACCTTTATTGTTGCAGTTAATCCTACCAAGGGTATTTGGGTAGATACTAAGAAAACAAAACAAGCTAATATAGAACTACAATTTAAAATGGATGCTTTTGGCTTAGATCCGATAATAGATGTAACAAATGTACCATCAGTAACTGGTGGAAACAAAACTTTTACAAATAAGACAAAGGGTAAATATTATATTTATTACCGTAACTACACAGGCCTTCAAATGGAAGGAAAAACATCTATATCTTGGAAATACTAATATGTTCGGCTATTCAATATCATTAGATCCTATTGAATTTTTATTTGTATTTTTGCTAGGATTAATAGCATATTTCATTAAGATAAAATGGATTAGTAAATCAATTACAAAACAAAAATTCGTTCATTTTACATTATGGTTTTTTTACTACTTATCTTTAGTAAAAGTTGTTTTCTTTCCAATTACGTATTTCTATAATAAAAATCCTGACATAACTAGTAAGCTATATTATCAATTTTCACCTTTTAATACAATTCTTAAGTCGATTGAACATGATCTATGGATACAAGTAATTGGTAATATTCTTTTGTTGCTACCAATACCAGTTCTCTATGTAGTACTAAAAAGGAAAATTGTACTTTTTTATAAAATTTTTTTAATGGGTCTTTTGCTGTCTCTATCAATTGAAACTATTCAGCTCGGTATCAATTATGTAACAGGATATCCTAATAAAGTAATGGATATCGATGATGTAATCTTAAATGTAATTGGGATATTAATAGGCTGGATTATTTCTAGAGTATACTTGTGTTGGCATTTAAAAGAAAAAACCTCTGTTTAAAAAAGACTTCTCCACCTACCTCATTTATATTTTATAAATAGAAAGGCACTCTAATCATTATATTTAATTAGTTGAATTTTATAATTGGGGGAATTCACCACTTTTTAGAATATTTTTATAAATTTTTTGTATGCATTATTGGAAGTACATTTTTTTGTGCTTTGAAATTGAGATCAATCATATATTTATTATTGTGTAAATTTCATTTATTTAACAAAATGTTTATTGCAATTAAGCAAATAAATTCTAAGCGACTAAAGAGAATCCTCTTAGTCGTTTTTTTAATCCAATGCTTTTCTTGTGGATTAATCATCTTTTTTTAAATTTTATCAATTAACATGCAACTTCTTTCCAACAGAATTTCCTACATTGCAACCCCTCCACTCGATTCCAATCTTTCTTACAAAAAAAATGCATTTTTTCTTAAAGTCAACATTAGAATAATTTTAGCTAAGGGAGTGAGACAATTTGGCTTACTGTACTAAATGCGGTGGAAACTTAGAGAAAGGGACAATATTTTGTACAAATTGTGGTGAAAAAACTAGTATTCCAGAAGTGACTAATCAGATTGAAACTCGTTCGGAAAATCGAAATTTGCAGGAAAGTAATTATAAAAATAAGTATAATAGAATGAAAGGTATATTAATTTCAATTGCCGTATTAATTATATTGGCTGTCGCAATTTATTTAATTTATCCAAAACTTACAAATAAATATAAACACTCTCAACATGTATCGAATCAGGTAGAAAATAATGATAATGAGCAAGAGGAAGTTAGTGACTCTGCAAATAATCCACCTAATACTCAAACGATCCCTTCTTATAAAGCTCAATTAGAACAATTAAAAATTTACGCTGGTAGTAGAAGTCTTTCTGTTGGTAGTTGGGACATAACACAAATTGATGGTGTCATTAATTTAACAGCTAATAATATTTCTCCACAAAACCTTCAATCAATATTTAATTTATATGATAGTGGAAATATTTCTCCAATAAGAGATTGGGCTATTAAAGTAGCAAATATTGCAGATGAAGTAGCAATGTCTAAAAATACATCATGGTATATTTATGTAGGTGATCAATGTGTTGTACAGTATCCAAAAACGTTATCTAACGATGATTTAGCGTATTATTCAGGCTCTTGCGGTGTTTCAATACCTGTATTGGAAGGAAATTCAAAAGATGATTTAGCTATCGTAATCCATACAATGGTATATGGTGACATGTCTACTGCAAATGAGTTTATCTTGCCAATGAGTAATATAAGAAAACTAACTCAAGATGATATAGTTTATTTGACGAAAGATGAGTTGAGCTTTGCTAGAAACGAAATTTATGCACGTCATGGATACATTTTTAAAACGGATAAAATGCGTGACTATTTTTTTGCTCAATCATGGTATAGTCCAAATGTGAATTATAATGGTACTTTAAGTGAGATTGAAACTTATAATGTAAACCTTATCAAAGCTAGGGAGGAGTTCCTTAATTGAAGTTGGTAGTTAATAAAAAGAGCATTATTTTTTTTATGATCTTTACAATCTGTATTTTAAGTTTTTTATTTTATCCAAAAGATCATTCTGATATTAAACCGAATAAAACTTCACTAAGTCAGCAGCCTAAAATAGAAAACGTTAAAGAAAAACCTTATAAAGACATTAAAACATATGAAAAGAAGAAATCCACAAAACCACTTGTAATCTGTATAGATCCAGGTCACCAAAGTAAGGCAAATACAGTGCTTGAACCATTAGGACCAGGCTCTAGTGAAATGAAGATAAAGGTAGCTGGTGGTACAACTGGAGTAGTGACGAAGAAGCCCGAGTATATTTTAAGTTTAGAAGCATCACTTAAATTAGGAGAAATCCTTAAAAAAAGAGGTTACAATGTCATATTCACTCGTACAACAAATAATGTAAATTTAAGTAATAAAGAAAGAGCAGAAATAGCGTATAAAAACCATGCAGATTTATTTATAAGAATCCATGCCGACGGGTCGAATGATCATTCAACAAAAGGATTTTCTGTCTTAACTCCGTCTAAAGATAATCCATATATTCCTAAACTTTATAAGGATAGTTTACTAATCTCACAGAATATTGTTGAAGAAGTAAAAAAAGAGCAATCTACAGATGTAAAAGGAATATCTTTTCGTGACGATATTTCAGGATTTAATTGGTCAAAGATTCCTGTTACTTTAATTGAACTTGGTTTTATGACAAATCCCGAAGAAGATCGAAAACTATCGGATCCACAATATTTAACAAATTTGATGATGAAGATAGCAGATGGAATAGATCAATATAGTTCCGATGTTAATGATGATGGGTCAAATGTACAGGTGGGTAAATAAAATATTTTAAAATCTATTAAACCGAACTTGTCTTTTTTTCTAAACGTGTATGGATATCCTTGGATTCCTTACACGTTTTTTTATTGATAGGTCCATTTCTTTACATTATATCGTTAGATCTTTATAGGGTTAAATACGAATTTATAATCTTGAAACAAGAATCTGCTACAATCGTACATAACGGGCTATTATCATTTATTAGATGATTTTAAGATACTTTAAATTTATATTTTGATAGTGCAGAAAAATTCTGAAAATAATTAAGTAAATTATAAATAAACCGTTAATGAAGATATTAGAAGATAAGGATTAGATCAGTAACCTTATACTCCTTGCCTTGTCATTGGAATAATATCCACTATCTCTCAATTAAAATAGTTTCTTATGAAGTTACTATCGGATTCTAACTCACACATTTCATTTCATATGTTGGATTATTATATCGCTCTTCAATATCCTCAAACATTCTTAGTCATAAGTAGTATGAATTAATACTTGTTTTAGAGGGTTGAAGTACTCCTGCGTTTAATTTCGCGTATTCGATTGCTTCATTTGATTAAAGATTTAGTTCACGCATAATTCTTATATGCCAATAACTTGCCCAGCCTTCATTCATAGAATGATGACCTATAATAGAAAAACCCTTACGCATAAAACGTCAAGGGTAGATTTATTAAATATACTGACATAGATTCCTCAGATACCTAGGATGAACTTGAGCACAAAAAATCAATTAAAAACATAATTAGCTACGGTAAGTGATAAGATTTAATATGATTCAACCTCAATAAAGTGACTTCCCCACTTGCTACTTTTAATTCAATAACACCATCCTCTACACTCTTGAGTACTCCAATTTTCATTGGGTCAATTCCCCCATCAAATACGACAAATTTTCCTTCTTCTTTCTTTAATTGTGTATCAAACAGGCGTGAAAATGACTTATTTGCATTTTCAGGTAATAGATTGATTTCAGAGTTATAGGGGTTGGCATTATGATTGTATGGTGTTAACCATTTTAAATGTGATAAAGGGATATACAACATTTTAAAGACTGGTGAATAAAACACGATATAGTCACTTAATACGTTTATAATATTTCCATGAAATGTGATATTACCTGTAACATAAATCTCTGCAAAGATTCCTTTTGCATTTAATAATATTTTACGATAAGAGATTGTTCCAATATCTTCTGCTATGGAAGGTCCAGTAGGTTGATCTATTTTGTCTTTATAGTTGCTACTTAGACTAACCCTGTGAACGTGAAGCCATGGAATATAATAGTATTTTTGTCCATTGTAAATTACAAGGACGTCTCTACCATAATCTGTTAGTATTCCTTCAAAATAATTACCACCTGATAATTGCACATAAATTTTTTCTCCAACTAATGATTGTACATCACTCACTTGCATCTCCTCTTTCTAGTAGATTGTAATTGTTTATTAGGCGAAAACTAATTGTACCCAATAATATAGTAGAAACAGCGTTACGATTGTTGTTAATGGAATGACAATTAATGATACATTTAAATAATCCTTCCATTTCACCTTAATCTTATTTTGTTTTAATATGTGCATCCAAATTAGGGATGCTAAAGTACCTACTGGAAGTAATAACGATCCAATGTCACTACCGATAATATTAGCTAGATATATTGTCTTTAGTGTAATTGGATCAAGCCCCATTTCCGTTAGTGTAATGGTTCCAACCATTAAAGCTGGATGATTATTAAACAGATTTGATAGGATTGAAACTAGTCCCCCCATGATAAAGCTTGCTTGAAATAAGCCTTGATTTACGATTGGCTCACAGAATTTTACTAAAGCTGCCGTTAAACCAGCATTATGGAGACCATAAATTATCACATACATCGAAAAAGCAAAGACTAAAATATGCCAAGGTGTCTTTTTTAAGATATCAACAGGGCTTGTCCGTAAGTGATACCATCTCCAAGTTAATAGGACGAGTGAACCTAGAACTGCTACATATTGAATCGGTATTCCAAGAAATGAAGCGACAAATAATAAGCAGCGCATTAGGAATACGAATCCCAATATCTTTAACATAAATTTTGTTCTTTTTTGTTTTGTTTCTACTGACATTTTCCCTTTTAAAGGATGAAAATTTTTCATAAAAAATGACTCTTCTATGTCATCGGTAGACACCGGCAATTGTTTTGGTAATTTGTTTCTTAATACCATGTACATTAGCCATGACATAAATAGAAGTCCAGTACTAGCAGGGACAAACATCATAGCTGTGTGCATATAAAGTGTCATATGAACAATTTTTAATGCGATTAAGTTTACGATATTACTTACACCAATCGGTGCACTTGAAGCTGTGGCAATCAATGCCCCGCTAAGAAGATATGGAATTTGTTGATGTGGTTTTAAACGTAAATTTTTTAATAGGAGAATTAAAATCGGAGTTGTAATTAAAATACTGCCATCATTATTAAAGAGTAATGTCATTAAAAAGCATAAAAGCTGGATATACCAGTATAATCTGCGCCCTGACCCATTTGCTAAACTTGCAAGTCTAGCAGCAGACCAATGGAAAAATCCAAAACTTTCCAAAATAATCGCCATGACAATCGTTGCGATAATTGTAATAGAAGCCTCACCTATTTTGTGTACAATATCGATTAAATTACTTTTTGTTACGATCCCAGTCACTAAAATGATTACTGCACCAAATGCAGCAGGCCATGCTTCATTTATACCTTTTGGTCTCCAAAAAATGACCGCCATCGTTAATAAAAAAACTGAAGCACTCATTAGAATTTCGAAATTCATAAAACTCACCTTCTTATAAAATATTTTCCAATGAAACTTGTCCATTTTATATATTATTATTCAAATATAACAATGATGTTTTAGATGATTTCATTATTTTATAGAAGATGGTTGTTTTACCTATATAATGCAAATACCCCTTAAAGATAAATAACTATGGTAACAATTGCCCATTAATCCTGATCGAAAAATCACAATAAATATCACATTAAGTGGGTATTCAAATTACTTTTGAATTAAACTTCTCCGATGGATTTTTTTTCCAATTATATAAACTAGAAAATATCAGTCAGTTTAATTATCTTAAAATATTTTCCACTATAAGAAACCAATAAAAAAGGGAAGCTCTAGAATAAGAGCTTTCCAATCGGTAAGTGTTTCATTAAAAACATAAATTCATTTAAGGCAAATGAACAGACTTAATATGATTAAGCCTTAAATAAACTACTTCTCCACTTGCAACTGATAATTCAATTACACTATTTTCAATCGTATTTAACAAACCAATTTTCATTGGATCATTCCCACCATCAAAAATAACTAGTTTACCTTCTTCTTTTTTTAATTGAGATTCAAATGAGCGCACAGGGGAGATATTCGATGGATTAATTGGAAATTTCACATTATCAATTGAATAAGGTGTTACATTTTGATGATAAGGTGCGAGCCATTTCAGATGAGATAAAGAGATATACATCAATTTAAATACAGGTGAATAAAAAACGATATAGTCACTTAAAACACTTGTAATATAGCCATGAAACGTCAAATTCCCTGTAACATATATTTCTGAGAAGATCCCTCTCGCATTTGTTAATACTTTTCTGTAAGAAATTAATTCAATTTCATTTGCAATTGAAGGCTCGTTAGGAATATCTATCTTATCTTTAATATGCTGGCATAAATGTACTCGATGAACATGAATCCAAGGGATATAATAATATTTTTGACCATTATATAATACAAGTATGTCTTGTCCTGCATCTGTTAGAATACCTTCAAAAGCTATGTCTCCAGATAAAAGTACAAATACTTGTCGATTTAGTAATGAATCGATATAACTCACCTTTTCTCCCCCCTTTATAATCTAAAATAAAACCGTTCACTTCTTATACAAAATAAATATTGATCTACCTAAATCGTACATTTATTTATTTCTACAGTTTTACTTTTATTCTATTATCAATTAAGATATGCATCTTAAAAATGTCTATAGTTGATTGAAAATGTGATAAGACATTTAATTTTTATTTTGGATGGCATCGCTCCATCTTATTTTATTTTTTTAGCTGAGTTAATGTGGATTGTTGATTTTCTTATTCAATTATTTGTAGGATAGTTTAATAAGAATGCAAGTTCTTCATTTGGAGAAAATACCTACCAAATAGTAGAAAGTAGGTATTAAATTTGAGAAAAATCATTTTTATTAGCTGTCTGATTACTTTTATTACTATATCTCCTGTTCAAGCTGAAACTGTTAATTCACGTTATGATAAGATGCTTGAAGATATAATATATACATTCTTATCCCCATTGGAATCAAAAGCAATTAAAGATTATTTTGGAGAGATGTACCTATCTCATTTTTGTAAGTTTGTAGAGGTTAAGTCTAAGCCTGAACAGGCATACAGATATAAAATAACCTATCAATTTGTCACATATGAAAGAGCAATAATGCCTCCATACCACCTGTTTACTTTAAAGGTTGAAAACAACTCTCGAACAGAATGGATTATTAAAGATGTAAAAGTAAGAAAAATAGCCGAGAATGAAGATTACACAAAGATATGTAGAAAACCTATGATTATACAGTAATCAAACAACAAGGTAAGTTGCGGTAAAATCCTTGTTGATTTGTTCAACTAAAGCATGCTTTAGTTGAACAACACGAGCTGCTTATATGCAGCTTTTTTTTTACAGAAAAATTGCAGTTTAGTCTCAGAGAATAAAGGTGATTTTGAGGTGAAGAACGAAATGTTTTAGTTAAAATGAAATCATTTTATAGGAGTGTATACATGAATTTATTTGGTTTAATTGTTATCTGTACAATTGGCGGCTTTTTCTTAACTTTGTTTACATTAGCAAATCCAGTTTTAGGCGGAGGAATTTGTTTTGGTATCATTTTAGGTTGTCTCTTAAAGGGGTTATTTTTACTTAAAGAAATAAGAGATAATATATCAGCATCACAATCAGAGTCCAATGCTATGAAAAAGGATAAAGTGAAGGTAGCATACGAGAGATATTTAAAAGAAAAAAATAACCGATAAATTTTGATAGTTATATGAATTTGAAATAGAATCATACCTCCTTCAATAAAAGCTTGAACCAAGATATAATAATATAGCTGTTAGCAGTATGAATGTTACCAATGTATAAGGGTTTAACATTAGAAAGCCATAACCAGAGGAGGAGTTACTAATGAAATTTATGATGGTTGTAAAGGCATCAAAGGATTCTGAAGCAGGGACAATGCCAAAGGAGCAGATGGATCAGATGTTTGCTGAGATGAAGAAATATAATGAAGAATTGAGGAAAGCTGGAGTTCTGGTGTCAGTCGGTGGACTCCATCCAAGTTCCAATGGTATTCGTATTACTTACCCTGTTCCCGGAGAACCGCCGACCATTACAGAGGGGCCTTTCGCTGAAGTCAATGAGTTGATAGCAGGATACTGGTTCATAGATGTGAAATCTCGAAAGGAAGCCATCGAGTGGGCGATGCGCGCGCCAGACCCACATGGTCTTGGAGAAGGACAGATTGAGCTACGCCAAGTATTTGAATAGAACAGTAGGCTAAACATTGGATTAACAATGATTAAAAGAAGTGATTCTATATTAGGCATCGGAGCAAAAAATTGACCTTAAAAACAATAAAAGAAGTAACCCTTTGTACCAACTGGAACGGAGGGTTACTTCTTTTTACAAAATACCTATCTAATTATTACCTTTTAATCTTAATACACATCACGTTGATAACGCCCTTGCTTCTGCATATCTTTAAGATGTGCTTCAGCTGCTTCGCGTTCCATCGCACCTTCTTTTTCAAGAATAGTAATTAGCGCTTCGTTGACGTCTTTCGCCATATATTCCTTATCTCCACAAACATAGAAATAAGCTCCTTTTTCAATCCACTCATACAATTCTTTGCTATTTTCAAGCATTTTATGCTGCACATAAACTTTTTGATCTGAATCACGGGAGAATGCAGTATCAATTTTTGTTAATACTCCATCTTGTTGATATTTTTCTAACTCGCCTTTATAAAGGTAATCTGACGCTTCATGCTGGTCTCCAAAAAATAACCATGAACGGCCAGAGACTTTATTAACTGCTCTTTCCTGAATAAACGAACGGAATGGTGCAATACCCGTTCCAGGTCCAACCATAATAATATCTTTGTCCCCAGACTCTGGCAAATAGAAGTGTTTATTTACTTGAACAAAGACTGGAAGAGTATCTCCTTCTTTAATACGTTCTGAACATAAAACAGAACAAACACCTTTACGCTCGCGTCCGTGTGCAGTGTAGCGTACAGCACCGATTGTTAGATGAACTTCATCTGGATTTGCAGCAATACTGCTTGCGATTGAATATAGTCTTGGAGTCATTTTTCTTAATAATGAAACGATTTCTTGAGCAGATGCACTCCATGGACCAAAATCACGTAACATATCAAGTAAATCTCGTCCATAGCAATATTCCTTTAATTGAGTTGCATTTTCAACCAACACAAGGTTTTTCAGCTCTTCGTTTTCGGTAAATGCAGCTGCCTGTTGTAAGATCTTCTTCGTCAACAGTGTAATTTCACAGTAGGATGTAAGCGCTTCTTTTAGAGATAGTGTTTCACCTTGCTTACCAACTGTTACATTTGCTTCTTCATCCCATTTCATTTCATTTATAAGAGCAGCAACTAACTCTGGATCATTTGAAGGAATCACGCCAAGTGCAGCACCTGGTACATAAGTAAGTTCTGACCCTTTCAATGATAATTCAATATGCCTTGTTTCCTTGTTTGAGTCTGTTCCATTTAAATTAATATTTTTGAGAACCTTCGCTTGAAATGGATTGGTCCTTGAATATGGTAGTTTGTCATTTGTAGTATCGTTTAAAGTAGATTTCATTACTCGTAACCTCCAAGAATTGTGTATATAACTAAGATAACATAGAAGTGGTAATTAATGTATTAACATCTACTACTTTTTTACCTTTTTCGTGTTTTTCTTTAGCCCGGTGTCCAAAAATCTTAAGGATTCTCCTCTTGTCCACTACTTATACAGGGAATTTTTAGATAATATACTGAAAACTGTAGAGGATAAATAAAATATTAGTAGTATCTAATCTATAAATAGCAGTTACTAATCATTAGGAGGAAAAAACTCATGAAGAGTTTTACGAAGCAAGAAAATAGTTGGATTTTCTACGATTGGGCCAATTCAGCTTATTCTATTATTATTAGCACTGCCGTATTCCCTCTTTTTTATAAAGCTTCTGCTACCAAAGCCGGAATAAGTGCCTCTGATTCTACTGCTTATTTAGGTTATACAATCGCAATTTCTACATTCATATTAGCTATGTTAGGTCCAATCCTTGGAACAATTGCCGACTATAAAGGATTTAAAAAGAAGCTATTTTCTTTCTTTTTTACTCTCGGTGTTTCTTTTACTGCACTACTTGCATTTATTCCTAATGATAACTGGCTTTTACTATTGATTTGTTACACGATTACAGCTATTGGCTTTGCTGGTGCGAATGTATTTTATGACGCTTTTTTAGTAGATGTAACGTCAGAAGAACGAATGAATAAGATATCCGCTCGAGGCTTTGGTTTTGGATATATAGGTAGTACAATTCCATTTATCATTAGTATTGCAATTATCGTATTATCTCAAAAGGAGATAATTTCAATTTCAACAACTCTTGCAAGTCAAATTGCCTTTCTTATAACTGCTGTCTGGTGGGGCATTTTTACTATTCCTTTGTTACGAAACGTTCGTCAAAATTATTTTATTGAACCTGTACAAAATCCTATATTAAGTAGCTTTAAACGGCTAGGAAAAACCTTTAAAAATATCCGACAATATCGTGCTTTATTTATATTTTTACTGGCATATTTCTTTTATATTGATGGCGTTGGAACGATCATTACAATGTCAACAGCTTATGGAACTGACCTTGGAATCAGTTCAACAAATCTATTAATTATTTTGTTTGTCACACAGGTCGTTGCTGCTCCATTTTCAATTATTTACGGTAAACTTGCTGATAAATTTTCAGGTAAAATTATGCTTTATGTTGGAATCATTATTTATATGATTGTTTGTATATATGCTTACTTTTTAAATTCCACCTTAGACTTTTGGATTTTGGCTATGCTTGTTGCCACATCTCAAGGCGGAATCCAAGCATTAAGCCGTTCATATTACGCAAAACTTGTACCTAAAGAAAAATCAAATGAGTTTTTTGGCTTCTATAATATTTTCGGTAAATTTGCATCGATCATGGGACCATTAATAGTCGGTTTGACAGCTCAAATTACAGGCCGTTCTAATATGGGTGTATTTAGTCTAATTATTCTATTTGTTATTGGTATTTTCTTTTTAACTCGTGTATCTGAACCTAATAATACAGAAGTAGCGAAAACTACTAATTACTAAAAAAGAAGATATGAGGGTGTCACAAAATGCTTTCATCTTTATTAACCTAAAAAATTTGACCAGTAAAAATGCTGATAAATATAAGATTGAAAAAAGAGAGTGTTTAAAATTAACACTCCCTTTTTTTCAATCTAACTTCGATGTTCAACTAAGTCAATGGCACCTAATACAATATGGGCTAAACCAAAACCAAAAACTGTATTGGCGATCATTTTATTTGTTCCTCGTTTTTGTTTTAATGCATAACCAGTAGCTGTTACAGCAGAACCTAAAACTGTTGGAATTAAACCTTCACGAATATTCATATAAGTTTACCCCCACATCGAAGTTTATGATGTAATATACACCATAATCTTAGTATCCGCTATAATAATTCTATGTATGTAAGAATTCAAAAAGCAACATGAATTCAAATCCTACTAAGTAATGACTTATGATGAAATTCAAGCCCACTAATTTTCTACTCTTACTAAGTTATTTTTTGAGAAGAAAAAAACCTATCTTAGCACAAAGATTAAGACAGGTTTCATTTATTATATGAACTAGTTCTTTACAGGCTCTTATAGATTAATTTTTATACGTTCCAAAAATGTTTTTTTCGACTGGTATATTTTCTAAACACTATTCCATTTTTGATAAATTACTTTAATTTATTTGCTTCAAAAAGATTTATTTGAATTGGCGCTGAAAGGTAATCTGAAGCTTTTTTTGCAAACGCTGTAAAATGAGCGCTTGTATTATGTGCATTTACAGCATTTAAATCTTGCCAAATTTCGACCATGATGTATTCATTTTCGCTATCCGTTTGTTTTGTCAAATCGTATGAAATATTACCTTCTTCTGCTCTTGATAATTCTAAAAGCGAAGTCATTTCCTCTAAAAATTTCGTTTCTTTTGCTGAATCAATTGTCATTTTCGCATGAATAATAATCATAATATTTACCTTCTTTTCACTGTTTTTTTTTATTTTTATTTCCACTCTGCTACACGTTCAACTGGTAAACGAACAGATTGATATCCTGCACCAACAGCTTTACCTATTGATATCAACATGACAGGAACATATCGGTCTTTATCCATACCGAATGCTTCTGCAATTTTGTCTTTTTCGAAGCCACCAATTGGGCAAGTGTCATAACCATACGCACGAGCAGTTAGCATAAATTGCATTGCTACCAATCCACCATCAATTAAAACAGTATCTTTCATTTGCTCTGCAGTACTGTTTGCAAAGAAACCACTAAGTGTTTCTAGTTGCTTTTCTTTAACGTCTGCTGGCATATAACCTAATTCAACTGCACGACCATATATTTCTTCAGCATTATCAAAATTATTTAAGTCCCCAAATAGTGCAATCATCGCAGAAGAAGTTTCAACTTGTGATTGATTGAATCTAGCTAATGGAGCTAATGTAGCTTTTGCTTCATCACTTTCAATTACTAAGAATCTCCACGGTTGCATATTTACTGAAGAAGGAGCCAAAGTAGCTGTTTCTATTATTTCATGCATTTCCTCCACTGGGATTTTAACATTTGGATCATAATTGCGGATTGAACGTCTTCCTTTTAAAATTTCATTAAAATTATTAGTTAATGTTGTCGTAGTCATTGTTGTATTCTCCTCTTTACTAATTTTTAAGTATTATTTAGTTATCGCGATCTGAATTAATTTGGTTCATATTTACTTGTATACGGTTTAAATATTCAATCGTTAAGTCAATTTCTTCTTCGGAAAAGCCAATAAGCATCTTATTCACAAACTCAATCTTTTCCTTCCATAAACTAGACATTTGATCTTGTCCCATTTGCGTTAATCTAACTAAGGTTATTCTGTTATCAGTCTCACACTTTCTTCTAGTGATCTTTCCATTTAACTCAAGTTGTTTTAAATGTCTAGTAATAGCAGCACTATCAATTTTTAATGTTTTTTGAAGCTGGGATTGACTAACTTCACCGTACTCAAACAATTGATTCAAAATTTCTAATCGCGATTGACTAATACCCATACACTTTTCAAATGTTGTTTCAATTTGAACTTTTAATTCTTTTAATAGTGATAGTACTTTTGTTTCTTTTGTGTTAGGCACGCGCTACCTCCAAAAAATATGATGAAATTTTATTACCAGTTACTAATTTTGACTATTAATAGTTGAGGGGTCAACCATTGATATGTCAATTAATATACACCGTAGTACTTCATGAATCAAGTATAAAATCTAAATTTAATATTGTTATAAATTTCAGATGATTCAATTTTATCCCCTTTTTTGATATTACAAACTTCGCATCTTTCCTTTAGCAGCGGTTTCTGGTCAAAAAAGGACAGGACTTTACCGCTATTTAATGTATATATTTTCCAACAATGGATGATTTCATCTGGTTACTGACTATTTTGTTCAATATATTAAAAATATGGTTAATCAGCCTCTTTTCTATTTTGGGCAGTAAAATATAAGCTGTACTAAGACTTAATTTTTTAGGTAAATTAGATTACATTTTTTAAGCGAAAAATTAGGAATGATAACTTAGATATAAACTTTAAAAATATCTTCTTTCAAATTACAAAAAAAGACAAAAACTCCCTTATTTAACAAGTTGATCCATCAAATAAGGGAGTTTTTAAATTTAATATTAATATTTATCTTTTTATGGGTTGAATTTCTAGTTTCGTTATTACTCTCCATAACCATTCTAACAGTCCAATTCTAAAATATTTTAGCCAAAGTTTACTTAAGTAAATCTGAATCGTATAAATGACAAACGTAATAGCAATTGCTTGCCAAGTACTTATTTTCCCATATAAACCTAAACCGTAACCATAGAATAAAATAGAATATATTATAGATTGGAAAATATAATTTGAAAGTGCTAATCTTCCTGTATACTCAAAGTTTTTTAATAATTTATTAAAACGCTTATTTTTAAATAATAGGATAAAACATGATGCAAAACTTAATGATAATATTGGACCTGTTAAGTATTGGTTGAAAAACAAAACAATTACACTAGATAACGGAGGAAGCATTTCAAACATAAAAATAATAATGGAATTTAAAGATAAACCAATGATTAAACCCCATTTTGCAATTTTGGAAAAAAGTTGATTATTGTTTTCTATATTATTAATGTATCCTTTTTTCCCTACAAAATAACCTAATAAAAACATAGATAATACCGAGGGGATTCTTGAAAATAGTAAAGGGAAAATTTCAATATAACCTACTATTCTTTCTTTAGCTGCTTGAAAAAAAGAACTAGTTGTTAAAGGGTTATTGGACGCAATTTGTCCTTTCCTAAATTCATTCAGAAAGGAAACATCAATATGATGTATTTGTATTCCATATTCTGGTATATTTCTCAACACTGTTATTCCAATCATTACTACTGTAAGTAAAAAAATAGGTATGATTAGTAGCCCACCGACCCATTTAATAAGTTTTTTTTCACTAGAATTCCTAAATAAAAGTAAGATCCCACCTACAAGTGCATAAAGTAATAAAATATCACCATCCCATAAAAAATAAATATGTGCTAATCCAAATAAAAATAATCCAAATAATCTACGAGTAAATTGTGGGATGAATAATTTATTTTTTTTATTCGCATTTATTAGTTGGATTGAAAACCCCACTCCAAATAAGAAAGAAAAAAGAGTAAAAAATTTTGATTCAACTAGTAATAGTAAAATTGTGGTCATCCAATTATCAATTTCATTGCTACTTTTAACAAATCCAGGTGGACCACCAATTGTAAATGAAGCGATGTTTATAGTAAAAATTCCATATAAAGCAAATCCACGAATTGCATCTAATATGTCAATCCTATTTTCAGACGAAACCATTCGTTTTTCCATCTACTATACTCCTCTTTAATAAAATTCTAATAATAAACAGATCTACAAGCTATTTAGCAAAGAAGAGCACTCAAATATCACTTTACATTTTAATTTCTATAAAAAGAGCGGTCTTCATTTAGTTTTCTGTAAAGTACTATCAAGAAACAGTGAATTATCAAGATACTGAAATACCAAATTAATTGAGTATGTGTAAAAAAAGTAATGCCCCGAAAATGTTAGGCAAAGTAACATGTTTCGGGGTGTTTTTTTATCGCTAAATTTATTTCTTTTTTGAGGAACAAATTGGAGATCTTTGGGACAAATTTTCAAAATCTCTCTACTATGTAATTTAAAAAACGTATTATTTATTTAAATAATACAGATTAAAGGATAGATAGGTTGCAAAGATAGTCCATACAGCATATGGAATTAATAATACAGCGGCTAACATCGAATAGGGTATCGTTAAAATGATTAATAAAACCGCTGTAACTGCTACAATTAAACAATCTAATGCTGCTAAATCAAGTCTCTTTAATTTAAATTGAAAATAACTAAATGCCTGGTTACTTATATAATTTATGATCCAAATAATCAAATAAGTAACTGAGGTATTTTTTAGACCAACTTTGTACTGTACTATAGAGAGTGACAGCGCAATTAATACATAGAGCACTCCCCATACGATTCCAAATAATTTACTAGGTGGAGTCCATACAGGTTTTTTCAACTTGCTATACCATTTAAGATCTATTGGAAATAAGATCCCAGACAATGAAAATAGCATTAATGTGAAAATAAACGTAAGAATTGAGCTCACATTCGTACCTCCTATACTTGTACTCTACCAATATATATGTTTAATTTAATACTTTGTATGAAAAAAAGAGTACTTTATTAAATACTCTTTTTTAGGCAATGCAATATTCAGTAAGTCCTATCGTATGACTACATTTATCGGTTTAATATCTAAGGAAACATTTATCACACTATAATCATCTTTTTGACCATCCTTGTAAGTCCAGTAACCATTCGTTTCAGCTGTTTTTCTAAATGATAGTTCAAATCCTTTACCATCATTAAAACTATAGCTATGTACTTCTTTTGCTTGAGCATTATCAACTAAATTATATGCTAAGAAATTTTTTAGCAATCCATGCGGAGAAAATACTCCTGTGTAAGGTGCTACTTTTGAGTCATAATATTCAAATCCTTTTGTTGATGACTTTAAGTTACTTACGCTTACCTCATTCGTTAATAAATTAACATGATCTCCAGGTGAAATAACTGAAACTATAACATTTTTATACTTGTTTGGCATATTTTTACTTGTTTTTACTTTCGATAAATCAATAACAGTTAATCCTCCACGTCCAACTACATCAACTTGATGTTTTTTGTTATTTACAACCATAGCCGTGTCTTCATCAACCCCATATGCTAATTGATTTTTCTTTCCTTTTTCATTTGCTGAAACTATTAAACGTCCTAATCTAGCTTTCTTATCAAAATGCTGATCCACAATTCCATCTTGAAAGAAATTCAATCCTTTTTCTAGGTAAACTGGTCCACCTTCCTGTTGTTCCATATCATCATAAGAGTTTGTAAATCCATATCTTAAAGCCCCATAACTGTCACCGCCAGCGATCATGGTATTGCTCATAATAGCTGCTCCTGCACTTGTTCCACCTATAACAGCACCATTTTCGTAAATCTTCCAGATAGCATCTAAAACTTTTGAATTTGTACCATTTTCATTTAATAAAGATGAAGTAATTAAAGTCTGGTCCCCACCAACAAACCAAATACAATTTAATTTACTAATCTTTTTAACCAACTGGTCATCATTCATATTGTTAATCCATTGCTTTTCGTCTACTGGAGTACCTTTAAAATCATGATTAGAAATTGGTAAAATCTCAATAGAATCTTTTTTAACTCCGTATTTTATTAAATCTTTTGTAAAATCATTCGAAGAAGTCAGTTTTGTACTAGCCGCAGGGATGATTCCTACTTTTGCATTTTCAGGTCCTCCTGCAAGTTCAATCAATTTATTATAAACTGCACTATTACTACTTCCCAACGCTCCACCGACAATGACTAAATTCCCTTTTATCGGTTCTTCGCTAGCCTGATTGGATACTTTAAAACCTGACTTCTTATAGTCAATGTCAATTTCCGAATCTTGTTCACTAAAGACTAATTTTCTAGGATGAATATCCATTGTTACATTTTGAATCGAATAATCATCTTTTTGTCCATCAGTATAATTCCAGTAACCATTTGTATCCTTTGATTTTCGGAAAACGATTTCATACCCTCTGCCTTCTTTATCATATAAATATGATTTTACTTCCTGTGACGATTCGTTATCAACAAGCGAGTAAGCTAAATAATCTTTTAACTTTCCATAAGGTGTTAGTAACCCTGTATTTGGTAATGCTTTAAAAGCGTAATACTCATATCCTTTTGTTTCATATTTATTTTTAGAAAAATCAATCGTATTAGTATCAAAATGGATCTTGTCACCTTGAGCTAAGTAGTTAATTTTAATATTTTCTAAATTTCCATTTCTTTTTGCTTCATTTACATCAATAACAGATACACCACTGCGTCCTATTACTTCTAAGGTTTTTTCTTTGTTGCTAACAACCATTGCAGTGTCTTCGTCAATTCCATAAGCAAGATTCCCATTATTTTCATACTGGATTGCTGTAATTGCCAATCTAGCATAACGAGCTCTTTCATCCATATGTTGATCAACTAAACCATTTTGAAAGAAACCTAGTCCTTTTTCAACTGACAGAGGTTCATACTCTTTACCTTCCCCTTGGTTTTGATTTTTTTCATAATATCCCTTTAATGCACCAAGGCTATCTCCACCCGTGATCATCGTGTTGCTCATTATTGCAGCTCCAGCGCTCGTCCCACCAATAACTGCACCATTTCGATAGATATCCCAAATTTCTTGTAAGACTTTTGAATCTTTACCTTCTGATCGTAATGTATCAACTATACGTTGTTGGTCTCCACCTACGAACCAAATAGCAGTCAGCCCTCTTATTTGCTTTGCAAGTTCTGAACTATTAGCATGATCTTTCCAATTAGACTCATTTTCATCTGTATCAGAAAAATCATGATTTGATAAAGGTAAAATCTCTACTGATTCTGGACTTACACCATAATTTATTAAATCATGTTTAAAATCTAAAGAAGATTTTAATTTACCGCTAGCTGCTGGAATAATGCCAATTTTAGCCTTTTTAGATCCGGCTAATTCAATAAATTTTTCATACACTCCTTTATTCGAAGAACCTAACCCACCGCCAACAATGACAAGGTTTCCTTGAATATCTTCTTGTGAACTTTGAGCTCTTACATAAGATAACCCTGAAACTGAAAACATTAAAATAAAACTAACCAAAAATGCAATAAATTTTTTTCTCATTTCTTAACCCCTTTACTTATTTTTAGCTTACTTCTGAATATAAGCAAGTTTTATACCAAAAATAAGTAGACTGATTAGACAAAGTTTCAAGACTATTTATTCCATATAAAAACTAGTTTTGGGTGAATGATTACAACCAATTTCAACCAAAAAGAAATGTATTATTTTCAAATCTTAAAGTAGTTTATTTTGTATGTTAGCTTTTAGAAAATGTAAGTAATCAATTCCATTAGCAGTAATCTTCGTTCCTGCTCTTCCTCTTCCTTTTGTTATCAAGCCCTTATTCCCCATAATTTCTAATCGAAGTCTTATTTGCTGTGGAGATAAGTATCTACCCTTTTCCTCACTAGAGCTGGATATAGAGTCTCTACTCGCTGCTTTACCTAAATCATTACATTTTTTTATCGTTTCAAGAATTGTAATCGATTCTTCAAGCTCAAGAATACTTGTAGGAAGTTCAAATTGATTTGAGTCTCTTTTTGGGTGTTCTCTGTGCTCTGAATAGTTATAATGAGGAAAGTTATTTTGGGAAATCGTATTTCCTTCGCAAACAGTAAGCATATAATCAATAACTGATTTCAATTCCCTAATATTACCTAACCAATTTAAACCTATTAATTCATTTAAAGCTTCTTCCTCAATCGTAACCCCTTTTCCACTTTTAGCGATAAAGTGTTGAACGAGCAACGGTATGTCTGTTCTTCTTAAGCGTAAAGGTGGAATGATGAGATTTAAAACATTTAATCTGTAATACAAATCGGAACGGAATGAGCCGTCTGAGATTTTATGATGGATATCTTTGTTAGTTGCAGCAATGATGCGAACATTAATAGGAATGATTTTTCTGCCACCTATTCTACGAATTTCTTGTTCTTGGAGAACACGAAGTAAATGAGATTGAACATTTAAGCTGATGTCACCTATTTCATCTAAGAATATCGTTCCTCCATCAGCAATTTCAAAAAGACCTTGTTTCCCACCTTTTTTTGCCCCAGTAAACGTACCATCTTCATAACCAAATAGTTCACTTTCTAGTAAACTCTCAGTAAAGGCACTGCAATTTATGGCTAAAAAAGGGCCGTTTTTCCTGTTTGATTGTTTATGGATTGCATGTGCAAAAAGTTCTTTACCTGTACCTGTTTCACCTTGAATTAAAATAGAATGCTCAGCTTTTGCAAGTTTTGTTGCTATTCGTTTACATTCTAAAATTGTGTCATCCTCTCCAATAATATCCGCAAAGTCATATCTTGCATAAAAGCCTTGCTTTCTAAACTCTCTCTGCGCTGTTTTTTCTATTTCAAATGCTTGATTAACACTCTTAAAAGTAGCAACGATCCTGTCATCTTCATGACTATACGTCCGATAGATAACATTATCTATATTGTCAATTGAAAAAAATTTAGATTCATCTGTACCATTTAAAATAAAGTCTCTTATATTTTGTTCCTTAATAATCTCTTCTATATGCTTACCTTCATAGTTACTTTTAGTTAATTTAAACAACTTAATAATCCGATCATTTAGCACAGTTATTCTTTTATATCCATCAATTGCTAAAATACCATCATCAACCGTATTTACAACACTTTGGATATGTCTATTTACTTTCTTTACACTTTGCTCTGCATTGAAAAGTTCCCTATGTAAGTCAATAATATTGCGTAAATACTTTTCTGAAATTAATGTTGCTATATTATCGTTAAATTGAAAATATTCTACAATGTGTAAAATTGTAGAGATATCAAAAAGTCTTACGCCGATATCCAATACATGTTTTATATATGACGGACTTAAGTGAGTTTCACCTGGTGAAACTGAAAGATTTATATCTGGATAATATAGTTGATCACTTTTAAATGGTACATACTCCAAATGATTAATCCCCAATTGGTACAAAGACTGAATAAGTTCAACTGTTGAATGAAAATCATCATTAACTACAAGAACTTTTGTCCCCCCCTCAATTCTCAATAATTTGTCTACATTTTCATGATTAAGTGTTCTTTTCCCAACTATGATTTGTTTAGCACTTAATTGTGCAAATTTTTCCGTTTCAATTTTTACTGCCTCCGACGAAAAAAGTATAATTTCATCTTGAAATACTTTATGTTCTCCCTCATCAATTGCATAAGAGTTAATCGTTATGTATTCTTCTAGCAATTGCGTTAGTTGATTAGACAAAGCTTGTCTTGTTTTTGAACTGCCTGTTATCAATGTTAATGAATTTTTCATTTTTAATTTCTCTCCATATTTGATTAAATTGGTTTTATTATAGCATCAAATGAACCAAAAAGAACCAATTAATCTGAAGAATCTATCAAATTTTCTTAAAAATAAGACATTTAAAATTGGCACGCTACTTGCTTATAGAATGTTATAGCCATTTTAATAGATTTTGAGAATTCAAATTTGGGAGGGAATACTTGAAAGCGTTTTATTTATCAAATTCTATTATAATTAATTAGCTACTTAATCATCAAAAGGAGATGGACCTATGTCACAAATTCACGCAAATAAAATGACACCTGAGACAAAAGTTAAGAAAGAACGTAAAATTAATGTTTTTGCATTACTTTTAGTAATTCTATTAATCGCGACAGCTCTTACTTACGTATTACCTACTGGGGAATACGCCCATATCGACGTTGACGGACATTCATCAGTCGATCCGAACTCATTTAAATCAATCGCTGCTACACCAGTTGGTCTCTTCGATATGGTAAAAGCCATTCATTCGGGTATGGTAGAAGCGGGCAATATCATTTTCTTCGTTTTAATTATTGGAGGATTTTTTGGTGTTTTAAGTGCTACCGGCACAATTGAAGTGTTAATCTCAACAATGGCTAGAAAACTTGCTACTAGAGAAAAGTTATTAATTCCTATTATGATGTTATTTTTTGCAGTTGGAGGTTCCTTAATGGGAATGGCTGAAGAAACTTTAGCTTATATTCCACTTCTGGTTCCGTTGGCACTTGCTTTAGGCTTTGACACAATGACGGGAACTGCAATCGTATTAGTTGGAGCGTCAGCAGGTTTTACAACAGCAATAATGAATCCGTTTACAGTTGGTATAGCTCAAGGAATCGCAGAACTTCCTACATTTTCTGGTATGGGCTTTAGACTTGTTCTATTTGTAATCGTTTATTTAGTATCTGTTATTTTTATTTATCGATACGCTATGAAAGTAAAGAAAAATCCGAACTTAGGATTCTATGGTAAGTATTCAGTTGAACAAACTAACGATCTAGTAACTTCTAAAGCTAAATTATCTTCTAGACATAAATGGATTTTAACTGCTTTTCTTATAAACTATATTATTTTAGCTTTTGGAGTTATTAAATATCAATGGTATATTACTGAAATTGCTTCTTTATTTATCATCTTAACAATTGCAATTGGAATAATTGGTAGATTATCAATCGATGACGTAGTTAAATCTTTTACACAAGGATCTGCTTCTTTAATTAGTGGTGCTCTTATTATAGGTGTTTCCCGTGCAATTCTAGTTGTTTTAAATCAAGGACATATTGTTGATCCAATGCTTCACGGAGTATCTGAAGTCATTAAACATATCCCTGCTTCTTTAAGTGTAATTGGAATGTATAATTTCCAGGCAGCAATTCACTTTATTTTAGCTTCAGGTAGCGGTCATGCCATGTTAACAATGCCAATTATGGCTCCGCTTGCTGATCTACTAGGAATTACACGACAAACTGCTGTTCTATCATTCTCTTTTGCTGATGGAATCGGTAATATTATTTTCCCAACAGCAGGAACTTTAATGGCAGGATTAGCAATTGCTGGGATTCCTTGGACAAAATGGGCGAAATGGATTTTCCCATTAATATTAGTACAATATGTAATTGGTTTAGTTGCAGTTGTAATCGCTCACTTAATGAACTACGGTCCTTTTTAATGAATTAACAAAGGATTTAGGAGGAGAAAAAAGTTGTTAACCTTAATAAAAAACGGTCAAGTATACACACCACACTCTATTGGCAGAAAAGATATACTTTTAGCAGGTGGAAAAATTGAAATGATAGCAGATCATATCACAATTCCACCTGACTTTCCTTCTTGCGATGTCATAGATGCCTCCAACTCTTTAGTTGTACCAGGTTTTATTGATTCACATGTACATATCATTGGAGGTGGTGGTGAGGGCGGATATAAAACACGCACTCCAGAACTCATGCTTACTAATGTTACTACTGCTGGTGTTACGACAGTGGTTGGTGTATTAGGTACAGACGGTACAACAAGAACAATGGAGAATTTGCTTGCAAAAGCACGTGGTTTAGAAGAAGAAGGGATTACTTGTTATATTCACACTGGTTCTTATCAAATCCCTGTAAAGACACTAACAGAATCAATTCAAAGTGATATTATTCTAATTGATAAGATTATTGGAGTTGGTGAAATTGCTATTGCAGACCACCGTTCCTCAGAACCAACTATTGAAGAACTTGCAAAGATTGCATCTTCTGCACGTAATGGAGGAATTTTATCTGGAAAGGCTGGCATCTTAGAAATTCATGTCGGTGATGGCAAAGATCAACTTTCACTTCTACATCAACTAGTTGAACAGACGAATATTCCAATTCGTCAGTTCCACCCGACTCATATTAATCGGAATGAAGAATTGTTTAAAGCTGGTATTGATTATGCACTTAAAGGAGGATTTGTAGATTTTACTACAAGCACTATCCCTCAGTTTTTAGAAGAAGGCGAAGTAAAGTGTAGCAAAGGACTACGCGTTATGCTTGAAGAAGGAGTTCAGATTGAAAACATAACTTTTTCATCTGATGGTCAAGCAAGTCTTCCATTTTTTGATACGAATGGAGACTATTTAGGACTTCAAATAGGAAAAATTTCATCTTTATATCAAGAAGTAAGGGATGGAGTAATTGACGAAGGAATTCCATTAGAAGCAGCATTACAAGTCATTACTTCAAACCCTGCACAAGTGCTAAAATTACCACACAAAGGTAACTTAAAACCTGGCAACGATGCTGATATTGTCATGTTAAATCAAGATACTTTAGAAATTGAAACAGTATTTGCACTTGGCAAAAAAATGGTTGAAGAAGGTAATCCGATCGTAAAAGGCACTTTTGAATAACAAATTTCAGGAGGTATTAATGATGAAGATGAACAAGTTTAAGATTTCAATCGTATTGTCATTCGTTTTAGTATTTTCGTTAGTTTTTGGAACTTCTTTCTTACGAGCTGAAAAAAGTGTTGAAGCTGCAGCTGCACCTAAAATCTTTTTAATGGGTGGTGCAATTGATGATAGTAATGCCGAAATTTACAATGCACTAAAAGCTGCAACTGGCAAATCCAATCCAGTAGTTGCAATTGTATGTAGCGCAGCTGCTGACTACGCAACTGCATTAGACGCATACACAAATGATATAACAGGTCACTTATCATATAAAAATTTGTTTACTAGTTATGGTTTTACACCAGTATTTATACCTGTGGCAGTTGATAACTATACAACAGAAGCTTATAAGCAAAGTAATATTGATTTAATTAACTCAGCTGACGTTATATTCTTTAACGGTGGAGATCAGTCCCGTCACGTAAGAAGTTTACTAAAGGATGACGGAACGCCTACCCCACTTTTTGCAGCAATCCAACAAAGAGCAGCAGCTGGAGCTATTATTTCTGGTACAAGTGCTGGTACTGCTGTCCAAAGTCCAAAAACTTACGGTGAAGGTGTTAGTTATGGCTATTTAAATTACAACCGTTTATTAGCTAAAAAAATCAGTGACATCTCGCTAGCTGATCCTCTATATCCGGATAACGGTGGCTATACTACAGGTTTCGGTTTTGTAAATGCTGCAATTGATACTCATTTCGATGCACGAGGTCGCATAGGTCGTATTCTTATAGCTGAAAGAGACTTAGGTCAAAAGGTAGGCTATGGAATTGACGAAAACACAGCACTTTATTTGAACGGTACTACTGGTAAAGTTTATGGTGAACATGGTGTTTTCGTAGTAGACTCAACAAATGCAACTTACGGAACTGCTTCATCGTTTACGGCAAATAATGTAAAAGTAAGTTATTTAACATCTGGTGATACTTATAATACGAGCACGAAATCAATCACATCATCTAAATCATTAATTACAACACCATACTATTCGACGATTCGAGATTCTTCAGATATCTTTGCAGCGTATGAAACAACTACGACAATTACAAGATTGGTAGATACAAATGTTTCTTATTTGTATGGTGATAGTTACGAATCAGGTCCTAAATTTACGTTAAAGTTTATAAAAGACACAAACACAAAAGGATACTATAGCAATAGTAAATATACTGTTAGTAATGTTGTACTGAATGTAAGTTACTAACTTAAAGTAAAAAAGAAGATTTACGCTACGTAAATCTTCTTTTGTTTCGAACAAAAAGAACTTATTCTTCTGGTAAAAGAATAAGCTCTTCTATTTGCGAGATTCATCTATATGACGAAGTGCACTAAACTTCTTTTTAACATTAGAAAATAAATCAGGATATTAAAAATTTGAGAGCTACCAATTTTCAAGCAACATAACGAAATTTCAATAGTAAGTCTAAATAGAACCGGTAGATTAAATACTTTGAAGTTAACTTTACCACATTAAAAAATTAAATTCATTTACTAGTTTAAATACAATTCAATCATTTAAGCGAGTCTAAATAGTCTATAACAAATTGTTCAAATTTAATTGGTTCCCTCCCTAATAAATCCTCTAAATCTGTTGTTATTTTTTTTGCAAGTCCTAATTTTGCGGTTGTGTATATACCGATCATAACTATTATAAATTCGCGAGCTAACCCTTTTTTTCTCATTTTTCTCCAAAAGGTTAAAATACTTGGATTAGTATATATTATGTCTTTTCGTAAGTGCTTTGATAAGATCTCAGCCACTTCAAAATAACTAATAGCTTCATTTCCAGTTAACGAATAAGATTTGAACCTATGACCATTTTCGGTTAGTGCTTTTGCAGCCACTACACCGATATCTCTTGTATCGATAAAACTCGTTTCCCCTTTACCAGCTGGTACAAAAATAATATTTTCCTTTACCAGTTCTTCAACATGTTGATTTAATAAATTCTGCATGAAAAAACTTGGTCTTAAAAATGTATAAGGTATCCCTGAGTTGATTATTAATTCCTCTATCTTGGCATGCGGAACTATCTTATTTTTATCAGCACCTAATAAAGACAAAAAAACAATCTGTTCAATCCCTACTTCTTTTGCAATTTCAATAACTGGTTCAAAATACTTCTTATCCGCAAGATGTGGGGGACGTATTAAAAAAAGCTTAGTAATCCCTTGAAAAGCAGGTCTAATTGATTTGGGATCTTCAAAGTTTAAATAAACATTACTTGTATTTTTTTTACTTGTGGATATTTTAAAATTAGCATTTACCTTTTGTAGTTCTCTCACAACTTCTTTACCTACAGTACCATTTGCACCTGTGACTAGAATCAAATTGTTCACTTCTTTCTATTACTTTCTTATATCGTTATATTATATAAGTTGCTAAAATAGCCCTTTCAATAGTACAACCATATTTATCTTTACTTAAACTTCTTTTGTTACTACTACCCCAGAGCTTTTAATAACATTTTTAACGATCGATTTACTTCAATAATTATTATTTCCACAATCACATCTAAAATTTGGTTATATCACTTCATTTTATTCGCACTAGTCCGAATATCAAGTTCTAATTTTGGTTAGATAGATCTTTCGCGTTCATATCCCTCAAGCTTACTTCATTAAATCCTTTCAATTCCCAAATCTTATAGTGTTCCCCTATTTTTTGTTTTTCAGTTTGTAAATTGTTAGATCTTCCAAATACAACGTATTCATGATTTTTATGATTATTTTCTAATAGTTTATCATATTTATATATACTTACGAGTTAATTATTTAAGAAATAAATGTGAACATTCAAACTGCGTTCAACGTATTTATTTAAACATAACCACCCGTAATATCTGGTGGTTTGCTCTGCGTGTGTAAGCCTTTGTTACTGAACAAACCCTAAAGGGCTACTGAACAGTTCGTCTGAAGTATCCCTTTTGTAGCCCTTCATTAGCAAATGGATTGATGTATCCCATCACACCTAACCATTACGCTACTTCATCATCTGAAGTTGATCTCGTATGCATTCTTCTATAAGCGATTCATGAGTAATTTAATTAATTAATATGAAATCAACAAACTGCCCATAAATAAAAAACCCTCAACGCCAATAGCGTCAAGGGTTGATTTGATTAATATACTGACATGTATTGATCTCTTTCCCAAGGGTGAACTTGAGTACGGAAGATATCCCATTCGATTTCTTTTGCTTCTACAAAGTGTTCGAATAAGTGTGATCCTAGAGCACCAACGATTACTTCGTCAGTTTTTAATAGATCAAGTGCAGCTGCTAAAGTTGCTGGTAAATCGATGATTCCAACTTCTTCGCGCTCTTCTTTAGACATAACGTAGATGTTACGGTCTACTGGAGCTGGAGCTTCTAATTTATTTTTGATTCCGTCTAAACCTGCTGCTAATAATACTGATAATGCTAAGTAAGGATTTGCAGCTGGGTCAACTGAACGTACTTCTACACGTGTACTTAAGCCACGAGATGCAGGAATACGAATTAGTGGACTACGGTTTCTTGCAGACCAAGCAACGTAACATGGCGCTTCATAGCCAGGTACTAAACGTTTGTATGAGTTTACAGTTGGGTTTGTAACAGCTGTAAAGTTTGGAGCATGTTTTAAGATTCCTGCGATGAAGTGACGTGCAGTTTCACTTAAACCTAATTCACCAGTCTCATCGTAGAATGCGTTTTTACCATTTGTAAATAATGATAAGTTACAGTGCATACCTGAACCGTTTACACCAAATAGTGGTTTTGGCATGAATGTAGCGTGTAAACCGTGTTTACGAGCGATTGTTTTTACAACTAATTTAAATGTTTGAATGTCATCACAAGCTTTGATTGCACCAGCATATTTGAAATCAATTTCATGTTGCCCTGGAGCTACTTCGTGGTGAGATGCTTCGATTTCAAAGCCCATTTCTTCAAGTTCAAGAACGATATCACGACGGCAGTTTTCACCTAAATCAGTTGGTGCTAAGTCGAAGTAACCACCTTTATCATTTAACTCAAGAGTTGGTTCACCTTTTTCATCTAATTTAAATAAGAAGAATTCTGGCTCAGGTCCTAAGTTGAAATCTGTGAAGCCTAGAGCTTCCATTTCTTTTAACATACGTTTTAAGTTATTACGAGGATCCCCTTCAAATGGAGTGCCATCTGCATTGTAAATATCACAGATTAAACGAGCTACTTTTCCTTTTTCAGCAGTCCATGGGAATACTACCCAAGTGTCTAAATCAGGGAATAAATACATATCTGATTCTTCGATACGAACGAATCCTTCGATTGAAGAACCGTCAAACATCATTTTATTGTCTAAAGCTTTTTCAAGCTGACTTACTGGAATTTCAACGTTTTTGATAATTCCTAGTAAATCCGTAAATTGTAGACGTATGTACTTTACGTTTTGTTCTTTTGAAATACGGAAAATATCTTCTTTTGTAAACTTAGCCATTATAAAAGTTCCCCTTTCGTATGCAACAAACAAAATTAGTCTAACACACTTTAAAATAGAAAAGTAGAGATAACCTACTTCCACTTTTCTATTTTTTTTATTTTAAGTTTAGTGATTAGCAGTTTAAATATGTTTCTTTTTCCCATTCTGATACACGTAATCGATATGCATCCCATTCTTCTTTTTTATTTTGAAGGAATGAATAAAATACGTGTTTCCCTAATACTTGCTGTAGGAATTCACTGTTTTCAAGTTCTGTAACTGCTTCAAGTAAACTTCCTGGCAATGTTTCAATGCCTTCTGCTTTTCTAGTTACGTCATCCATCAAATACAGGTTTTCACTTCGTTCGACTGGAGGTGTTAATTTTCTTTCAATACCATCCAAGCCTGCAGATAATAAAACAGCTAAAGCTAAATAAGGATTTGCAGATGGGTCTGGATTTCGTACTTCGATTCTTGTACCTGCACCTCTTGCAGCAGGTATTCGAATTGTACAAGTACGATTACTTTGTGACCAAGCTACATAAACTGGTGCTTCATAGCCTGGAACTAAACGTTTATATGAATTAACTGTAGGATTTGTAACTGAAGCATTTGCACGAGCATGTGTTAGTACACCTGCAATAAATTGTCGTGCTGTTTCAGATAATCCAATTGAATCATGCTGATCATAAAAGGCATTACCATTATCATTTCCTAGACTCATATGACAATGCATACCTGAGCCATTTTCTCCAAAAATTGGTTTTGGCATGAATGTAGCAACTAAACCATTTTTTTCAGCAATCGTTTTAACAGTATATTTAAATAGTTGAATATTATCAGCTGTTTGTAATCCTGGTGCGTACTTCCAATCAATCTCATGTTGACCGATTGCAACTTCGTGATGTAAAGCCTCAACTTCTAACCCTAAAGCCTGAAGTGCTTTCGTAATTTCACGTCGTATTGTAACTGTTTTATCTAGGGGGGCTACATCAAAATATCCACCATTGTCATTTGGAACTAACTGATTTCCCTCCTTTTTAAATAGGAAGAATTCAGGTTCAGGTCCTACATTAAAAGAAGTAAATCCCTTGTCAGTCGCTTTTTCAATTGCTCGTTTAAGCACATTTCTTGGATCACCTTCAAAAGGTGTACCATTTGGATAATAAACATCGCAAATGAAGAGTCCAACTTTTTCGTTAGTGTCGACTTTCCAAGTATTCAAATCTGGGAAAAGCATCATATCACTTGCTTCAATTTTTGTGAATCCATTAATACTAGAGCCATCAAACATAGTTTCATTATTAAGTATTTTTTCAATTTGCGTGATTGGTAGTTCTAAATGTTTGAATACCCCTTCTACATCTGTGAAAAATAACTGTACAAATTCAAGACTATGTTCTTTGGCACTATTTAAAATCGTTTCCTTTTTCATTTATATTTCCCCCCATATAAATATAAAAGCTAGAATAATCCGGACTTAATCAATAACTTAATGAAAGAATCGAGACATATCTCCTTGTCGTAAAGAAGTTCTACCTAATTTACCATTTTGATATAACTCTTGACGAAGCATTTTTCGAAGCTGTTCATCTGATATTGATTTTTCAACAATGACTTGTTGAACCACTGTTTCTTTGGATTTTTCTGACGATTTCAAATTTAGTACTTCTTTAATTCCTGCTAAATTCAAGCCTTGTTCTATAAAAGTTTTAATCTCTAATAATCGATCGACATCATTGAAAGAAAATAATCTACGATTACCTTCAGTACGAGCAGGACGAATTAAATCATGCTCTTCATAATATCGAATTTGTCTTGCAGATAATTCAGTTAACGAAATGACTATTCCGATTGGGAAAAGTGGCGTTGAGCGTCTTACTTGATCATTCATAGCAATGCTCCTTTCGTTCATCTATAAGTATTTTATTTCATGTTAGATAATCTGTCAATACGATGTTAGAAAATCTAACATGAAAATATTTGTTTTTTATTCTATGCAAGTTTAGTTAAAATTCTACTATTTATAAAAAAAATAATCTCCATTAGTTTGGAGATTATAACGGTTTGTATTCAAATATTATTATTAGACTAGTGTTTGACAATTTCCGAATTCGGTCTGTCTGGAAGCAAATTCTTAATTTTTTTTGGCTAACAAAATTGCAATTAATAATAAAATACCTTTAATAATATCTTGCGCATAGTATGGTACGTTTAGCATCGTGAATCCGTTTAAAAGGACCCCCATTAAGCACGCACCTAAAAATGTTCCGATTATATTTGGTTTCCCTTTTCCATACATAGCAATTCCTATATATGCCGCTGTAATACTATCCATTAATAATGGTGTACCTGCTGAAACTTGCCCTGTACCAACTCGACTAGCAAGTAAAATCCCACCAAGTGATGCAAATAGCCCACTAATAATATAAGCATAAACTCGATACTTGTTTACGGGTATTGCAGATAAGTGTGCAGCAGTTTTATTTCCTCCAATAAAGAAGAATACTCTTCCCCAAGTTGTCTTTTCTAAAAATAAATGTGTAATCAAAATACAAATTATCATTATTATGACTGCAACTGGGATATTAAAAAATGACCCTTGCCCAAGATATAAAAACGAAGGAATAAAATGACCTGTAGTTGCTTTATTATTAATTGTCATTCCTTCATAGATCGATGAACCTTTTGTTAAGGTTAAATGTAAACCATTTACAACAAACATCATAGCAAGAGTAACTAATAAGTCCGGTAATTTCCCTTTCGTTATAAACATACCGTTTAATAATCCAACTATTAAACCAAAAACAATGGGAATTAATAGTGTAATCAATAGCTCTTGTCTAAAAACAATTAAACAATAAGCTGCTGTAACCGTACTTAAACTCGCGGTTGATCCAACTGATAAATCTAAACCATCAATGATTAAACTAAACGTAACTCCAATCGCCAGTAATGTTACGATTGAAATCGATCTTAAAATATCAGTAATATTACTATAAGATAAGAAGGAATTCGATGTCATTGAAAAAAATGCAATAACGACTAGAAGTAGGAATACTGCTCCAAAATCCAAAAATAATCTTCTACCTTGTGTTTGTGCCCATTGCGTCATTGTATACCCTCCAATAACTCACCTTGTATAATTGTATATATTTTGTCTCCTATCACATTAGCTTCTTCAATATCATTCGTGAAATAAATAACACAACCACCGTTAGCACAAAATTCATCAATGTATTGGAAAATATGTTGTTTAGCATAAATATCAACACCCTTTAGTGGTTCATCTAATATAAGACACTTTAAATTCGGTGAGATCCATTTTGCTATACTTACTTTTTGCTGATTTCCTCCACTAAGATGTAAAATTTCTTTTTCAGTGTCCTTTGGATAAATACTTAAAGTATTAATTATGGATTGAGAACTCTCAAATTCGAGATTTTTGTTTATCCAACCTCTTTTGTTGAATGAGATATTCTCTCTAATCGAATGATTTAGAAATAACCCTTCTTTTCTTCGATCCTCTGGTACAAATGCAATTCCTTGTTTATATGCATGCTGGGGAGACTTGATCAAAAATGAGTTTCTTCCTATTATTAATTCATATTGGTTTCGATTGCCCCAAATTGTTTTTGCTAAACTTGTTTTCTTATTTCCATTTGCACCATAAATGGCAATTACTTCATTTTTATTTATTTCTATATTAATAGAAGGTTTCGTTTCACTTAATTGGATATTACGAAACTGAAAAGCTGGTTCATTGCGCTCTTTTATGGTTTTTTTAAATGAAAATTTACCAGAAGACATTTGACCGATTATTTCTTCCACAGATAACGTCGATGAGCTACCTTGATACACGATTTCTCCACTTCTTAATACCGTTAATTCATCAGTAAATTTTATAAGTTCGTCAATTGAGTGTAAAATGACGACAATACCTTTCCCCATTTTTTTTAAATTATGTAAGAATGAGAAAAATTGCTCTTTTTCAGTATTTCCTAGGGAAGAAGTGGGCTCATCAAATAGGAAATAGGATGCATCATTTAGTAGTGCTTTTGCAATTAAAATAAATTGTTTTTCATATATTGTACAATCACTTACTTGTTTATAATATGGTAGATTCAAATTCCAATTTGAAAGTCGATTTTGAACAAATTCAACACTTTTCTTTTTTGAGAAGAAGAATTTCTTAATTTCTCTATTCAATGCAATTATTAAATTTTCAATTACAGTTAATCCTTGCACAAGTCCCTCATCAACTTCTTGAGGGACATATGCTATTGTTGAATTTTCACTTACTTTACACTTACCATTTGTTGGTTGAATTCTATGAGCTAGAATCTTCATTAACGTACTTTTACCTGCACCATTTAAACCAGCCAGACCGTCTATTTTTCCAGGTTTGACTGTAAAATTAATATCCTTTAGTACCTCTGATTCTCCATAACTAAAAAATACAGATTCTAGTTTAATAGTCATCTTTAGTTCCCCTTATCTAATTTCTCCATCCATGGTGAAGTTGCAGCTTGTGAAGGTATCCAGTTATTACTATATTTCCTTAGATCACTAACTTTAATTGGAGTATTTGGAAGCTCCTCTTTCTCTATTAATTTAGGTTCTAAAGAATATATATCTGGCGTTTCTTCTCCAGCTATTTTTTGATATAGGAATCTAGATTGAACTTCTCCAATCTCTCCCGGATCACTTGCAGCTGAAGTAACCCACGGTGAATTTTTTTCTTGAATTAATTGAAGATCTTCATCACTTAAATCAATTCCGTAAACTTTTACTTCATTACGTCCAGCTTGTTGAATTGCTTTTGTAGCCCCTTTTGCAAACTCATCCCAAGTTGCAAAAATAGCATCAAGCTGACCTTTAGGATATTTCTTTAATAAAGCTTCTACTTGAGCTTGTGTATCAAGCATCGTATTACTACTTGCTTTTCCGAATCTGGCAACCTCTCTTATATTCGGATAACGTTTATAAAATGCATCAAGAATAACTTTTCTGCGCTCCATCGGTGTAAAACCACCTACCCAAATTGTTGCGATATTCCCTTTTCCGTTTAATCCTTCTGCTAAACTCTTTAAACTTTTCCATGCTAAACTGTAATCATCTTGGTCAATTACTGTAACACCAGGAATATTTAAATCACTATCAAAAGAAACAACTGGAATGCCTGCAGCTAACGCTTTTTTCACACCTTTTTCTAATGTTTCTTTTCGCCCATGATCGATTAAAATTCCATCAACCTTAGAATTGACGGCTGTATCTAAATTGGAGGCCATCTTTGCTAAATCATTATCAGCATTATATACTTGTACTTCTCCACCAAATTTCCCAACTTGTTTTTTCACGCCATCGATATATTGTGAAGAAAAAGTTCCAATTGAAAACTCCATAATTAAAGCAATTTTTGTTTTCTTTTTTATTGCTTCAGGAATTTCAGAATTGCTACTTGCGGATACTTTCTTTACTTCAGTACTAGCATTTTCAGATTTTTTGGTTGAAACTACATTTTGTTCATTTGCACAAGCTGTTAATAATACTGATGCAATTGATAGTGTTGCAATAATTTTTTTCATTACTCTTCCTCCCAACTTTTAAACGTTTCTTTATAATCGCTAGAAACAATGCCTTTTTCCGTAATAATCGCAGTTATTAATTCATTCGGCGTCACGTCAAACGCTGGGTTTAGTACATCGATTCCTTCAGGGGCAATTTGAACATTTCCGATATGCGTTACTTCAGTACGATCACGTTGTTCAATGACAATTTCATTCCCTGTTTCGATTGTTAAATCGATTGTTGATAAAGGAGCAGCTACATAAAATGGGATTTGGTAAAAGTTAGCTAAAATTGCTAATTGTAATGTTCCAATTTTATTAGCAGTGTCTCCGTTAGCAGTAATGCGATCAGCACCAACAATAACTGCATCTACTTTTTTATTTTGTAATAAGTAGCCGACCATATTATCAGTTAATAATGTAACCGGGATACCACTTTGGTTCAATTCCCAAGAGGTTAGTCTTGCACCTTGAAATACTGGTCTTGTTTCTGTTGCATAAGCCGAAATTTCCCAGCCTTTTTCTTTTGCTAAGTGAAGTGGAGCTAAAGCTGTTCCGTATCGACTTGTCGCGATACTCCCTGCGTTGCAATGAGTTAATACTGCTGCTCCGTCATGTAATAATGTTAATGCGTTTTCACCGATTTCTTTGCAAGTTGCTTCATCTGCTACATGTAATTTAATTGCTTCTTCCATGATGATTAATTTAGCTTCGGATACTGTCACTGCTTCTTTACTAGAGCTAATTAGTTTTTCAACGGCCCATGCTAAATTTACTGCAGTTGGTCTAGCACTAATTAGTTCATCCGCTAATAATCTAGCTTGTTGATGAAATTCATTAACTTGTTCAGTTTGAAGTTCTCGAACACCTAAATATAGTCCATACGCAGCAGCTAAACCAATTGCTGGTGCTCCTCTTACTTGTAATTTTACGATTGCTTCACGTACATCTAATAATGTCGTTGCATCAAAATAGCGTATTTCAGTTGGTAATTTAGTTTGGTCTAAAATTTTTAAACTTTCACCGTTCCATTGTAATGATTCAGGTATTTGCTGTAATGCAGTCATCGATTATTACTCCAATCCAATAAGTAAATTTCCAATATTTCTAATAGTAAATCTATTTTTTATACAATAAACTCCGAATTTTAAGACTTTTTTCTTTGCTTCAATTTTTTGATTATGTTCCAGTGAATCAATATCTTCAACGTGAGCAAGACCGATACTTCTTCGGATTAATTCACATCCAATAACCCCAATTGCATCCACCCAATATCCTTCTAACTTTTCTTTTATTAGAGCTTTTTGGTTAAATGGTCTAACGCTATGCTCTTCCCATAGTCGGATAAATGTTTCATTAAACACTTTTTCAATGTTTAAAATGTGTTCAATAATTTCGTCTTTTAGTTCAGTACGGCTGAAAAGTTGAAAAAGTAAATTTGCTTGAATTTGCCCTAAATCAAATCCGATTGGTCCGACAAATGCAAATTCCGGGTCAATTACTTTTGTTTCTGTTTCAGATACGAAAATGCTTCCCGTATGTAAATCACCATGTAATAAAGCTTCTTTTTTCGATAAGAAATCTAATTTTAGTTTCGCAACCTCAATTTGTAGATCTGCATCATTCCATAGTTCTTTAATTTCTTCTGTTAATTCTTCTTCAAAACTATTTGTTTCACTGTTAAAAAATGGATCTGTATACACAAGATTTTCTGTTATATCACATAAGTCAGGATTATTAAAAAGATACTCTAGCTCTTTTTTCTTAGCTGGTGAAGTTCCAAAGTCTGAAGTGAAAAATAATGACTTTGCTAAAAATTCACCGATATGTTCAGCTAAAAACGGATAGCTTTTTTTCTCAATGAAACCTTTTCGTAGAATTTGTAAGTGTGAAAGATCCTCCATTACAGTTACGGCTTGATCTTCGTCATGCTCTAAAATTTTAGGTGCATGTAATGGGATTAACTCATTGTATATTTTTGTCGCATTACTCTCGATCGTAGCTCGCTTTAATGTAAGTGGCCAGCTTTCACCAACAACTTTTGCATATGGTAGAGCCTGTTTTATAATTAACCCTTTCTCGCTTCCTACTGGATTAACTTTAAATACTAAATTTAAATTCCCATCCCCAATTTCTATACATTCACATAGTTCATTTTTAAAATAGCCAAGTTTTTGTAAATAAGTAATTGCAGTTGCTTCTGTTAAAGGTCTATATTCTTTTCGTTCAATGACAGTCACCAAATTCATCCCCCTTGAATTTTGCAAAATAAAAAGCCTCTTTTCCGAGACGAAAAGAGGCAATACTAATTGACTTTCGTCTCTTATCTACCAGAAAATTTCTTTTCTGTTGGAATTAGCACCGTGCCTTACTGAACATTTAAGCTCAGGCGTAAACAATACGCCCCATTTCACAATGGTATTATGGTCGGTTGCTGGGCATCGTCGGGCCAAATCCCTCCGCCTACTCGAAATAAGAGTTCGCATATTTGATTTTATATTCGTATTTTAGTTTATTGATTTTTAATTTGTCAATTACTTTTTTAAAACTTTTTGTAAATTTCTTCTTTTCTGTCTTCAAAAATAGGGATTGTACCGCGTACTTCATCAACTTTTTTTGAATCAATTTCGCCATAAACGATTTCTTCATTCGTGCTACCTTTGGTTACTACCTCTCCCCAAGGGTCAATGATCATTGATCCTCCACCAAATGTATTTGCTAAATCTTTTCCTACTCGATTACATGCAACAACATAACACTGATTTTCGATTGCTCTTGCTTTTAGTAAGATTTCCCAATGATTCATTCTTTGAATTGGCCATTCGGCAACAAAAAATAAAACTTTTGCACCCTTTTGCGAATGAGCTCCAATCCATTCAGGAAAACGCAAATCATAGCAAACAAATCCTGCAGCCGTTAATCCATCGATTTCAAAAAGGCCATCTGTTTCCCCTGATTGAAGATAGTGATGCTCGTTCATTAACTGGAACAAATGAACTTTATCATAAGTTTTTACTAATTCACCAGTACTGCTAATAACAATTAATGTATTCGTAACACCATTTTCTCTTGCAATTGGGAACGAACCAGCAATCAATATTACATTATTTGATTTTGCGATGGATTGAAGTTCAGAAATAATCACTTCTTGTTCACCTGTGTGCAAACCAATTTCTTCCAGACAATAGCCTGTTGTCCATAGCTCAGGTAGTACGATTACACGAATATTTTCTTTAATAGCTTCGTTTATTTGAGTTTTCATTTTCTCTAAATTAGTCTTTGATTCACCTAAAATAACGTCAGATTGAATACACGCAATTTTAATCACAATTTATTCACCCTATTCTAAATTTTATAGACATTTTTAAATCGAGCATATATGATGGTGAAAGTTATTGCAACAGTCGTTCATGAAAATCAGTCGATTAAGAAACGATCTATTCAAATTAATTTTATTATATTTTTGGAGTGATTAACTTGAATCATAGTAAACTATTAAACAATTTACCAAAACAATTTTTTGCTTCACTAGTCCAAAAAGTGAATCAGTCAATTAATAATGGTCATGATGTCATTAATCTTGGTCAAGGAAATCCCGATCAACCTACACCCGACCATATTATAAAAGCATTACAAAAGTCTGTTGAAAACCCTTTAACTCATCGTTATTCTCCGTTTAGAGGAATGAGCTCTTTAAAAAATGCTGTTGTAGAATTTTATAAACGAGAGTATGATGTTGATTTAGACCCAGAGGAAGAAGTAGCCATATTATTCGGTGGAAAAGCTGGATTAGTAGAGCTACCACTTTGTTTATGTGACGAAGGAGATACAATTTTAGTTCCAGACCCAGGCTATCCAGACTATTTATCTGGTATATCTCTTTCAAAAACAGTTCCATACATGCTTCCATTACTTGAAGAAAATCAATTTTTACCAGATTATAAATTAATTCCTCAAGATGTTTTGGATGCTAGTAAAATATTATTTATCAATTATCCAAATAATCCCACAGGTGCTATAGCATCTGAAGAATTTTTTAAAGAAACAGTTGCGCTTGCAAAAAATAATCAGATTACTGTTTGTCATGATTTTGCTTACGGTGCATTTGGTTTTGACGGCAAAAAACCTTTAAGTTATCTTCAAACTCCAGGAGCAAAGGAATGCGGGATTGAAATTTATACCCTTTCTAAAACTTATAATATGGCTGGTTGGAGAATTGGTTTTGCAGTTGGAAATAAAGAGATTATTTCAGCAATTAATCTTTTACAGGATCATCTTTATGTTAGCATCTTCCCTGCTGTTCAAGAAGCTGCAGCTGCTGCGCTAACTGAATCTCAAGAAAGTGTAAAACAACTATTAGCACTTTATGAAGAGCGTAGAAATGTATTTATTAGCGGCTGTCACGAAATTGGATGGGAAGTAACTGCACCTGCAGGTTCGTTTTTTGCATGGTTAAAAATCCCATCAGGTTTTACATCACAGGAATTTGCTGATCTTTTACTTGAAAAGGCTCATATTGCAGTCGCTCCCGGAAATGGATTTGGAGAATATGGAGAAGGATATGTAAGAGTCGGCCTACTATCAGATATTGATCGATTGAAGGAAGCAGTTGCTAGATTAAAAGAGATTGAAATATTTTCAAAATTTAATGTTTGACAATTGTGATTGTTCATGAAATAATTCGATTAGATTAAGAATTCAAAATTAAATATTACTTTATTCAGAGTAGGTGGAGGGACCGAGCCCGATGAAACCCGGCAACCGGCTAGTTAACTAGTACGGTGCTAATTCTCGCAGCATTTGCTGGCAGATAAGGTGTAGGTAAACCTCTCCTTAGTGGAGAGGTTTTTTGTTTGACTAAAACTTTTTGGAGGTTTTGAAATGAGTGGAGTAATAGCAACTTACCAAGTTTATGATAAAAATCATCATTTAGAAAAAAAGGCAGAGTCAATCGCGCTAGGTTTAACGGTTGGTTCATGGACGAATTTACCTCAAAATGATCAAATTCAATTACAAAAGCATAAAGGCAAAGTTCTTTCAGTACGTGAAATAGAATGCGAAGAAAATGTCGTTAACTTTCTAGGCTATAAACCGACAAAAGGGATTATTGAAATCTATTATCCTAGCTTAAATTTTTCAGCTGATCTACCAGCAATTTTAACAACCGTTTTCGGTAAGCTATCCCTTGATGGTGAAATTAAACTGATTGATTTAAATTTTACGGATGACATTTTAGCTCTTTTTCCGGGTCCAAAATTTGGTATTAAAGGTATTCGAGAGAAATTGGATGTATATGATCGACCTTTATTAATGAGCATTTTTAAATCAATTATCGGCAGAGATATTCAATACATTTCAGAGGAATTAAAAAAGCAAGCTTTAGGTGGCGTAGATTTAATAAAAGATGACGAGATCCTTTTTGACACAATTACATCTATTACGGATCGCGTCACTCACGGAAAAAATATTTTGAACCAAGTTTATGAAAAAACAGGACACAAAACATTATACGCGGTGAATTTAACTGGCCGAACATACGAGTTAAAAGAAAAAGCATTACGTGCTGCTGAAGCTGGTGCTGATGTATTTTTATTAAATGTGTTCTCGTATGGAATTGATGTACTGCAAGGATTGGCAGAAGATCCATCAATTAATATTCCAATTATGGCCCATCCTGCTGTATCGGGTGCATTTAGTTCATCTCCAATTTATGGTATTGACGCAGGATTATTACTTGGTAAACTTTTACGAATTGCTGGCGCAGATTTTAGTCTTTTCCCTTCACCATATGGATCAGTTGCGTTAGAAAAAGAGACAGCTTTAAAAATCGCTGAAAATTTAACAGTTTCAAATGGATTAAAAGAGACATTCCCAGTACCTTCTGCTGGAATTCACCCAGGACTTGTTCCTCAATTAATTCAAGATTTTGGAATTGAGCAGGTCATCAACGCTGGCGGCGGTGTTCATGGTCATCCGGATGGACCAATTGGTGGAGGTAATGCATTTAGAGAAGCAATTTCAGCAACATTATCTGGAGTTGACCTAAAAGACTACGCACTTCCAAATACATCACTACAAAAAGCATTACAACTTTGGGGGTAACAACAATGGCAATAAAGATTTTTTGTGATTTTGATGGAACAATTACAGAGGGAGACAATATCGTTAATTTAATTAAAGAATTTGCTCCACCTTCAGTAAGTGGATTAACAAGTGAAGTATTAAATGGCAATATATCGATTCGAGAAGGTGTAGAGAAAATGTTTGCTACGATTCCTTCAACGAAAAAACAAGAAATGACCGATTATGTAATCAATCGTACAGTCATTCGAGATGGTTTTAGCGATTTTATACAATTTGTAAGCGTACAACAATATGAGTTAAAAGTTGTAAGTGGCGGATTAGATTTTTTCGTTCATCCAATATTAGCTGATTACCTTCCATCTTCGGATATTTTATGTAATCGTACTGACTTTACAGGCCAAACTGTAAAGATTCATTGGGATCATTCTTGTGATGAAAACTGTACGAATGATTGTGGAATGTGTAAACCATCTGTTAAAAGAAAATTTAGTGAAGCAAATGATTTTATCATTGTCATTGGTGATTCAATTACTGACTTACAAATTGCAAAAGAAGCTAATTTAATTTTTGCTCGAGATTTCTTAAAAGATAAATGTGAAGAATTATCTTTACCTTTCATTCCTTTTGAAAATTTCTATGATATTCGAGCTTCATTAGAGACGGAGGTGCTAGTATGAAGGACTTTTTCAAACATTATGATGAAATTCGCGAAGTAAAAAAAGTACTTGCTGATCGAGATTGGTTTTTAGGAACTAGCGGAAATTTATCAATTAAAGTAAATGAGGAGCCTTTAAACTTTTTAGTTACAACTAGTGGTAAAGATAAAACTAAACATACTTATGACGATTTTTTACTCGTTAATGAATTTGACCAATCTGTTTGGGATGAATCAAAAAAACCATCAGCGGAAGCCATTTTGCATCGTCTAATTTATCAGCACACAAATGCAAAATGCGTTCTTCATGTACACACTTTAGCAAATAACTTTATAACAAAGGATTTCCCATATCAAGATGAGTTAGCTTTTTCTGGTATTGAAATTATTAAAGCGTTGGGACTTTGGGAAGAAGATGCAGAAATTACAATTCCAATTATAAAAAATCATGCGCATATCCCCACTCTTGCAAATGAATTTCTTCCACATATTAAGAATGATCATGGTGCTGTATTAATTCACAATCATGGTATAACAGTATGGGCAGAATCAGCATTTGAAGCAAAAAAACATTTAGAAGCTTATGAGTTTCTATTCCAATACGCTTTACAAGGTATACAAAAAAATACATTTATAAAGAACTAATTTGGAGGAATGAAGAATGGCAACAATTTGGGTAGAAAAAAAAGATTATCATATTACAAGTGATGTTGAGGTAAAAGCATATTTAGAAGAACAAGGTGTAATTTACGAAAATTGGAATATCGAACAATTACATAGTTCGTTACAAGAAAAATTTATTTTATCAGATGATGAAAAAGCAGCAATTCTTGAAACTTTTAAAGCTGAAATCGACAGTATTTCATCAAGACGTGGCTATTTAGCAAGTGATATTATTACTCTTTCAGAAGCAACTCCAAATCTTGATGATTTACTTAAAAACTTCAACCGCGAGCATCATCATACAGATGACGAAGTTCGCTTCATAGTTAGCGGTCACGGTACGTTTATTATCGAAGGAAATGAAGGATTTTTCCATGTTAATTTGAATCCTGGAGATTTAATTTCTGTACCACCAAATGTACGCCACTACTTCACATTAGCAGAGGATCGTAAAGTAGTTGCTGTTCGATTGTTTGTTACTACTGAAGGCTGGGTGCCGATTTACGAATAATTTGATAAAAACTAAATTGACTCATATCCACTTTTAGGATGTGAGTCAATTAATTTTCCTCTTCATTGAAATGATCTTCTCGGTAATCGATATATAACGACCCATCGGTTTGTACTTCAACAAAAAACACATCTGAAACTGATTTTATACCTACCCTTTCAAGTTGAGCCATTAACCATTTTTTATCCAAGTTTAAATTTGATAATGCATCTTCATTTACTTCCCCGTCAGATATGACTGCTGTTGAAGTCGGAAATAATAAAGTTTTTTTCCATGTTTTATTTTTTTTCGTTTTAACATCTTTTGTTTTCATAATAGATAAACTGCCATCGATTTCAAATATAGCGTACTCTACATCTTTCAACGAATAAATATTCTCATTACGAAGCATTCCTTGAAATTGCTCTGTATCTAATCTAGCTTTTTTTAATGCATTTTCCATTATTTTTCCTTGTCTAATTAAAATTATTGGTTCCCCAAGAATTACCCGACGTACAGTTTTAGATTTTAAACTTAAATACCCCATGATAATCGTCAAAACTGCCCAGCCAACTAATCCAATAATCCCATCTTCAATAGTTAATGTTTTAGATGTCGTAATTGATGCTGCTATATTTCCTATTGTAATAGCTGTTACAAATGTAAAAACATCTAATTGACTAATCTCCTTCTTCCCCATTAATCTCGTTAAAATAAATAAAACAAAAAATGAGCATATAACTCTTAATACTACTTCATTAAAGCTCATTTAGTTCATCCTTTCTCTTTCAAACCATCTATTTTAAGAATTTATCAATCAACTTAGCGTTTGAAAAATAGTACGAAACTATTCTTTATTATTTCTAAAAAATTAGTAAACCTGATTGGTTGTAATGTCCTCATAAATTACCGATTATTGAAGAAAATAATACTATTCATTTATAATCGACTAATTAACTGAGGTGAGATCTTGAGTAAAAAACTTTCACTTGTTGGCTTAATATTAATGGTATTTACAACTGTATATGGTTTTGGAAATATACCTACAGCATTCTATTTAATGGGATATAGTGCAATTCCATGGTATTTACTCTCAGCTATTACTTTTTTTATTCCTTTTGCTTTTATGATGGCTGAGTTCGGAGCTGCATATAAGCATTCAGAAGGTGGAATTTATACATGGATGGCCGATTCAGTTGGGCCTAGATTCGCTTTTATTGGAACCTTTATGTGGTTCTCTTCCTATGTAATTTTTATGGTTAGTGTCTCTTCAAAGGTTTGGATTCCCCTATCAACCTTTATTTTTGGTAGAGACAAAACGCAGTCCCTTTCATTATTTGGACTTTCATCTACTCAATCAATTGGCTTATTAGCATTACTTTGGATGTTAGTTGTGACCTATTTTGCTTCAAAAGGGATTGAAAGTATTAGTAAGGTAACAACGATTGGTGGAATTACAGTTTTCTCATTAAATATAGTATTGCTAATCACAAGTATCCTTATTTTTCTATTCAATGGAGGAAAATTTGCGCAACCAATTAAAAGCTTTTCATCAGCATTTGCTCACTCTCCTAATCCAAATTATCTATCTACCCTCTCAATCTTATCATTTGTTGTATTTGCAATCTTTGCATATGGCGGTTTAGAAGCAATCGGCGGATTAGTTGATCAAACGGAAAACGCTGAACGTAATTTTCCAAAAGGGATTACAATTTCAGCAATTATTATCTCAGTAGGATATTCGTTAGGTATTTTTTTAGTAGGTATTTTTATTAACTGGTCAAATGATTTAAGTGCTAGTACAACGAACTTAGGGAACATAACATATGTACTTATGTACAATTTAGGATTAGAACTTGGAAAAGCTTTTAATTTATCAACACATACTGCCGATCTAATTGGCATTTGGTTTGCAAGAATTACTGGTTTATCAATGTTCCTTGCATATACCGGAGCATTTTTCACATTAATTTATGCACCATTAAAAACAATCATAAAAGGCACACCAAAATACCTATGGCCGACAAAATTTTCAGACACAAATGAAAAAGGTATGCCTGTCAATGCAATGTGGGTACAATTTGCAATTGTATCCATCATTATTGTCCTAACTTCCTTTGGCGGTCAAGGAGCATCTGCATTTTTTAATAAAATAACTTTAATGACGAATGTTTCAATGACATTACCTTATATTTTTTTAGGAATTGCCTATCCCATGTTTAAAAGGAATGATCAAATCGATAAACCATTCCAAATATTAAAATCAAATTCATCTGCTTTATTTGCAAGCATTCTCGTTATATTAGTAGTTGGATTTGCAAACTTTTTTACAATCATTCAACCGGCTATTGAAGGTGATTACAACTCCACAATCTGGATGATTGCAGGTCCAATCTTCTTTTCAATATTAGCTTTACTCATTCTTAACCGTTCAAGAAAGCATACCCAAAAAGAGAAGAAAATTGCCTAGCAATCTTCCCACTTATTGTTAATAACAATTCCGAAAGTAAGTCGGAAATATAGCACATACTAAAGTTGGAGGTGATATTCATGGGTCACAATCAAAATCCACATGTAAAAAAGAAGAACAAAAATAAAGGGCAACCTACACCAGCTGCAGTTAATTCAGAAGGTTATTTTGCTCCAAGTAAATCAAATACTGAAGCTCTTAATGAAGTTAAAAATTCATAAAGAAAACTCACCGATTGGCGAGCCGTTAGGAGAAGTCAGAGGCGTAGATGCATTTATATTTATACTGATACCTAAAAATGGCTTCTAGTCGATTTTTCTACCCTGTTTGCCAATTTGCTTAAATGTATAAAAAAATGACCGTCATTTTTTTGGCGGTCTCTTTTCATTATTTACTCATCGAATTTGCAGTTTTTATTAAATCTCGAATAGTGTATTGTTTACCAGTTTCTTCTGAAAAAAGAAGTGAAATTGAATGATAAAGACCGTCTTTCTTCCATCGAATTGTTTTTGTATTATCATCATCAGCAACAATCAAAACTTTTGTACCATCTTTTAATTTGGTTGTTTTTAATGCTTGTTGTTGATCTGGGAAGGAAGCTTTTTTATTATGATATGTGATGACAAACATTGTAACCTCTACTTCTTCATTTGAGTAATTAAACGAGGTAGCATTAATAGCTTCATTTTTTTGATTTTTTTGTACATCCATTGTGACATCCTTTGCTCTAAACGGGATCTTTTCTGGTACAACTAATTCTTTTTGTACATCTTTTGATAATTGATCTACCACTTGTTTTATCGTTTTAGGATATTCTTTTTTTAATGATTCAACTGCACCATTACCATGTGAACAAGCAGTTAACAAAAGAATTGAGAATAAAAGAATAATTTTTTTCAATCCACATGCCCCCTATTTTTCCAAATCTACCCTTTCACTTAATATCTCTAAATGCCATCATATTAGCCCTAAAACAAACAAAAACTGCCTGTATATACAGGACAGTCTTAAATCCTTTAAGGTTCAACAATTACGATTTTTCCTTTTTGCACATATAGCAATATTTCCGCATTTTCCGTATCATTTCGGTAAGTATAGCATGTAAGATCATCAAATCCACCGTGTGAAACATCATGAACTGTATCAACTAATTTGTATTTATTTCCTCTAAATTCTATTTTTCTTTCTATTGATGGCTGCTCCGTCAAAATTTGTTCCTTTGATCGAAAATTCATCTAATCACTCCTTTGGTCACGATTAGTATAGCCATATTCTTAGTTTTCAATTTTATGTACTATATCGAATTCAATTATATAACTGTCCAAGTCTCGTACAGAGATTTCCTTCCAAGCTCCCACAGTCTATTTCGCTTTATTCAGTCTCGGAAACGATTATCGTACTATTTTTTGATCGCATTCCTGAAATGCTACCATTTTCAACATGATAAAAATTTAGTACTCATAATCTAATATTAGTGATAATTGGAAACATTTTTACTAAAATCCTTAAAAATTTATATTTGGAGGTTGTTTCATGCCAAGTTGGACAAATAAATTCATCCCAATTAATCAATTTACACGATCTGGTCAAAAATTAAATGGAGTTAAAAAAATCGTTATTCATTGGACTGCAAATCCTGGTGCGACAGCAACCGGACATTATAAATATTTTGGCGAGGTTTTACCTGGGCAAAATGCGGAGGCAATTAGTCAAGGGAGAAAACCATCTTATGCTTTTTGCACATATTTTTGTCGATCCTAAAGAGGCAATTTGTATTATCCCTTTAAATGAGGTCACATTCCATGCAAATGAAAAATATACTTATGTGAATGGTGTACCCTTTCGAGGTGTAGATGCATTAAAGCCAAATGCCAATTTATTATCGATATCAGTTGAAATGTGTGTTGAAAAGGATAATCGTATTTCAAATACGACCATCAATCGAACAATGATGGTTGTAAATGATTTATGTTCAATGTTTAATTTAACCCAAAAAGATATCGTCCGTCATTTTGATGTTACTAGAAAACCGTGTCCATACCCGTTTGTAAAATATAACGAGATTTTTAATCATTTCAAAATAAATGCAGGACATTTATTAAATCGCTCATTAATATACCCCGGTCATGTTATGAAAATAGGAGATTCAAATATTTATGTCATTACCATTCAACAGCTTTTAGGCATTACACCAGACGGTCATTTTGGTACTCAGACTGCAAATGCCGTAAAGCTTTTTCAACAACAGATCGGTCTAACACTGGATGGGATTGTTGGAGAAAAGACTTGGAAAATGTTAAATCAATAATTTTAATCGGGATGTTAATTTAATAACAATACCGCATTTTTATTCTACTTCGAGAGCAAATTTTAAAAATTGTACAAACATAATCGATTGTTCTTCTATCATTATTTCTTCCGCTGAGAGTATTGCATAGTCTAGTGCAAGTCCATCAATAAATGAAACAATCATTCTTGCTAAAATTTCACTATCATACTTTTTACTAAATTCTTTGTTTTTTTGACCTTCTTTTATGACATCGGAAAAGATTTTAATTCCATAAAAATATCGTTCTTTCCCATACTTTTTTCTTCTTTCATCATTTCTACCAGTTATGAAAAACTCTAAAGTAATTGGTGCCAAAGGATCCATTCGATCATTTGGCACTCTTCTTTCACCGAACATTCTTAATAAAAGTAATTCCCAATATGAATCAACATGTTGATTCAATAATTTCCTTGTTTCTTCAGACACTCTTAGTAGTGACTCATATAAAAGTGATTCAAACAATTCTTCTTTATTAGCAAAATATTGATATAATCCACCTCTACTTACATTTGATGCGTCCATCACATGCTTCATAGTCGTTCTTTCATACCCATTTTCGATAAACACTTGTTTTGCTGCTTCTAAAATTTTAGTTCGACGTTGCTGTTGGTGCTCCTTGCTGACTTTCGGAGACATCTTTCTTCCCCCGCTCTACTCTATTTTTCGTTAAGAAACCTATTATTGAGACAAATACTAAAAGTGATGCAGAAATAATAAATGTTGGAATGACACCAATTACAGTGGATAGCCATCCACCTAATAAAGGTCCAATAATTGTTGCTGTTGTGGTAACACTTCCTATTACGCCAAATACTCTACCTGTTAACTCAACTGGGGTATCGACTTGAACAGATGCCTGGAATGGAACAAATACTAAGCCAGCTGCAAATCCGGCAAACAACCCTAATAATGGTGCCCAAACAATTGAAAAATCGAGATTAAAATGTGTGAATAAAGCCATCATACCAAAACCAAATCCGATTCCACAAACTCCTATTAACATTAAATTATAGGCACGATAATTTGTTTTTTTCGCTAATATTAAACTAGAAAAAAACATTCCTACACCAGAACCAGTTACTAAATAGCCAAATAAACCTGGTGATGCATGTTTAAGTTCCCTTATTAAAACTATAATTTGCGAATCTGATAACTGCAAGATTAAGAGACTAAAACCTAAAAAAAACATACCGACTAAAATTTGAGTATTAGATTTAATAAACGAAACACCTTCCATAAATTCAGTTTTATAGGAAGATTTAGCTTTATCCTTCACTTTTTCTTCTTTAATCTGCTGGGCAACTTTTGGTAGTAAGAAAATCAAGATTGCAGAAATAATAAATGATACTGAATTAATATAAAATACTGGCGTTGTTCCAGCTGCCGAAACTAGAATTCCACTCAAAATCGGTCCGAAAATTTTTGTAGCAGAGTCAATCATAGCTGTAATTGACATCGCGCTTTTTATTTCTTCATTCGGAACTAGTTCCTTTAACTTACCATTTTTGGCAGGATTAAAAACTGCAGAAAACAATCCAATCGTAAACAAACAAATATAGACCATCCACAACGTATTTGCTAATGCAAGTAAAACAAATAAACCAGCACGGACAATATCCGATAAAACCATCAATTGCTTTCTACTAAAGCGATCTGCTATTGTTCCAGCAACAGGTCCTAATAATGCCATAGGAACAGCGAGACATAAAATAATAAATGAAACCTCAATTGGCGAAGCATTCCATTTTAACCCTACAAGCGTAATGATCGCGACAATACTTAACCAATCACCAATATTTGAAATCGCTTGAGCAACCATTATTGTTAAGAAACCTTTATTATTCCTTAGAACTTTCATCTTGTTTAGCCCCCTTAAAACCGACACTTGTGTCGTTTTTATTTAATTATAACGACACAAGTGTCGGTTTTCAATCGTTTTTTCTGAAAATTAGTTATATTCCTCGTTTAACTTTATTCAAAAAATGGAATTAAAATTATTATTTTTTTAGATTGCTAATTTTTCTTTAATCCATTTTCCGTATGCCAAATGGGCCTGTTCAATAAATTACTTTACTTACGAAAACGCATATTAGTTTAATAACATTCTAAATGATTCGTAAATCTAGGGACCTAAAATTCTGGTACATTTAGAAAATTAAAATGATAAAATTAATTAAAATTACTTTATTTTCCTATACATGTTCAAAATATTCTTTAATAATATAAAGATAGATGTAGATAAGGAGAATGAATAGATAAGTGAAAGCATACAAACCAAAGATTTTAACAATATTCCTTTTTGTCATATTTGGTATACTATTTCTTTTAATACTTTTGATGGCAATAATAAATACCAAACATTTCTCAATTTCAACTATATTTGTATTCATTGGCTCCTTGTTATTTATCTTTTTACTTTTTAGGGGTTCAATAAAATTATGGAATTATCGTAAAAAAGGGATCGGGATTTACTGGGACGAAGAAGGTGTAGTTGTAGACTTTGTTGGTAATAAAATATTTTGGGATGAAATTGAAAATATTGAATTTATTAAAACAAAATCTTCTAGAACTACCTTTATTCGTGTTCATTATTCGAAAGAAGAGCAAGTTCGTGTAAGACATAAACTTCCCTTAAAAAATATTTTTTGGAGATATAGTGGGAGTATTGAATGGAGTGAAATTGAAAAACCAAGGGAAATGCATACTAATCTAGTAAATTATTGGGAAAAGAAAAAGTTTTATTTTAAATAAAGTTTTTGTTAAATTTAAAACTTGATTTTTGAGCGATAGTAAAGGATACAAATACGCTTAAATTCAATGTAAGTGATACCTTTTGAACTAACTGCTTTCACGTACTGATAATTAAAAAGTAACTTAACTTCTTTCTCAGTGAATACTTTTTACTCATCTCAAATTTCCACGATTCCGGTTTTCTAATAATTAACAAAAGTACCCTATAGAGTAGACTTTTAAATGTCTATTCTATAGGGTACTTTTAAGTAGAAGCGCTATTCTTTTTTTATTCACTAATGTATGCGTTTGTTGCATAATGGATTTAAAAATTTTAGTCTAATTTACCTTTGCATAGATGCAGGTATCAGTTAGTTTTTTACCGTCAGCTGTAAGATCCTCATTACGTAATGTACCTTCAAGCTCAAAACCTAGTTTTTCAGGGATCGAACGGCTTTTAGTGTTTTTAGAATCACATCTTATTTCAATTCTTCTAAATTTAAGTTGCTGAAAGCCAAGGTTTGTTAACTCACTTACTGTTTCTGTCATAAATCCATTGCCACTATATTGCGTGTTAATCCAGTATCCAATTTCACCTTTAGAAATCTCCCAATTAATTCTGTGAAGGCTAGCAGTTCCAATAAAGTCATTAGTATCCTTATGATAGATCAGATAGCGAAAACTTTCTCTTTTCAAAAAATCTATATGGGCATTTCTAAGGAGAATTTCCGTTTCTTCAATAGTAGGAATTGATTGGAATAAATGCAACCATTGCTTTAATTCACTAAATGAAGCATTAATAGCTTGGTATACTACATTGCCGTCACCAGCTTGAAGTGGTGCTCGAAGAATTAGTCTGTCTGTTTCTATTTGTAACGGAACATCTAATAAAATAGGATTCATATCATTTCCCCTCTCGAAAACGTTAAATTATGACCTAATCAAACTTATATAATAAAAAAACTGTCACCCCAAAGAAATAATTCTTGAGGAAGAGAGCAAGCATTTTCAGAAGAAAGAAAATGTATAACAAAAAGCTCAATCCTTGCTCACAAAGCTAATACTTACAATTCGCTATTTAATTATTCATCGCTTTTGTAAATCCGCCATCATCTAAGTATCGAATATTAGTTATTTTGCCATCTTTGGTAAAATAAACTCTACCTGAAACTTCAGCGAGCTTTTGTTTACTTCCAGCTTTTCCGTATAATACATAAACTTTAAATTCATAGGCTCCTTCAGTCGTCTCAATTTTTTTAATATCAATGTTATCTACTTTTATTTGATATCCGCTTTTGTGTGCTAAAAATTGATAATTAAATGCATATGCAGCGATAAAATTGTTGTACATCCTTTCAGTAAAATAAGGTTGGTAGTTTTTTTCATAATATTTTTCTAGCTCTGTGTTTTTTGGGGGTTGCGTAGCTTCCCCATCTTTTCCTATGACTGTTACATTTTCTTCCGACGATAACATCTCAATTAATTTTATATCAGGTCCTGTAAACTGTTTTTCTAAGACAGTTTTTATAGTCTTTTCATTTTGATCCTGAGGTGTGGACTTTACAATATTGGTTGAAGAGCAACCAGTTACTATAATGATTCCTAATAAAAGAAACGACATCATTGTCAATGAATAGAATCGGCACATAAGATTTTTTTTCATTTATTCCTCCAAATTTTAATGACAAAGCACATTTTTCACTATTAAATATATTCCATTTTTTTCCTCATAATCCCTTTTTCTTATGCAACTAATCTAGTATTTTGTTGAAGAACAATTTCAACCACCTACTTTAACAAAGCCAAAAAGAAAAAAGATAGAAGCCCTTGCATCTATCTTTTGAGAGTTAACTTACACGAAACAATTACATATACAATAAAATCAATTATTCAAAAGAAAATCCCATAGTTTGATTCTTTTCCCAATTTTGCTTTTTTTGTTTACGTAAAATTGATCTCATTTCGTCGCATAATCGAATGATATCTACTTTTTGTTCACAGTCCCACTCAATGATGATTGAGATATATAACTCATTTAATTGAGCATAAGAGAAGTCATTTGTTGAATCGATTAGTAGCTGTAATTCTTCATTGTTTAAAATTCGATTTAATTTTTTCTTTTGTAAGTATTCAGAACGCATTTCTTTTGTTGGTTGTTTAATTTCATATGCTCGATCAAATCTACCAGAGCGATTCATTAAAGCTGGGTCGATTTTTTCAGGATAATTCGTCGTTCCAATTAAAAATAAACCTTCTTTAGAAGTTGCACCATCAATCGTGTTTAAGAATACTGAGCGAACCGATGGAGGCATACTGTCAATATCCTCGATAACTAGTACCATTGGCGTTAATTTTAACACTGAACTAAAGACCTCTTTAATTGTATAACTTGATGTGTATTCAGTTATTTGCCAATATGCAACCGGTGCGTTAATACTACTTGCAATTGATTTTACTAATGTTGTTTTTCCATTTCCTGGATTTCCATATAATAAAAATCCTCGTTTATATGGGATATCATATGTTCTAAAGAAATCTCGACTTTCATTAAAGAAATGATCTATTGATCGATATATTTCTCTTTTTAATGATTCTTCTAAAAATACATCTTCTCTATTAACCATTTTGGTAATATTTTCAATCGTTGTTTCGACACCGTCATCTGTATCTGTATAGACTGTTACATAATTTTTAATATAATCTCGTTTTCTTTTTAGTACGTATTGAAAAAAGGATGAAAGACATGAATCATTTTTAGCAAAAATCAGGTCTCTATTATATTGATTATCCGCTTCAAAGATCATCGCTTTCGATAAAGCTACTCCGTAATTAGGATAATAATATAATCCATTTTCAACCCTTGGCTTAATGATGAGTTCCAATTTTTTATCAGTGTGATTCGAAGAAATAGTTTTTGTTTCAAGCTCATTATAAATATGGCTGATTAATTGAACTTCACTCGATTCTTCTTTAAGATCTTCTTCTAGAATTTCCCAGATTTCATTTGTAGTATCCTCATCTGAATACATTTGAAAATCTACTCCAAATGTATCAATTAGCTGACTTTGAATTGTTGAAATGATCTTTCCGTAATCGTAGTAATAAGGTAATGTATTTCGTTCCATATCCCTCGAATCAAATAATACATTTATTTTTGTCATGCAATTCTCCTTTGTTTTCAAATCTTTCTTATAATTCTAAATCTATAGTTTCTATAAGTCTAGTGTTGAAAGGATTAGACTTTCATTAATTTTTATTCAAAATGATTCTTGTTCATGAAAAACACAAAAACCCCATAAGGCTCTTTAATTTACCTTGTGGGGTTTACTTAGTATGTATTAATCTTTAATCACCTACCGACTTATGCGGTGGTACTATTTTTCCTTTTCTAGAAGGATTTGAAGAATGTTTGTCTTCTTCTGTATTTATTTCTTCAGGCAAACGAGTTGGAGCTATAGGGACACTTCTTACTTCATAATTGATTACATCAGAAGAATGAAGTGTAACAATCATACTTCCGCCATATTGTTTTGCTCGAATTAGAATTGGCTGATTATATTTATTTTGAAAACGGAAGTCTGGTCCATACCAACTAACAGTAGCATCTCGTCCTGCTGGTACATAAGGTACTCGTCTACTATGGGTATATCTTTCAATAATTTTTAGACCAGCCCGATCGACTGCATTAAATAGAGTAGAGGACACTTGACATATTCCTCCTCCTACCCCTTCAGACAATTCTCCCCTTACAATGATTGGTGCACGTTTATATCCCTTTGCTCCGCTTCTCTCTCCTACTACCTTATTAAAAGAAAAAACTTCATTTGGGAAAACTACGTAATTATCAATTGCTTTTGCTGCAAGAGAAATATTATGTACTCGACTTTTATTATTCGAATTAAAGTAAGTTACATATTGTCCAATTTGTTGAATCCTAATATGAGCTAATAATTCACTATCGACTTTAGGATAAATATCTAACTCTGGTACTTCAATTTTAGAGGGTCCTTTACTATAAAAATAGGTAGTAAATTTATCCTTAAACTCTTTTTTATATAGCCTGTAACCTACCTGGCCTGGTACAATCCTACCTTGTTCATTGATTGTCGCATTTATAGGGTTACGGTAAATTTGTTGATCAAGTTTTTCAATAAATTCATTAAACTTTTTATCGTTTATCAATGGTGTACCCGGAAGTGACATTGTAAAATCTTCACGATTAACTACAGCAATTGGATGGCCCTGTTGAATCACAGTTAAGCTGTCAGGAAGTTCAACTGATTGCGTCATTAATAATAAACTAGCAAGTAATTTTTGTATCATAGTCGTATTTCACCCCAACATTAGTATGAACAAGATTCAATACTTTCATGTTTTTTCATTATAGTCATACTCGTATGCTCTTTCTTACCAATCCTTTTTTACCATAAAAATAGAGAATGACTTTTCGTCTTCTCTTAGCTATTTTTACAGTTTATTGATTATTTTCATCGATTTTAAAGTCATTGTTATTATTATTTCTATTTATTTTTGTGGTTTTCATTCTATTTATTCATCATTGGTAGCTTATTTGCAGATTACAAAATTTTATTTGCTGTTTTGACTTTTTAATTTGTAGATTTCACTTTTTTATTTGCAGTTTTAACCATTTCATTTGCACTTACATTATTTAATTGCAGTTCGAGCTTTTTTATTTGCACCCTCAATGAAGTACCAAAAAAAATACGAGTCGCTCATAAAGCAACTCGTAAATTTTTCATCTATTTAATATGTAAAATCATTCATGATGACATTTATCGTATTAAATGATTCTTCTCTTATAGGTGTACCATTGTCTTTATTTGCACTAAATGTAATTAAAGCCTTCCATAGAGCCCAGCCTCTCGCTCTATTCCAAGTATGTTCATCAAAGTTTAAACTGTTTTTAAAAACTTTTCTACTTTCATCATCGAAAAATGTCCATGCCATTGCAGCATCACATGATGGATCTCCTACTCCAAGTATTCCAAAATCAATGACTGCACATAGTTCACCATTTTTAATAAGCAAGTTTCCAGGAGCAATATCACCGTGCACCCATACTGGTTCATACTCCCATTTGGAACTTAAAGCTGTTTCCCAAATTACTGTTAGTAAATCTTTGTTAAAAATCTCTTTCGTTTGGTCAATTGAATCTCTAGTTTCTTGGTCGTAAACATCTAGGTTTCCACCTCTAAAGAAATTATGCTTTCCTGCAATCGGCCCTCCATGAGCATCAATTGACTGGAACTCCTTTAAAAATTGTCCTAAATCTATTGCAAATTGACTTAAATCACTTATATTTTCTTTATTTAAAGATTCTCCATCAATCCATTCATTGATTGTCCATGGCCAAGGATAGTATTTACTAGGACTTCCTTTTGCTAACGGTTTAGATACTGGTAAACTTAGTTTATTCGATAAAATAGGTAACCATTTATGCTCTTTTTCAACTTGAGGAACATAGCATTCTGCACTTGGTAATCTAACGCTCATTTTATCCCCTAAATGGAACGTTCTGTTATCGTTGCCACTAAATTCTACAGGCTTTATATCTAAGCTAGACCAAATTGGAAATTGTTCATTAATTAATTGTTTTACTAATTCAACAGTTATTTTATCCATCTAATCTCCCTATTTTTGCTATCAAACTAATAAATTATGTGAATTTTACTTTTGAGTAATTAATATAAATGTAACACCGAACTTGTCAGTAACGGTTCCGAATGCGGGACTAAATGGTACTGCTTCTAAAGGGGCAATAACATGTCCATCTTGTTGTAATGAATTAAAAATGCGCTTTGTTTTTTCTACGTTATCGATTGAAAGATTAATCGCAACTTCTACTTTTTTATGTTCATAATTAGGTGTATTTTGTTGAAAATCTTTGTCCATAATTGGATTCGATTGAATCGGCGCATCGAATAACATAAGGTCACTTTCTCCGATTTTTAAAATTGCATTTGCAACACTATTTTTTAATGCTTCTGGACAAGGTATTGGCATTTCACCGTATGTTTGTATATTAAGTACCTCTGCTTCAAGTTCTTTTTCATAAAAATGAACCGCTTCTTTAGCATTCCCACTCATAACAATACATGGTGTTATTTTTAACGTCATAATGTCATCTCCTTCTCTATTTCTTACTAGCTTTTACAGCTTTCTCTAATCGTGTCATGGCTTCTTCTAATGTTTTACGTGTACAAGCGTAATTCAACCTCATAAAACCATCCCCATTTATTCCAAAACCGCGACCTTCATTTAAACCTAGTTTAGCATCATTAATCATAAATTCGTTTAATTGGTCGCCTCTTAGGCCCAAACCTCTAAAATCAAGCCAGCCTAAATACGTTGCTTCTGTAACTCTCATTTTTACTTCTGGAATATTTGTTTTTAAATAATTATGTATGAAATCCGCGTTTCCTTTTAAATAAATCAATAATTCATCAAGCCATTTTTCACCTTCGTTATAAGCTGCTATAACTGCCTCAATTCCGAAAATATTTAAGTTTTCTAAACTAGAACGAGCAATTGCATGAGAAAACTCAGTAAATAAATCTTCATTTGGAATAACAGCAAGTGACGAAAATAAGCCTGCAATATTGAATGTTTTGCTTGGTGACATAAATGTAATACTCATATTAGCTGCATCTTCACTTAATGAATAAAAAGGTATATGACTACCTTTCTTGTAGACTAAATCTGCATGTATTTCATCTGCTATTACAACAATTTTATTCTTTTTACATATTTCAAATAAACCTGATAATTCCTCTTTCGTCCAGACTCTTCCAACAGGATTTGCAGGGCTACATAGAATAATCATTTTAGTTTTTGAAGTAATTTTATTTACTAGATCATCTAAATCTATATAATAATATCCATCTTCTTCAATTAAAGAATTTTCAACGATGTTTCTTCCATTATTTCGAATTGTACTGAAAAATGGAAAGTAAACTGGTGGCTGAATGATGATTTCATCACCTGGTTTTGTGAAAGCATCAATGGCCAAATTTAATGCAGGTACCACACCAGGTATATTTGTTAACCATTCTCTTTTAATGGAAGTATTATAACGTTTACTTGCCCAATTCATTGCTGATTCAAAAAATTCTTCAGGTATATGTCCATAACCATAAATAGGATGCTGAGCTCGTTTCGTTATAGCCTCTACAATCCCAGGTGCACAAGCAAAATCCATATCGGCAACCCATAAAGGTAGTACATCCGTACATCCAAATACTCGATCAACGGAGTCCCACTTTGTACTATTTGTATTTTTTCTATTATGTTCTTCATTAAAGTTAAAGTTCATATTAATCCCCCACCATTTTTCGATCATTTATGAATATGATTTTACTATTTTTATGCCAGTATATAGTTAACTAATAGTATTTTCGTAAACATAATTACTATCCAAATTATACTAATCCGCTAAAAATTTCAAACTTTAGTATTAATTTAAAAAAGTATCAAGTTCCTGGCTAAGAACAACTCTTTATTAATATGGTGGGGTTTATATGAATATCTAGCTTCAAACTTTTATTAGATATCTATATATTTAAAAATCGATCTATTTTTTTCATAAAGCTAGCAAATAATAATTAACATCAAAATGTGAATGGAGGGTCTGTAATGAAAAAAGAAGATGAATACACTGATGATATGAATCAAATATTAGAAATTATCAATGCAAAAGGTGATACTGGTGAATTACTTGAAATTGTAGACAAGTATAAACAACCTGAAAATCCAGAATGTAATCATGACATTTTTTATCAAGAACTACGAGTAATTGCTGAGGATAGTGCAAAAGAAGATTAAATACAGTAGGTTAAATGAGTAGTGGAACGATATTTGTTCCACTACTGTTACTTTTTACAAAATTGAAAATTTGAATCTTTATATGTATTACCGTTTATAAACTATATTCTTCAGTTGGAATTTTACCTTTTAAAATATCATATTCAGCTTTCATTTCACCAAATTTTTGAGGATTTCCATGGTCTGGCGCATAATCAGGGTGCCAAAGCTTTGTATATTCCCTCATTTGTTTCTTCCAAACTTCAGCGCTATCATTTGGATTGAAATACTTGAAATTATGTTTTTTATTTTTCTTGATTGAAGTAGAGTAATTTCTTAAATACTCTTCCCAAACTCTAGCCCAATCAACTATTTTCTTTTTATATTCTTTTGCTTTCTCAGCATTTTTCCTTTTTTCTTCTTTCTTCCAATCTTCCATTCTTTGACTAAAATCTTTAATCCCTTGTTTTGAGTTTTGCCATCTTAGCTCTGCATCTCTTATTTCTTGATCGGTAATTTCTTCAAATAAATTTTCATCGTTAAGAACTTCATTAATAACTTCTTCATTTTCCTTTGAATTTATATGTAGTTCATACATTTCTTCTATCATTTTTTCGATTAATTCTGCACTAGTTTTCCCTGTAAGTTGGGATAGCTTTTCCAGTTTTTCAGTGGATTCTATTTGAACCTTATGTGTTAAATAGACGTATTTGGTTTTGTTTCTCAAGCACCTCAACTCCTTAATTAAATGTTACTATACAAGGATAAATCTATATATTAAATAATGAAGTCAATCATGTTACATTCTTAAACAAACTCTTAATTTAAATAGGACTGGTCTAAAAATAGACGAATGTAAAATATTAATAAAGTAGTGAAGCTTAATGAACCTCATAAACTTTTTTTGAAAGTAACTTATTTCCACTTCAATCAGAAATCCATCCTTATTAACATGATGTTTAAATTCAAGATGTTTAAAGATTACACTGTTTTTTATTATCAACTTATTTTATTCGATATTAATCTATTGCAACCTTTCTTAATTCAATAATTATTTTTTATCAAGCTTAATAATTTTTTCGAAATTCTCACGAGAGCAAATTATTTATATAATTTCATTAAATAAATGATTTATAAGGGAGTGATTTCTATTATTAATCAATTTAAAAATATACCAACAACTTGTATTTCAGATGTAATGGATGGGCTTAATAATATGGATCCGTCCATAAAGCCTTTAAAAGAAGAATATAGATTCGCAGGTAGGGCACTGACTGTTAAAATTCCTGTTGGTGATAACTTGGCTGTATTAAAGGCAATTCGTGAAGCAAATCCAGGAGATGTCATCATAATCGATGCAAAAGGGGATCGATACCGGGCAATTGCAGGAGACTTTGTTGTTGGAATGGCACAAACAATGGGTGTTAGTGCAATAGTTGTTGATGGGGCAATCCGGGATATACGCGGTATTAAAAAATTAAATTTCCCTGTATTCTGTAAAGGAACTACCGTAGCTGCAAGTGGAAAAATTGGAGTAGGTGATATTAATATCCCAATATCATGTGGAGGTACATCAGTTAACCCAGGTGATATCATTGTTGGTGATGCAGATGGTGTAGTCGTAATCCCTCAATCGGAAGCAAAAACGATTTTAGAAAAATCACTAGATAAAATAAAAAAAGATGAACAAAGAGAAGAACAAGTATCTGGTAATATTGAAGCTATAAAATCTTATATTGATCGTATGCTTCTAAGGTAACTGATAAAAAATACAAAAAAGGTTCTAATATAGGTTCTTCGAAAAAAACCTATTAGAACCTTTTTTACTTGTCTAAAATTTTAATTTTTTCAACTGACTTTTTATAAAAGGATCAATATCCTCAGGCAATTGACTTAACTGAAAGAATTGCGCTTTTATTGACTGATTTTGATTTGGAGAAATTTCATTTTCGAAATCTCTACAAATATAACCAATTGCTACTGTATGATATTCATCTCCGCTTCCCTCAACTTTATTTATAAATTCTGCACCGGAATATACTCCAATTAATGATAAAGAATTTAACTTAAGTCCAATATCTTCTAGAATAGATCGCTTAATACATTCTTCAACCGATTCATTTAATTGTAAAATTCCACCTGGTATACCCCAATTATCTCCTCCATATTGAAGTAAGATTTCACCTTCAGAATTTAAGATAGCAACGCTTGGACGAACAATAATTAAAGGGGCATTACCAATCTTTTCTCTCATATCTTCACAATAATTCATAAAGCCTCCTAATCTAAATTAGTACCAACTAATTTTCATAGCATTAAACTCATTTTTTTTCTAAACCTTGAACTAGTTTTTTACCTTCATCCATTATTTCATTTATTAAGTTTTCTACCGATTCCTTTTTAGCTAATCTAGGACTTTGTCCTGACCAAAGTGACATAAACTCTTTATTATTTTGTACAGAGGACGCTTTTCTCATCGTTTGGGTAATCGTATTTTGAACGGGAAACTGTGGTAAATCAACTTCGAATTTTTTCATTTCGGTAATAAATTTGTTTTCAATTCCTCTTGCCCATTTCCCTGAAAATGCTCGGGTCAAAACTAACTGGTCTTCAGTAGAATTTAGTATAGCATTCTTATGTACTTCATGTGCCCCACTTTCAATACAGGTTAGAAAAGCAGTACCCATTTGAACGGCTTTCGCTCCTAAACAAAGAGACGCCATTAAGCCTCTTCCGTCCATAATTCCACCTGCTGCAATTACTGGAATACTAACCTGATCAACTACTTGTGGAATTAGCGACATTAATCCAATTAAACTTTCCTCATGATCGTTTAAGAAATTACCTCGATGTCCACCTGCTTCACTACCTTGTACGACAATTAGATCCATTCCTGATTTCTCAATTTCAATTGCTTCATTTACAGTAGTTGCTGTTCCAATCAAAATAATATTATGAAGCTTCAACTCTTTTATCATTTCCTTTGACGGTATACCGAATGTAAATGAACAAATAGGAACACCTTCTTCAATGATCACTTTTATTTGTTCGTGAAATGTATCATTATAAGAATGGAAATTTTGAACTTGTACGAGGTCATTTTTTTTTATATTTAATTCTTCATTGAAAGGTTGTAATAAATTATTGGATTTTGAAATTTCATTTTCGTTTACTCTAAAATCATTTGGGACAAATAAATTAATTCCGAAGCTTTTATTTGTTAACTTTTTTATTTCTCTAATTTGTTCACGTATTTGTGATGGAGTCATATAGCCTGCTCCGATTGTACCTAAAGCTCCACAATTTGATACTTCAGCTACAAAATCTGAGGTTGTGGTGCCACCAGCCATCGGAGCTTGAATAATTGGATATTCTATCTTTAAAAGTTCAGTTAGTTGATTTTTAAACATTCCTTTCACCTCTATTAATTTTACTTTTTTTACTCACCAAAAAAGTCCCGAATAGTCTACCAACACTATCCGGGACCTTACCGATTATTTTATTACATTCGGAGATTTTGAGGGTATATTTACGCCTAGATTTAAAAGTCCATGGCCTTCCTCAAACGTACTGTATCCGATTGGAACTGTATGACTTATTAGCAGTTCGAACAAATCTGGTTCAGTGATTTTCTCATTATTCTCAGACTCAAACTGTTGAATTAATAATGCAATTGCCCCTGATACATGTGGTGTTGCCATTGATGTTCCAGAAAGAACAGCATATTGATTAGTCGGATAAGTCGAAAGAATCTTTTCTCCCGGAGCAACTAAATCAATTTCGTTATTTGTATTACTAAAATTAGATAATCGTTTTTGAAGACTTACGGAACCTACTTCTATAACTTCATCGTAAGCACCTGGATAGCTATATTCATTGGTTGAGCCATCTCCATCACCTTCGTTACCAGCTGCACATACGACGGCTATATTTTGTTCAACCGCTCTTTGAATCGCTTCATGCAACGAAGAATCATCCTCTGGACCTCCTAATGACATTGAAATCACTCGAACAGTTTCTCCATTAGAGCCTTTCCAATTCGTCGCATAATCAATCGCTTGTACAATTGATTCAATGCTACCTTCCCCAGCACCCGTTAGTACTTTTAAAACGAGAAGTTTAGCTTTTGGAGCTACTCCTACAACCCCTTCTCCATTTTCAGAAGCTGCAATCGTTCCACATACATGTGTACCGTGACCATTATTATCTAAGAATACGTTAGGATCCCCACCGTAATCTTCAGTAAAATTAAATCCACCAATAATTCGTTCTTGTAATTCAGGGTGATCAGTCTGACAGCCAGTATCAATAACTGCTACAACCACGTCTTCCCCTTGACACCCTTTGTCCCAAATAGATTTAGCTTCAATTAAACGAACTCCAGGTGGTACTTCATTTGTACTACCTTTAATTTCTTCCAGCTTGTAAGGAATTAATCTAAATTTAGACATGCCTACCAACTCCTTTTTGGGATTTATTCATAAAGGATAAATCTTTGAGGTATAGATTAGTATTCTACATCCATCCATAATTTTCCTTTAAACTAATTCAACTTTATTTAAAATTAATTCTAAAACGGTTGGAGATTAATAGATTCACCATTTAATTAAGAAATTTTAAATCTTATTTCTCTATATAAAAAACTTTGCTAACCTTTACATCAGATTAATCTTAGCTTAAAAAAATGGATTTATAATCTAATAGTGTTAAGGCATTATTCAAACTAGGGGGAATACAATGCTTACTAATTTTTTAACTGAAATCAAATTTTGGTGGTTTGGAGAGTTACGAGAAGAAATAGAAGAAATTGAACGAATTGAATCCAAGCATACAAGAGTTCGATTTGACTCTGATATTTATGAATTAATTCGTATCCATTAGAAGAATATGAGGAAGGTTGTCTACATTTCCTATAGATAAAATCAGAACCACAAGATCATTAATTTTAACTTGTGGTTTCTTTGTTTATTCTCCAATAAAATAGTGCTCAAATGTACCATGACTTATAAGAGCATTTTTTATGTTATCAATCTATTAAATAATGTATGGGACAACATTGTATGAAATAATATTTCGATCACGATACGTTTGAGTTATTACATCACTTTTTGTACTAAGTATTCCATTTTGCAATAAAACTGGTTTAAAGCCCCTTTCGCTAGCTCCGTTATAAGTAAATAGAACACAGTGTTCTGCTGCAAATCCAGCTATTATTACTAACTCAACGTCATTTCCTTTCAAAATCTGCTCTAACTCAGTATTCCAAAATGCATTTGAATGTTCTTTTGTAACACAAATATCTTGTTCTTCAACTTTAATTTCTGGGATGAAAGAAAGTAATTCTGAATTTAGTTCCTCTGCTCCTTCGATATCTTGAACATGTATAACTAAGTGATCTTTTGATCGGATACGATCAGCAACAAAGTTTATATATTCACATGCACCTTCGACATTCAATGATTCTTTTTTATCCTCTAAAAATATTTTTTGCATATCAATGATAAGAAAAGCAATTTTCATTATTTACCCTCCATGAACTTTATATTTCTTTTAAGTTATTATTCTATTTGTTTTGTTATAGTCCTACCTTTTTTTAAAAATAAAAGAGGCACTCAATACAGTTCTTATAGATTTTGAAAAATAGAAATAAGCATTGATATAGTTATCAATGCTCCAGTGTGTAGACAAAGTACATAAAACTTGAGTTTCAGAAGAATTGGGTCTTGGTCATGAAATGCGATGGATAAAGGAATTGTAATTTGATTAGGTAGCTCATTTAAAGCTCTTATGCAAGATATAACTGTTCTTGCAACTAGGTATATTGTTGTACCGATTGCTAAATTACTACGATCAAAACCGTTTTCCTCATAAATTTCAGCAAATTGTTTAAAACTTGGACCTCCAAAGTCATCGGTCCAATTACAAGCCCAATCTTCATCACATTCTTCTAACGAATTGTATTCTTCACATATGTAAAATGCACCTTCCCAATTATGATCTAAATCATATTCAAAATAGATTGCTTTGGAATCTAGTTCAATAGCAATTTTTATTGACTGTTCAAGTCCCATTTTCAATTCTTTTATATAGTCTTTTAAATCAATTTGCCTAATTTTATTAGCCCTTTCAGTCCCCGCTAATTGATTACATATTAAAATACTTCTCTTCAAGCTCCTCAAGGTTTCTCTCTTTTAGATCTACTTGCAATTCATCTAAATGGTCAAAAATGTTCACACTATATTCCTCTAGTAGTTATTCCTTTTCGATTATTGCATCTATCTTTCTATTAAATTAGATGACGTAAAATCTTTTATTAAAACTTATTTATTTCTAGCCGAAACGAAAAAATGACAGCCCTTTAATATACGATTAGGTATGTCATTTTATCTGATTAATTTTCACTTAGTCATATACATTATTATGATTTATTGTTTAATTTTTTTATTTCTATTTGACCGCCATTGATTGGTAATTTTTTTACACTATATTTTCTTTGATCTGCATTTGGCAAAGGTAGTTTCAATATATTTATATTTTTATCGGCAATTTCTTCATTTTGAGTTTTAATCTGAATGCGTTCTTTTACATTAGTCTTTTTTAGACCAATTTGATCAAAAGCTAAAAAACTAACACCTAAGCAAATGACAATTGTAGAAACAAAAAATACAATTTTTTTCATAGTATCCTCCTAACTTATTGCTTGTCCATCCTTAAGATTAAGAGTATTTTATGAAATTTATCTCGTTATTAGAACTAGAAGTCTTTTCTTTCTAGTTAGATTTTTGAATTTCATAATCTATATTAAGTTAACATTGTATTTTTCTATTAAATCTTTAAAAGCTGGTCTTTCATTTCCATCTCTTCCAACGATATGTGTTGCTGTTACTAAAGAGTTTAAAACTGCTTCTTCTGTTGCTTCTCCTACTGCTCTAAATGTGAGATCAATATCTTCTTCATGTATTGTCGGAACCGTAATGCAATGCGCTGTTTTTTCATGAGGTATTTTTGTTGCCGTTGAAAAGCCAATAACGACTTCACCGCTTCCCGTTGTAATAATTGAGCCCGTTCTTGATAAACCGGTAACTGTTCTTTTAATAATACGATTTAGCTGCCTTTCAGATACGGGAAGGTCCGTTGCAACAATCATAATGATTGAACCCTTATCTTGTTCGTCTCGTTCCTTTAAGATATGGTCTCGCAATTTTGCTCCAACAGGTTTTCCATTTACTTTTAAATCGCTTAAAATCCCAAAGTTAGATAAGACTAAAACACCCATTGTATATGTACCATGTTCCATCTTCATAACTCGCGAAGCTGTTCCAATCCCACCTTTTAATGAATAACAAAGCATTCCAGTTCCTGCTCCAACAGTTCCTTCTTTCACATCTGTAGAAGCATTACTTAATGCCTGAAAAACGTGGTCTTTCGTAATAAATCTAGCTCGTACATCATTTAAAAGCATGTCATTACACTCGCAAATTACTGGGTTAACAGTACCTGTCGTACGACCTATTTCTGGATTATGTTCTAACATATATTCAATTAAAGCATCTGCAGCTGTCCCAATGCTTAGCGTATTTGTTAAAATAATTGGCGTTTCGATCGTTCCTAACTCATTAATCTGAATCATTCCCATCGACTTACCAAACCCATTAATAACATGCGATGCCGCGATTAACTTATCTTTAAATAGATTACCTTGATGAGGAAATATTGCTGTAACACCAGTTTGTATGTCTTGATCGCTAATCGTTACATGACCTACTGTAACTCCTTCAACATCTGTAATCGAATTTAGTTTTCCTGTTTCCAGGTACCCAATATCCACACCGTAATCTCTAATTCTTTTTTGACTCATTAGATATTCCCCCAGTTTCATATTCACCAAGTGTAGTAGCATTTAATTAAGTGATTTTAATTTCTGAACTATAAAAAGCCCTTATTCAGAGCTTTTTTGTTAAAAAATATATCAGTTACTTTCTGTTATTTTCAGTTTCTCTTGATTTTCTTTGACTTTTAAAGGGATATAAGTTAAAGAAATTAACGCTCCACTTATCATTAGTAAAATCATCAATGAAGTGACTATTAGTACGATTTTTTTTGAAAATACTTTCATCATAAGTTGAATTCTCCTTTTATGATAATCTCTTACGAATTATTTTAACAGATAACTTAGAAAATTAGATATTTACTTGATAAAAATCTCAATTACTCCCCAAGATCATCCTCAATCTAAAAATTCCTATGATTTACTTATTAGGAAATTATTACCATATGAAAAAAATGAACTATTCCCATTTTCATAACATACCCTGTATTAACCTCGTTTTCTTGGTGGCATTGGCAAACAGGTACAAATCACTTTTATCATCATGGTAAAAGTGATTTTTAAATAAAATTAATAAAAAAAACACAAGGGAAAATTTTACCCTGTGCTTTATATTACATAAATCTTTTACTTTTTTTCCATTACAGCAAAATAATTTTGCTCATCATCAGCAAAGTTAAACACTCTTCCATTTGGCATTTCAACAATTTCACCAACAGTAACATTCTTGTTCGTTAAATCACTATACATTTCATCAAGTTTATTTGTAAAAAACATTAAAGAAGGTGTACCTAGATTAAGAGATGGCTGTATTTGAGAAATTAATTCTTTATTATGAAGTACAATACTTGTTTCAGCATTTTTTGAAGGTGCAACTTCTATCCATCTCATTCCTTGACCATTATTATTATCTGAAATAATACTTAAGCCTACTTTCTCAGTCCATATGGTACCTGGATCTAGAAAAACTGTGTGCCCCTCTTCATTATTGTTTAATTCCCAAACTGTTCCTGTAAAAGTTTGGTTATCTTAGAATCAAGTTTATATCCTTTTCCATTTTGCCAATACATACTTTGCTTGTAGTCCACTTCAAATTCCTCTTTTTTACCATCTTTCTCAAGAAAAGTGAGTCTTAAATCTGTGGATTCAATTTGTTTATCCTCAATGTTTTTTAATTTAAAACCTTTTTCGATTTTATTAATTAAATCATGATCTTTATCCGCCGAATAAATAATTGTATCTATTGAAGTAACTCCAATGATACCAACAATTTCACTAATTTTACTCTCTGTATTTGATTTCATAGAACAGCCAAATAGGAATATCCAACTAAAAAAAACGATTAAAAGTTTTCTCATTAATCCTCCATTTTTTTACGATTTTCTAATAAAATTCAACATTTTACCTATTACTCCTTTTAAACCTTTATATAATAATTAAAAAGATATATTAAGCATATGAAATCAAATCTTTTTAGTAAAATTCTCCTATCAAAGTGCACTAAAAAAAGAGTTACTCTTGCAACTCTTTTTAGTAAAACAACATTGATTAATAATCATAAAATTACTGATTAAATTTATCTAGCGTATAATCATAATTGATTTCAATAAGTCCATCATTTAACGCAGTAAGAAATCCATTTACAGACTCAACTAATACCTCCGTATTAATATATTCTGTCGGTTCAAACATTTGCCACACCGAATAAATACCCCACTTGTTATCTCCTTTATATAGGAAATTCATAAGATCTTCATTTCGATTAATCGATTCATAATTCATGTTATCTCTTGATCCATTTTGAACCTTTTGAACCCATTCACTTAATTGACTCGCAAACTCAGTAAGATTTAAATTCGAATCATGAAAAAATAAAGTTTCATTTAAATAGATATTTAATGAACCATCTATATATTTTCCAGTATTGGCAACGTAAGCCGGTTCTGTAGGTATATAATCATTTAATATAAACAAGAATTTTAAATTCATAAAATTCTCCTTTCGTGTTTAGTTCAATCTTTAATTATGTATTTTAGTACTTATTTTCTATTGTTTCCTATTTTTGGTATTTCCCTCAATATTATTTTTCTTTTTTAACTTTATTTTAGATTCTTTAATTATCAAACTTTAATATTAGCATTCGTGTTTATCTATAAATATTCAGAAATTCGCACAAGAACTACTCATTTTGTTTGTCCTCGATGTAGCAGTCGCTTTTAATTATCAAAATTAAATTTTGCTTTAGCTTTTAAAACCGGTAAAGTAAATGTACGGCTCGTTACATGTCCCGTTTGTGGTCATAGAGATCGAATGCCAATTATAGATGATTAAATTACGATATTATTTTCGCTGCCATTATGAGGTACTAATTTATAGTTTATTAATTAGAAATAAGAGGAAACCTTATAATTAAAATGGTTTCCTCTTATTTCCTTATTTTTTTAATATAAATTAGAAAGGAATTATTTTAAATGCAAGAACTAATCGATGAATTAACTTTATTATTATTATATTTAACAGCATTTGAAGAAAACACGGTATTAGGTGAAACTACACTCCGAAGTTGGAAAGGCTATCCTTTCGATACATTAAATAATTTATCGAATAATAATCTCATATTTTTTAGTAATCGTGCTAAATCAGTTTACTTAACAGAAGATGGGATAAAATTAGCAAACAAATTATTGCAGAAATATACTATTCAAAAATGATAATTTTAGAATCTAGATCAAGGTTACTCACAATAATTTTCGCATTGTATCAAGTAATCATTCTTTAAAATGTCCGTTGCTTTTTTTATATTTGATACGGTTAAAAAAAGACTATCTTTTTCTCCTATAAAGAATGATTTCACACCAACCTTACACCATAAACTACCGTAAATTTTACTAAATACTCCTGGAATACCAGGGGGAATATTTAATAGTGCGAAAATAGTTTCTTCTTTAGATTTCACATTAAATGATTCAAGTATTTCTCTAACTACTTTTAAATCATGTTTAACTTGTGATTCAGTTGTACCTGGTACAAGTCTAACGAAATTTTTGTTTTCACCACTTTTTGTCAGCAATATTCCAACTATATTTACTGATTCTTTAGCTATATCTTTTAAAATACAACTTAAGGTTTCATCATTTACCATAAAAGTAAATTGGGTTCTATATTCAAGATCGAATTGTAACTGATCGACTTTACGGCTATTAAAGCGATTCAAATTCTCCACATCCTTAATTTTTTTGTATTTATAAAGTATGTGAAAAAAAATAAATTGTTTTTAGTTGAAGATTAATGCACATCTTATCTATTTTAAATTATCTCTAAATAAAAAATCCCCATATAACTGACAGTAAATTCTATCCTAACTGTCAGTTATTTGAGGTTAAATGTAAAATAGATATTTTTTATACTTTAGAACTCAAAAAAGAGATATCTTTTCCTCTTAACTAAATTTAAACCTGAGCTCTAACAATGTAACGCGAAAAAGTAATCGGCAATCCTACATTAGTTGCATTTTGTTCAAATATTCGACTTACTTCTAATAAATTATTTTCTATTATATCTTTTAATAGTGATTGTTTTTGGCCGAAGCATCTTAGTTTTAAAACATCAAGTGGCGTATGTAAAAATTCAAAACTATTAATAACTTGTATTTCTACACTTTCAAACTTACTTAATTCAACTCTTTGTTTTATCGTTTTTAAAATTAGATTCTCACTATTAATTGATTCAAAAAGATTAGGAAATAATTTTGGCAATTCAGTTCCTAATTCATCACCAGGATGAAGTCCTAGGATTGTACCTCCTTTTTTTACTACTCTTTTAAGTTCTTGATAAGCTGATGTAGGTCCTTTTCGGTTATATGCACAATCAAACTGTTCCGATTCAAAAGGTAATTCATTTTTTGTACTGCCAACTATAAAAGACACATTTGGTTTTTTCGATTCATTTCCACTTTTAATAAAATCAGTTGTAAGATCAAACCCTACAATTTCTTTTGCTTTTTCACTACATTTAATCGTAAATTCTCCATGTCCACACCCTACATCTAGAACAGTTTTGTTATAAATCATTCCAAATACTTCATTAATAAAAATTAACTCCGCATTCGGCTCAGTAATTGTTGAATTCCAAGGATATGTGTATTCCCCGTATAATTTGCCTATTTGTTCGTACCATATTTGTGAATGTGGTGTTACCCAATCTTTATGTAATGTGGGATCGATTAATTTCATAAATATTAATACTCCTTTATTCATTTTCAGAATAAATAACATTCCTCACATGAGAAGAAATCCCTTCTTAAAATGAGTAAAAAAACCATTTGACTTATTGATTGATTCGATAAATTTCGCGCGCTATTGATTCAATAATATAAACCACTGGAACTTGAGTAGTAATATTTGCCTCTTCAAAATACTCTTCTGTTACATAATAGGGTATATTTAGATCAGAAATTTTTGCTATTGTTGCTAATTTGTTGTTCGTTATACTAATAATCTTACAACCTTCTTGTTTAAGTAAATTCAGATGATTTACTGTGAAAATAGTTTCTCCAGAGACTGACAAAGCGATTGCTATACTATTTTTTGTTAATTTTGAATGGATCGGAAAATGTGGGTCCTTTATATAAAGTGAAAATTTTCCTAAACTTGAAAAGTACCTCGAGCCATATTCAGCAAGAATACCTGAGCTACCTATTCCAATAAAAATTATATTTTCAGCTTTGTTTATTTCAATAGCAGCCTCTTTCACTTTATCTTCTAAATCCCCTTTTAAAGATCTCTCAAAAAATTCCACTAGTGTATGTTGTGCGCTTTTTACAAAGGTTCGTTTCTCCGCTTCCAAATACATTTTTAACTTTACTTTAAATTCAGAAAAGCCGTCGCAATTTAGTTTCCGACAAAAGCGTAATATTGTTGAAGTTGAAACATGGGTTTCATCAGCAATTTCACGTATACGCATATAAGCGACTTTTTCCATATTTTGTGAAATGTAATTATATAAAGATAACTCTAACTCATTAAAAGACGCGATTTGATCAATTGAAAACATTTTAATTAGTTCTCCTTTTATAGCTAGCTACTAAATATATTTAATCCATTTTATTATCTTAACATACAAAATAAAAAACACAGCGTTACATTTATGAAACATTTTTTAACTTTTGTGAATAGGAACTAGATTCCATTCACTTATTTACTAACATCTCCGTTAACGTTATGATTCGTTTATATTCTCATTAATTAAAAATATGGATTTAAGTAAACAACTAAAAAGAAATTAGGAGGTAATAAAATGAATCAGTTTAAGTTTCCTAAAGATTTTTTATGGGGTGGCGCTACTGCTGCTAATCAAATGGAAGGCGGATTTTATGAAGGAAATAAAGGTTTAAATATAGCCGATGTTCTTCCAGGAGGAAAGGAAAGACTGAACATATTACAGTCTCCTGGATTTAATTTTGAGATTGATCGTTCAAAGTATAATTATCCTAACCACGAAGGAATCGACTTCTATCACCGATATAAAGAAGATATTGCTTTATTTGCAGAAATGGGTTTTAAAGTTTTCCGAATGTCTATTGCTTGGACAAGAATCTTTCCAAATGGAAATGAATTAGTAGCAAATGAAGAAGGATTGGCTTTCTATGACCGTGTTTTTGACGAACTACACAAATACGGCATTGAACCAGTTGTTACAATTTCACACTATGAAATGCCAGTAAATCTTGTAAAACAATATGGCGGTTGGAGAAATCGAGAAGTAGTAACCTTCTTTGAAAGATATGTGAACGCAATCTTCAATCGTTATAAAAACAAAGTAAAATATTGGATGACTTTTAATGAAATTAATAGTGGATTAATTATGCCAATTATGGGTCTTGGTTTTTCGATCAAAGAAGAAAAAGATAAATACCAACCAACATTTCAGGCTTTTCATCATCAATTTGTTGCAAGTAGTATTGCTGTCAAAGCATGTCATGAAATCATTCCAGATTCTCAAATTGGATGTATGATTTTATATGCTCCGGTTTATTCATTTGATTCGAATCCTAACAACGTAATGTATGCCCTTGAAGAAGAGCGCTTTTTTAATTACTTCTGTGCAGACATTCAGGTTCGTGGCGAATATCCGTCATTTATTAAACGCTTCTTTAAAGAAAACAATATTAATATTGAAATGCAAGATGGGGATTTAGAATTAATTAAAGAAGGCACTGTTGACTATATTGGGTTTAGTTATTATATGTCTAGAACAGAGAAAAAGGAAAAATCTGACTTAGAAAGCTCTCAAGGAAATCTGATTGGCGGAGTTAAAAATCCTTTCCTAAAAGCTAGTGACTGGGGCTGGGAAATTGATCCAGTAGGTTTACGCATTAGTTTAAATCAATTGTATGACCGATACCAAGTGCCATTATTTGTTGTAGAAAATGGTCTAGGTGCATATGACAAAGTAGAAGATGACGGATCAATTAATGATTATTATCGAATTGATTATTTACGTGAGCATATTAATGCTATGGGAGAAGCAATTCAAGATGGCGTAAAATTGATGGGTTATACTAGCTGGGGTTGTATTGATCTTGTAAGTGCATCATCAGGTGAGTTCTCAAAACGTTATGGCTTCATTTATGTCGATAAACATGACGACGGTAGTGGAACATTAGAACGAAAGAAGAAAAAATCATTTTTCTGGTACAAAGACGTAATTGTCTCAAATGGAGAAAAACGATAATTAAGAAGAAAAAGGAACTTCAGCTAATTTGAAGTTCCTTTATTCATATTATAAATCACATACATTTTTTGGGACTTCTAACCATTATTCATTTTCTATTCTCACCACTAATTTTCCATCTTTATAAATTGTTAAGTAAACCGTATCACCGACTTTCAAGGCAGGGTGAGAATTTTTGTCTATTATTTCTTTGGCAGTAAATCCGTATTTCTCAGAATCATCACAAACAATTTGATACTGATTTTTATTATCTGTTTTTGGAAGTTCGAGAACTTCACAAACATTAGTTTTTAAATTTGAATCTACGTTCATTAATTCTTGTTTATTAACTAGTGTAATGATTCTTTGTGATTTAGGAATTTTGATAATAATGGGATGTGCTTTAGCGTGTTTAAAATTAATAATAGAAATAGATATGATAATTCCGAGGGTTATAACAAAGGTACCTAAAATTATTCCTGCTGTCTTCAATTTTTCAATTTTATCTCTCTCCAAATTAAAGTACACCTCATCTTTTTAGTATCTATATTCCCTAAAACTAAATGAAATCCTTCTTTCAATTTCATGTAAAAAAAGGCCTTTTACATTGTTAAATGTAAAAAGCCTTTATCTTTTATAATGATTTTAAACGCTCGATTCGTTTTTCTAATGGTGGGTGCGTTGAGAATAATCTTGCGAATTTCTCTTTTCCGCTAATTTTAAAAGCTGCAATCGATTTTTGACGATCATCAACTAATCTAATATTACGACTTAATGATTCTAAAGCATGAATCATGTTATCTTTTCCACCAAGTTCTGCCGCATAACTGTCTGCCTTAAACTCTCTTTTTCTTGAATGCCAGAAAATAATTGGACTACTTAAAATACTAAATACAATCTCAAATACTACTGAACAAAGAAAATAAACTACATAAGATAACTCTTCTCTTACAAAATTTGAAACAATTTTTGCAACTAAACGGGAGAAGAAAATGACAAAAGTGTTAATTATACCTTGTAATAAAGTTGTAGTAACCATATCTCCATTTTTTATATGAGCAATTTCGTGTGCTAAAACACCACTAATCGCAGGACGATCCATTGTCTCAATCATTCCACTAGAAACAGCTACTAAAGATCGTCTTTTACTAGGTCCTGTAGCAAAAGCATTAACCTCAACTGAATCATATACGCCCACCTGTGGCATCTTCTTTAAACCAGCAAGTTTTGCTAAACGATAAGTCTCTTCTAATACAAAATTTAAACGATCAATTTGTGAAGAACGAGGATCAATTAATTTAACACCCATTACCCATTTGGCCATTATACGAGAGAATAATAATGAAATAATCGCTCCACTAAAACCTACAATTACACTAAATGCAAGCAGTGCCCAGTATCCCCCATTACCAATATAACGTGGTACGCCTAATAATGTTGTAATCGTTGTAATTGTAATTAACACTAAAATATTAACAAAAATAAAGAAAGAAATACGTTTAAACAAAATCGTTCCTCCCTAACTAATTACTTGAAAGACTATTATAGTTAACTTTTATTCTTAAATATTGAGTCTAATTTCTTATACAATTCAAGAACATAATAATTTTTTAAACTTATATTCATTCTACTATATAAACCGAAATTTGTTATAGTAGATTTCTCAAATTTTAAGACTTATGAAAGTTTGCTAGATTTTCTCCAAATTAAAGTAAAGAATAGGATTAAGATCCCTACTGAAAATCCAATAATTTGATCTATTAAAAATTCACCCGTTTTCATTAAATGAATGATAAAAGTCCCACCAAAAATAATGATGATTAGTATTGATAGTTGGAGCATATAATTATTAATTTTCATCTTTTCACCTCCACTTCTTTATATATACCATTTCCCCTTTTCGAGCCATTAGTATTACATTACGATTTTCCCACCTAATAATACAAACCAAAAGAACTATGAAAATTCATTACAAATGTCATCTTCTTTAGCTATTTTAAACATATTTGAAAAAAATGACAAATGGACAACTTCTACAATCATAGGATTAATTGATTAAGACTTTGAAAAAAATGATTCGGGAGGGACGGTATTGATTAGAAAATGGCTTGCTGTTTTAATTTTAACCTGTCTTATGTTTGTGGGAATTGGTATCAAACCTAGCCAGGCAGCTACATCTCAATTCATTATAATTAATAAATCAACAAATCAATTAGCTTACTATGAAAATGGTAAACTCTACAAAGTTTTTAAAGTAGCCACTGGTAAAAGTCCAACTCTGACGCCAGAAGGTAAATTTAAAATTGTAAATAAGATTGTGAATAGACCTTACTATAAAGGTCACATTCCTGGCGGGGATCCTAGAAATCCACTCGGAAACCGTTGGCTTGGATTAAATGCTCGTGGTACATGGGGAACTACATATGCCATCCACGGTAACAATAACCCAAGTTCGATTGGAAAATACGTCAGTCATGGCTGTGTTAGAATGTATGATAATGAAGTAGAGTGGCTCTTTAATAGAGTAAAATTGAGCACACCTGTAGTCATTACAACTTCAAGTAAATCATTTAACTCAATAGCAAATGCAAATGGATATAAAGTAACAAGTAGTAGTGGTGGTTCAAATGCCGTTATCCCAACTGGAACTGTATTAAAAAAGGGAAATCGTGGAGCTACAGTTAAAAAGCTTCAACAAAAACTTACATCACTCGGATATAGTACAAAAGGTATAGATGGTATATTTGGAAACAATACAGACCAAGCCGTGCGCAAATTTCAAAAAGACCGGCATTTAAAAGTAGACGGAATTGTAGGACCTGCTACGATTAAAGCGCTTGGCGGTTTATAGGTTCGACTATTAATAGAGGATCTTCCTCTATTTTTTTATATTCAAGTTATAAATTATCATAATTCCCACCTTAAAAATTACAAAATCATGCTACTACTTGGAATGGCACGTGTTTTATTTATTAATGGAGGCTCAAAAGGGCATATCAATCCTACGATTGCAGTTGTAGAAGAGCTTATTTCACGAGGTGAAGAGGTTGTCTACTTTTCGATAGAGTCTTTTCGAGATCGAATTGAAAAGACTGGGGCTACAATGCGGTCAATTGATGAACAAAAATTTATTAAAACCTTTCTCTCAGGTGGTCGTACCCATTTGCTAGAAAGATTCAATGGTCTATTACATACAGCAGAAATCGAATACCTAGTGTTCTTGAAAAAATTAAGGGAGAAGATTTCTAACCAAAAATAGACTGACACTGTCATTCTAAGTATTTATAAAAATTTCTAAAATAACCGTTTTAAATTTATACAAATGGGGAATGTATAACTAGTATTGATTTAAATAGCAAGGAGATCTTTTAAATGGGTAATAATCATTCGATAAAACAGGCAGTACTTGACAAAAAAAGAGCTAATCTTGAAAAAGGAAAAACATCTAAACTTTCTTGGTGGCAGCTTTCTTTGATTGGAATTGGTTCGATCATAGGGGCAGGTTTCTTTTTAGGTACTGGTTTATCGATCCAAATAGCAGGTCCAGCAATATTGTTAAATTACATAATTGGTGGAATCACCGCCTTTTTTGTATTTAGTGCACTTGCGGAAATGACAGTAGCAGATCCTGAGCCAGGCTCTTTTAGAACGTATACGAAAAAAGCATTTGGCAACTCGATGGGATTTGTATCTGGTTGGATGTATTGGTTATCTGGTGTATTTATAATCTCTAGTGAAGCTGTAGCACTTGGAACCTTTGCTAAATTTTGGTTCCCGAATGCTCCTCTTTTGATTTTTACAGTTTTCTTTGTCATTATTGCATTTGCTATTAATCTTTTAGGAGTCAAAAATTTCGGGAAAATAGAATCGATTTTCGCCATTATAAAATTATCTACTTTAGTTATCTTTATTTTATTTGGGATATTATTAATTGCCCAAATTATTACCCCAGAAACTAATTCAGTAAAAGGATTAAACAGCATTCACCCATTTTTAGCAACCGGAATGAAAGGAATGTGGTCGGCTTTAATATTTGTATTCTTTTCTTTTGGAGGCATAGAAATAATTGGAATCGCTTCATCTGAATTGAAAAATAGAGAAGAATTTCCAAAAGCGGGAATCGGAATGCTTATTGCACTAGTTGCTGTGTATATTTCATCTATTTTCTTTGTGTTAATGATGGTACCTTGGTCAAAAATTAACGCATCAAAAAGTCCTTTCGTTTCAGCTTTATCCGTTTTTCATTTTCCTTATATCGATTCCTTTTTCAACTTAATTATTATTAGTGCTGCTTTATCAACGATGGTGGGATCTCTTTTCTCAGTTACTAACATTATGGTTTCTTTAGCGGAGGATGGTGAGGCACCTAGAAGAATAGCTAACAGGGACAAGCGAGGAACTGCTTTAAAAGCATTATTTCTAACGGGGTTTGCAGTAGCTATTTCTTTAATATTATCTTTTATTCTACCGGGAAAAATATATGAATATATAACAACTGCAGCAGGCGTTATGATGATTTTGAATTGGACAACAATCTTATCATCACAAATTAAACTAAGAAAAGAAAGAAATCATAATGATCATTTTAAAATGTTCGGTTATCCTTTCACTTCTTATTTAGGCATTCTATTAATACTAGTGGGGGTCTCAGGTGGATTAGTTCACGCAACTCAAAGAATGGGAGTCTTTATTAGTTTAGGTTTAATTCTCATTATCTTCTTAAGCTACTTTTTTATTTTCAAAAATAGAAAAAAGTCATATCAAGATTAAAGAAAAAGCTGAATCGAAAAAATGATTCAGCTTTTTCTTTTGACGATTTTAACACCTTACATGTTTACGTTTAAATCCTAATAATCCTTTATCTAAATCTTTTTGAATTTTTTCAGAGCAATGTAAAATGGTGCTTTTTTTCTTGTCCTTTTTCATTTCGACTGGTCCAATAGCTTTTGCAGTTTCCACCGCTTTTTCATGTTGAGGTAAATATGAAATGGCTACTGTGTAAACAAAATTATTCATTGCAGATTTTGTTCGTTCAGGAGATTCATGGATTGTATCTTTCACCTTGTCAAGCAGATTTGAAATCTTGAGTGCGTCAAATTCAGTATCCGATCGATTCCCTAAAAGCCAACAGTAGCAGCTCCAACCAGCTGACATTTTCAGTTCATCTCCGCTTGCAATCCATTTATCGGCTACCTCTTGCGCAATATCTCCTTCAGCTAAAGTAACAGCAACTACATAGTCTGAAAGCATATAAAAATAAGCTCCATCAATCCAGCTTTCAAAGTCTTCTTCAGTCATTTTCAAAGGCTCTGCAATGATCCCCGCAAAATACATCGCATCGTAATTACCTGTAGCATATAATTGATTCGCTAATTGCTGATCCATTTTAATTTTCTTAGCGATCGGCTTCATTGCCCCTGTTGCCACCCCAAATAGTGGCTCATGTGCACCATTACTTATGTATGTCTTTTTGGTCCGTTCCTTACCAAGTGCTTCTAACTCCTGCATAACCGTTTCCAATTCCATCGTTTTACACTTCCTTTCTTTACATTCCCTCAACATTTTTTCCTTTTATCCATAATACTTTAGCACAATAGTTAAATATCAAGTTTTTGTTGTTTTATAATGATACAAATTTATATTCTTTGAGTAAGTTATTTAACTTCTTTACTTGTTCCTTGGAATAAATACCAACTAAACAATCTTGTCCTCTTAAATCTAGAATATAAACTCTCTTATTCGAATTTTTTATTTCTAATAAATCATTAAACTTAACAATAATTTTCTCATCAATCCAGTCATCATTTACTTCTAACTTCCAACAATAATCTTCTTCATCTAAAGTAAAAGAAATTGATGCCTCTTGATTTTCAATATCTACATAATCTTTAATATTTTTAAGATCTAGGTAATTTTTTGATAAGTCTTTAATTCTTTCTGCAATTCGAACATAATCTCCTGTGTCCTCAATACATTCCGTATCCAAATACCATATTTCATTTGAGCAGTTATTATAATTTTCGTTTAGCTCCAATTCACTACCTAATGCAATTAATAATAGTAGATAAGGTTCATTCTCAAATTCCTCTTCACTATACTCAGCAAGTATTAATTCTTCATTTAAATTTGAATTTAATTCTATACCAATCTTTTGCAGTTCACATAATTGTTCACTGAAGCTTACCTTCTTTTTAGATTTAAAGAAACGAAACATTCAATCACCAACTTAAAGTTTAATTAATAAGTTTGCTTTTTAAACCACTACAATATTATATCATTTCTGCTACTATTAAATATTCAACCAACTCTTCCTTATAACATAAAAAAATAAGTTGCCATGACAACTTATTTACTAAACATTATTTAATCATTACAACTCTATGTAATTTATTATATTTTTTATTGATTTGGCATTCTCAATACCAACACTTCGATATCAGTTAAATCCATTAATTTTTATGATTGCACCACTTTTTGTGAACCAAAGTAATGAACTATATTCAACTGTTTCATCTATTGGACTTCTGAATGATAACTGGACATCATATTTAGCTAAATCAACAATTGGTTTTTCTATTTTTTTACTAAATAAAAATATTTCTTCTAATTGATTTAATTTTTCTTGTTTTTCTACTTTTACTGGATCAAATTTGATTACATTTTTCCCGAAATTTGTGTAGTTATAACCAATTAATATTTCATTTTTTGTTTTGGTATACTTCATTTTTTCAAAATAAAATCCACCTAAGCATAAAGCTAGGATTGCTACGCATATCAAAAATATATATGGCTTTCTCAATTATAGCCCCTCCGTAAAAAATCCGATTGCGACAAATATATAACCATATTTTACCATTTTTATGTAGAGTTTAGTATAAAATAAATGTTTTAGATTCATATTTTATTTCACATTCTTTACTAGTTGTTGTTTCATTTAGTAAATAACATTCGGAGAGTTAATGGTAGCTTCGTGTCTACTCCAATATCTCAACAAATACTAAAGTAAGTAGTAAAGTAAAAACTCAATAAAAAGTTTGTGAGTTTCATTTTTGAATAAAATATTCGATACTTTTTCCATTCTGATCTAAATAGGCTACATTATAGAGATCAGCAATTGGAGTACTAGTTCCAATTTTTTTAATGAAGTAAAAAAAATGATGCTTGAGGTACTAAAAATTCATTACTATTATTTGCCTGAATATCACTTTCACATGTATATAAAAAAATTATTTTGGAATAAATTTTCCAATCTCATTTGACAAAATGGATGTATCCCACGGATGCCAATAGTAGTTAATACCGTCAAATTCGATATTATACTTATAGGCGATTGGTTCGTCTGTATACAATATAATTTCATATTGAGTAGGGTTTTTATTAGCATTATTTGGTTGAAAATTTGAATCTTCCTTACTATTCTTTAAGATATCTAGAAAGTTAACTATTTTTTCTTTGTCTTTAATCTCATATATCTTTTTCGCGCTAGTTGAATAAGATTGGTATATTTCAATCAAATCTACTTTTTCGATTGGTACATCTTTAAAATACCACTTATAATCAGTTGTTCCTTTTGCATAATAGATTCTATATCCATTTATTGCAGTTTTATCTTTTAAGGCAATTAATTCAGGATTATCCTTGATTGAAAAAATTCCCGTTCCTTTCTCATGGAATGCTGCATCTCCATCTTTTATTTTATAACTGGGATTTGTAACATGATCTGCTACCCTGAATTTTACTTCCCCTACTTTTTCATCAATAAAATCTTCATTAGCTAAAATTCCTGATTGTATGCCATAGTACTCAACCCCATTCCATCTAACAAAGTCTACCCAATCTATAATTGATTGGCTTTCTGAAGGGGTGAAACGACAAGCGACAAGTAGTAAAGGTAATATGATAAACGATAGCTTGAACAGACTAATTCTTTTCATTAAAACCTCCTAAAAATGTCTATTTTAAATAGTATTCAATTTCTTTAATGAAATGCACTTCATAGATTCTGCTATACATCATGTTTATGCCTTGAACTCAATTATTCTTCACTCCTATTATTATTAATTTCTATTAATAGATGAAAGAGAATATAAAGTGAAACGGCGATTAGATTAAAAAGTGGTTAAAAGAAAGGAAAGAAATAGCTCGACTACACATCTATGTAAAAGGAACTAGAAAACTAAATCTATTAAAAGATTAAATAATATCCTAAATGCCACACTCCTCTTAATTTCCCTAAGTGCAATCATATGAAAACAGCCCCTAATTTTCCGTGACAAACGCACATTTTTCATAAAAGCTTGCATTTGAAAGCACTTACATTTTACTTGCACATAAAATATATTGAATGGAGGGATGAATGAATGGAAAGAATTTTTTTAATGTTAGCTAGTATTATTGCTGGTTTTGCTTTAATCAAAATGCCTTTAGCAGGCACATTCTTATCAAGTGTAGAGCCATTAACAGATTTAATTGGTATTTTAGCTATTTTAATTTTCTCCCTTTTCCTAATATACAAAGGGTTTATGAATCTTATCGGTAAGTAGGAAGTATATTAGGTTTAGAAATATACTAACGATACAAATTATTAAATAAACCTGTATCAGATTACTAGTTAATCTTAGATACAGGTTATTTTTTTTGATGCCAAACATAAATACTTCTACATTTTTGCTTTTTTAGTGTTCTTGCCTTTAACCCTCTTTAACGTTGCTACGATTAGAAAGCTTACAATTACTAATAAGAGCCATGAACTTACTTTACCTAGATGTACTAAACTCCATGCAACCGATTGATTAGGATATTGCCAAGCACCAAAAAACGTTGCAATATTTTCGGCTATCCATATAAAAAATCCGATTAACACGAAAGATAGTGCGATTGGCATACGGTACCTAGTCCCATTAACTTTATAAGTAACCCAAGATTTCCAAAAAACAATTATGACAAGCCCTGATAACCACCAACGAACATCCATCCAAAAATGGTGAGTAAAGAAATTCAAATAAATGGCTGCTGTAAGTGAAGCAACTACAAAAAATGGTGGCCAATTAATTAGTTCAACATTCAACCTTCTCCATGCTTGACATAAATAACTGGCAACACTTGCGTACATAAAGCCACTATATAGTGGCACTCCAAATAGTTTGGAGTATCCTTCCCCAGGATAAGCCCAAGAGCCCATATGTACCTTAAAAAGTTCAAGTGCAAGTCCGATTAGGTGAAACAGTGTGATGACCTTTAATTCATCCAATGTTTCAAGCTTAGTACGCACCATTAACCACTGCATCAAAATACAGATTAATAGTAACCAATCATATCTTGGCAGAAATGGAAGTGGCACAATTTTAGTAAAAGCTAAAGAGGCAAAAATCACAACAGGAAAAATACATGATAAAGCTTGCTCCCAACCAAATCGAACAAGTTGTTTAACCGCTCTTATCAAATGTGACTCAGCCTTTTGAAGTATTAAATTCACAATTAGCTCTCCTTCATAAATTGATATCAATCTCAACGATCTATTTGTTGTCTCCATCATTTTGATACTCTAAAATATCTCCTGGTTGACACTCTAAAGCCTTACAAATTGCTTCTAAAGTTGCAAAACGAATCGCTTTTGCCTTACCGTTTTTCAATATAGAAAGATTCGCCATCGTAATCCCAACCTTTTCCGAAAGCTCGGTTACACTCATTTTCCTTTTTGCCAACATCACGTCAATATTGATAATAATTGCCATGTTCTTCACCTCAGACCGTTAAATCATTTTCTGATTTTATATCAATCGCTTCTTTCAAAAGCCTTTCGAGAACGGCTGCAAAGACTGCAATTACCATTGAAGCAAAAATCAAGACCATGCCAATAACGATAATTCCTGGAGCGTCATCCATATCAGCAATTAAATAAAAAAGTGGCAACCCTAGTACATACAAAACACTGATTGCGATTGCACTAAATTTTATTTTCTTTAATGCGTTAACCGATAATTCCGAGAAAGCTTTGTTTTTATCAATGTAGCTTAAAAGTTTAAAAGCTTGATAAAGAGCAAAATAGAAAGGAATCGCTGCAGCATATAGATCGATAAAAATGAAATATTTCATTAAAGCAATATTTGGATATAGCTCAGAAGCAAATTCTGCAATCTTTGGAACTACAAATATACACAATGCAAGAACTGGGAGCCCAATAAGAATCACTACTATTTTTAAAAAGAGAGTTGACCCTCGTTTCATAAAAGCACCTCACTAAATTATTTTCAATTTGAATTTACCATACATTTTATCGTTTTACAATAAATTATTATTGTTTTTTATTATATTATTATTGTTATAAAAATATCTTTATATTTTTTAAATAGTAAAAAAACAATCGTCACCTATAAAAATTCTCTTATGACTCCTAAATCATCCAATCCCTCACCCCCTCGGAAAGATAAAGTTTTATTAAAGTTAGAGTTGAATTAACTTAAAAGATTATTTATACTGTTAGTAACATATTACTGTTAATAACAGTATACTGTTATTAACAGTTTTAAATAATACGTTGTGAGGAAATTATACGAATTTAGGAGGTTTACTATTTATGAAACATACAGGCCGACATACTGGGGCATTTCTTTTATTGTTTTTAACAGAGGGAGATCGTTATGGAGGGAAACTTTTGCAAAAGTGTCAGGAAGAACTACCAATCAATCCAATTGACAGTTCCATATTATATCGAACTCTAAAGCAATTAGAGACTGAAGGTGCTGTTAAGTCTTATTTAGGTACATCAGAACAAGATAAACCAATCAAGATGTACAAAATTACTGAAGTTGGAAAAGAAAAATTAGAAGAATTTCAAATAGACATTGAAGAAAAGCTTAAAAATTTAACCTTTTTCATAAACAAATACAATGAATGGAAAGAAGGAGAAAAGTTATGATTAATGCATCGATCCTATACAGTTTAGCAATAATCCTGACGACTATTTCTTTTATAAAAGATCGAAAAAAAACGAAAGAAGCTCTATTAAAATCTTGGAAAATGTTTTGTAATATTTTGCCTGAAGTTTTAACTATTATGTTATTTGTAGGACTATCCTTATCTTTATTAACGCCTACAATGGTTTCATCAATTATTGGGGAACACTCTGGAGTGAAAGGAATTATACTATCTACATTAATTGGATCTGTTGGACTTATTCCTAGTTTCATTGTTTTTCCTCTTGGAGAAACATTAGTCCAAAATGGTGCTGGATTACCACAAGTAGCAGTTTTCATGTCAACTTTAATGTCAGTAGGAATTATTACATTACCGATGGAACAAAAATTATTTGGAAGAAGTTTTGCATATGCACGTAATGCAAGTGGACTTTTAATGTCTCTTTTATTTGCATATATTATTTGGTTGGTCATGGTATGAGTCAATTAAAAAAATATCGTTTCTTTTTTATTTTATTAGTAGCGTTCTTCGTTCTAACATTCATAAACCACTCACTTGGAATGAAAGCATTTCATTTAACTGGAAATAGTATTTTAAATATGTTATTTCTCCTCCCACCTGTTTTAATTTTTGTTGGCTTACTTGATAAATGGGTTGAGAAAGAAACTCTTATAAAATATATGGGAGATAAATCTGGTATTTACGGTGTTTTGTTTGCACTATTACTAGGAGGTATTGCAGCTGGTCCTCTATACCTAGCTTTTCCGATTGCGGTACTCTTATTGAAAAAAGGAGCAAGTATTCGCTATGTTGTTTTCTTTTTAGGAGTTTGGACAACGGCTAAAATACCTGTCGTTATCTATGAAATTACTTCATTTGGTATTAAATTTACACTTATTCATTTATGTTTTGGCTTAGTCTTTTACTATTTAATGGGCATCATTTTTGAGAAGTTTTATAGTCATAAGCAATTGTTAAATTATGAAGATCACCCAGATATTTCTATATAACTATGAATAAATGAAAACAGCTTTATTTAAATAAATCTTAGTGAAAAAAGAGTACAAAATGAGGAGCGAATTAATCCTTTTCTTGAACTACTCACCACTTAACACCCTTACGGGTTGTTTGAAGTGGGAGATTCCTAAGTACAGTAGCCTATAGGCTTCTAATTGATTAGGCTATCCCCATAGTCCCTATGGTTAGAAGTCTTATCGCTTCATCTTTAAGATTTTGTCCTGCGTTAATATCCCTGTCGTGTTGTGTGCCACAGGAAGGGCAATCCCACTCACGAAGGTTTTTAGTCTTAACGTCTTTGTTTTTGTATCCGCAACACGAACAAAGTTGAGAACTAGCGAAGGTTTTCGATACAGCAATTACTTGCTTGTCATACCATTTCGCTTTGTACTCCAGCATGGTTCGAAATTTTGCCCAAGATACTTCACTAATGTCCTTAGCTAGTGTTTTATTCTTTAGCATATTCGATACTTGCAAATCTTCAATACCAATGATATCGTGTTTTTTGACAATTTCAGTAGAGATTTTTTGCAAGTAGTCTGTTCGTACGTTGGTGATTTTTTCGTGGATGCGAGCTACTTTACGTTTTTGTTTTTGAAAGTTTTTCGCTTCATCCAATTTACATTTTCGTTTCAAGGCTAACTGCTGTCGCCTGGACAGAACGCGCTGTGCATCAAGTAACTTTTTTTCTAATGTTTGAAGCCATTTTGGATTTTTGTATTTTGTTCCGTCTGAAAGAATAGCAAAGGTTTTTGTTCCAAGATCAAGACCAACAGAAGAGCCTGTTTTTTCTAAGGGTTGTACTTCTACTTCTGCAAGAACGGATACATAATATTTACCACTAGGATTACGTCTAACGGTTGCATTCAAAATACGTCCTTCTATTTCACGACTTTTGGCGAAACGAACAAGACCAAGTTTTGGTAACTTGATTTTATTGCCTACAATGGCAATATTTCCGTTTGTTTCTTTTGTCGTGTAGGATTGTACTCTATTCTTTTTAGACTTAAAGCGTGGTGCTTTGTTTTGCTTCTTGAAGAATCGTGCATACAAATCAGCAAGGTTTTTTAATGAAGATTGAAGGGCAATGCTATCCACTTCTTTTAGCCATACTAATTCTTTTTTAAGTTGGGGTAATTCAGCAGAACACGTATTGTAGGTTAATCCTTTGCCTGTTTCTTCGTATGTGTCATTCCATTGCGCTAAAAAGCGATTGAATACAAAACGACCACATCCGATTGTTTTATTGATAAGAACCACTTGTTCCTTATTCGGATAAATACGGAATTTGTAAGCCTTGTTGACTAACACTGTTTTTCACCTCACTTTACAAGAACAATTGTTCCTATTGTATCATGGAGAGGAAAGTTTTGACTATCGCCAACCGACATTCATCTCCCCCTTAACGTTAGCTTTGCCCTTCACACGATTGAAGAGGGAGTCTTCTGTCGGAAAATAATAAAAAAATATGAAGAACTGTAAACATAAGAAGACTAGCCCGTATGCTAGTCTTCTTATGTTTACAGCTATCTCTATTTTTTGTATCCATTGCAGTCATATGAAATGTACAATTATATTACCTATTAAACTTGTCGTAACATCTCCCAACGTAGTCTATCTTAAAACTTTCTCTTCAATTTTTTGTAAAATCTATATGAGTGCCTAGTAAAATCTAGGAATTTTAACGGGATTTTTATAGGTACTTTATACAAAGTTTTTTTATATAGTTTGTAGTAAGCTTTGACTAAATCTTCCCACTTTTCATCCTTTCCTTTTTTGTAAAAGTCAGATATATCTACAACGTATCCCCTACCATCTTTCATCATCACATTTTTCCCGTGAACGTCGTATGGATTTAAGCCACGACTTATCGCATACTTAAGTGCAATATTTACATCTTTAATTACACTCTCAGGAATTCGATTACCATTTGCAAGTGCGTTGTATAACGTAATTCCTTCTAATCTTTTTAATACTAGATATGTTTCACCGTATTGGATCAATTTCGAATAAGCTGGATGCTCTCCTAATTTTTTATAGACTTGAACTTCTTTTTCTAAACCATCTAGATCTTTTCCATAAACTTTAACAACCACTTTTGGTTCAGAATGATGTATAAAAACAGCAGCATAATTACCTGATCCAATGCATTTCCAACCTTCTGGAATATTCTTAACTACTATTGGGTCATTTGGACGTTCACTCTTGAGGTTTACATACGGAATTAATTCATTTTCAATTAGAACTTTAAATTCAGATTGATTTGTTAAAATAGACATTCATTTACCCCTTTATATCCGTTTACTACTTTTTCTATTTCCTAAATCTATTAGACTATTATAATTTATCAATCACTTTCATAATGGATAGATTTTATTTCTTTAATAACTGATCTACCTTGTTTTTATCTTTTAATTTAGTGTGGATTAGTTCCTCTAGTTCCTTTTCATTCGTATAAGAACTTAAATCTTTTCCATACCATTCATCCAGTTGTTGTCTTGTCACAGTATATGTTTGATCAGCAAACTCAAAAACAATCCAATCTACATTTTTGATCAATGCAAATAAGTAAGTAGCATTATTTATTACAATATTTTTAGTATTAGCTGGTAAATTCTTATAATCAATTGTTATACCATAAGGCTTCTTTTTTGTTTGGAGTGACATTTTGGTGAATTCATTATGATTCGGTAATCGTTTTATAATATTTCCTACGGCACTGTTATTACCGACATAAGAATTTTTATAATGAAAAATATCCTTATTTGTGTTTTTGCTTAAGGAACAGCTGGTTAGACTGATCAATAATATTATTAGTATGAAATAACCTAAAATTTTTCTCATATTTCCCCCTTTGCTCTATTTAATTGTGTACGAATTCAATTTGAGAAAACAATTAAACTTCTTAACAAGCGTGCAAATTGTGAAATAGGAGCTGATTAATCAGCTCCTATAAATTTTATAAATTAAATTTCATTTTACATATGAAGACCTTGTTCATGTTCTTTATTTCCTCCGCGCGACCAAATCACGACTGGGATAAGGATTAGGGATAAGATTCCTCCAGCTAATGATAATGTTGCATAACTTGAATTCGCAACAATCATTCCAGACAATGCGCCACCTGACGCCCCTGCTAGTGCGACAAATACATCCACAGTTCCTTGGGTCTTGGCGCGTGTAGTAGAATCAGTTGAATCAACGATTTGAGCAGTTCCACTGATTAGTCCAAAATTCCATCCTAATCCTAGTAAAGAAAGAGCAACTACTAGGAGAATCATCGAATCACTTGGTGCTGATGCGGCTATTACTCCTGCTAGTAATAAAGTGGCTCCAGATGCAATCGACATAGCTGTTCTCCCTATTTTATCTACAAGAATACCTGTAATGAGTGAAGGAAGATACATTGAGCCAATATGGAACGCAATCACTACACCTACTTCGTTTAGTCCATGCCCGTGATGTTTCATGTGAACAGGTGTCATTGTCATAATAGCAACCATTACTATTTGCGTTAGTACCATTGTCGTTGCTCCTACAGCAATACCCCTCTTTGCTTTTATACTTTCAATTTGTGTAGAATGAGCCACATCCACTTTATGTGTATTATTTGACTCGATTATTTTTGCTAAAATCAACGGGTCTGGATTAAGCATTATGAAAAGAAAAAGGCCGGCTAAAATAAAAGCAGTTGCGGATAAAATGAATGGACCTGCAAGTGCTGGGACGCCAATGGAGACTGCAAATTTCCCCATAGGGCCTACTAGATTAGGACCTGCAACAGCACCAAATGTTGTGGAAACCATTGCGATACTAATCGCTTTTGCACGTTGTTTATTATTTGCTAAATCAGTTCCCGCATATCTAGCTTGCAAATTGGTTGCTGTTCCTGCACCGTAAATCAAGAGTGATGCAAATAAAAGGATAATACTGTTTGTCATTGCCGCAATTACTACTCCAATTGCTCCAAGTCCACCTGTAAAAAACCCTGCAGCAAGCCCGATTCGTCGACCGGATCTTTGAGAAAGCCTACCAACAATTAATGCCGCTCCTGCTGAACCAAGTGTAAAAAGGGATGCCGGAAGACCAGTAAAAGCATCTGTCCCTAGCATTTGTTGAGCTAATAGTGCACCGACAGTAACTCCTGCTGCTAATCCAGCTCCACCAAAAATTTGCGAAATGCTAACCATCAATAGTGTCCGATTATATAGCATTTTTTGTTTTTCCTCTGAATTCACATAATCCATTGCAAAATTATGCGCTCGATTATTCATTTTTACACCTTCTTTTAGTTGTGCGATTTGCAAAAAATAATTGCAATCATATCTTTGAATGTAAGCGTTTAATTTATATCTCTTTTATTTTAACAAATATTAATTTATATCAAACTATTATTTTTATTTTCTTTCGTAAAATAAAACAAATGCATCGAGCCTTTTGACTTGATGCATTTGTTCTTTTATAGAATTTAAAATTAACAAAATTACGCTTTTTTAACAAACTCAGATTTCAACTTCATGGCACCAAAACCTTCAATTTTACAATCGATATCGTGATCACCTTCAACTAATCGAATACTTTTCACTTTTGTACCAATTTTAACGACAAGTGATGTGCCCTTTACTTTTAAATCTTTTATTACTGTAACTGAATCCCCATCATTTAAAATATTTCCGTTAGCATCTTTTACTACTTTTGTTTCGTAATTTGTATGTTCTGTTTCCGTTGTCCATTCATAACCACATTCCGGACAAATTAAAAGATTTCCATCTTCATATGTATATGCTGAATTACACTTAGGACAATTAGGTAGATTTTCCATTGTTTTTCCTCCGCTCATTACTAAATCTATGCTGTTTACCCACTTCTATATAGTCGCATACTCCTAACCTTAATACAATATTAGATAATTATTATCGAATTTTAACGATAGTGTTAAGGTTAATTTAAGAATTAACCTGTAAGATATAAGTATAGATCGAACCTTCTTCATTATGAAAGTAAGTCCCCAATTATTTTCATATATAAAATAGCTCATGACTAGAGGTCATGAGCTATTTTGTTTTAAATTTCTAATAGATTTTTTTCAATTAAAGAATTAACTGCTGAGCAAATTGCGATTTTCACATGAGCATAAGTTAAACCACCTTGAACATACGCAACATATGGAGCTCTTATTGGACCATCTGCCGTTAATTCAATACTTGCACCTTGGATAAATGTCCCCGCTGCCATAATTACATCGTCTTCGTATCCAGGCATGTAGTTTGCTGTTGGCGTAAAATGAGCATTGATTGGTGAAGCCGCTTGAATTGCCTGACAAAATGCGATCATTTTTTCTTTATCATCAAATTGAACAGATTGTATTAAATCGGTTCTTACTGCATCCCATGAAGGGTTTGTGTTCATTCCAAGCTTTTCTAAGAACGCTGCAGTAAATAATGCACCTTTTAATGCTTGACCAGTAATATGTGGCGCCATAAAAAATCCATGATACATATCTTGTAACGCATAAAGAGAAGCACCAGCTTCACGTCCAATACCTGGAGATGTTAAACGATAGCCACATTTTTCAACTAAATCTTTACGTCCTACAATATAACCACCTGTTTTGGCAAGTCCACCACCAGGATTTTTAATTAATGAACCTGCCATTAAATCTGCTCCTACATGGCATGGCTCAAGTTTTTCAACAAACTCACCATAGCAATTATCTACAAAAACAATGACATTTGGATCAATCTCTTTTACAAAATCAATCATCTCTTTAATTTGTTCAATTGTATATGAAGGTCTTGTTCCGTATCCTTTTGAACGCTGAATACCGATTACTTTTGTATTACTTGTCATTTTATTTGCTACTTTTTCATAATTGATTCGTTCGTCATTTACTAATTCGATTGATTCATATCCAATCCCAAAGTCTTTTAATGAGCCATTTCCACTTTCCCCACGTATCCCTACGATTTCTTCTAATGTATCGTACGGCTTCCCTGTAATATATAAAAGCTCATCTCCTGGTCTTAGTACGCCAAATAAAGCAGTTGAAATTGCATGGGTTCCAGAAATGATTTGCGGTCTTACTAAACCAGCTTCTCCACCTAAAACATCTGCAAAAATTTCCTCTAATGTATCTCTTCCGATATCATCATAACCATAACCAGTTGTTGGGATAAAATGACTATCACTCACTTTATGCTTTCGAAAGCTTTGTAAAACTTTGAATTGGTTATACTCAATCACTTCGTCAATTTCTTTATGGGCTTCTGAAATTAATATTTCAACATCTGCCACTAATGGTGCAATTTTTTCCCCGTTTGATAAAAATTCTAGCATTGATTATTGCTCCTTATGTATTCTATATCTTCTAACTGTATCATAAATTGAATGTTCCTTGAAAACGTAACCAGTAATTTGATAGATTTCTGCTTCTTCATTAAAGTTGATTGATTCAATCATCGTTAATTTTTTGATTTCATGAATCAATTTGCCCTCGTATGCTGGTACAAATGCCTCAAAATATTCCATATACTGCTTACATTCAAATTCAATTCTTTGACGTAATTTACTTAAATCATCTTCATTTAAAGCACTCATTTCAATAAAACCTTCAGATGGTGACGGTACAAAGTCCTCATGAACTTGATCTATTTTATTATAGACAGTTAAAATTGGAATATTTTCAACATCTAAATCATTCAATAATTTAGAAACTGTTACTTCATGGTTTTTATAATTTTCATGAGATGCATCGACAACATGAAGAATGAAATCTGCTTCCGTTGCTTCTTCGAGTGTTGAACGGAATGCAGCAATAAGTGAAGTTGGTAAATCTTGAATAAAACCAACCGTATCTGTTAGTAAAGTTGTCATACCATTTGATAAAACAAATTTTCTTGTTGTAGGATCTAATGTCGCAAACAGTAAATCTTGTTCATACACATCAGATTTAGTTAGTCGGTTAAATAACGTTGATTTTCCTGCATTTGTATAACCTACTAACGAAATATGAAACATTTCATTTTTCTTACGTCGCTCACGATAACGTTTACGATGTTCAACGACTATGTTTAATTGCTGTTTAATATCATCAATACGTTTTCGAATATGACGACGATCAGATTCTAGTTTTGTTTCTCCAGGCCCTCTTGTACCAATACCTCCACCAAGTCTTGATAACTCTGTGCCTTGACCAACTAATCTTGGCATCAAATATTGTAATTGAGCCAATTCAACCTGTAATTTACCTTCTTTTGTTTTCGCTCGCTGTGCAAATATGTCTAATATTAATTGTGTACGGTCAATTACTCTTTTTTCTAATCTTGCAGATAAATTACGAATTTGAGATGGAGTCAGTTCATTATTAAAAATAACAACATCAGGTTCTAACTCTGCAATTGCGGCCTCTAACTCTTCTACTTTACCTGTCCCTATGTATAATGCTGGATGATATTTAGTTCTTTTTTGTGAAGTTATTAAAACCACTTCTCCATTTGCCGTTTTCGTAAGTGATGCTAATTCATCCAATGAATAATTAAAACGATCATCATCTACATTTTGAAGCTGACATCCAACTAAAATGGCTTTTTCTCTCATTTCATTCGACACAAAATTCCACCTTTTCTTTAACCAATTCTAAGCAATAAATATTCTTTACTCTTAACTGTCTCTTTATTATAATGATATCTGGACTATTTTTCATCTTTTTATTGGAGGGCAGGGGAATTGCTTTTTGGAAACATGGGATTTATTTAGCATTATTGGTACTATTTCCTTTGCATTAAGTGGTGCAGTAGTTGCGATGGAAGAAGACTACGATTTATTTGGTGTCTATATTCTGGGCTTTGCTACAGCCTTTGGTGGCGGTGCATTACGTAATCTATTAATAGGTTATCCAATTAACTATTTATGGAATCAAACAACAAATTTTACAATTGCTTTAGTTGCGATGACAATTATCTTTTTCTTTCCGCAATTATCAAATAAACCATTTAAAAAATTAGATATTTTATTCGATTCAATCGGTTTATCCGCTTTTGCAATTCTCGGTGCAAATTATGCCATGGAATTAAAATTACCTGTTAGCGCTGTTATTGTAGCATCTGTCTTAACTGGAATCGGTGGCGGAATCGTACGAGATCTACTTGCAAAAAGAAAACCAATGGTATTACATTCAGAAGTTTATGCTTTTTGGGCAATACTTGTAGGCGTTTTAATTGGAAATAAATTTGTTGATACAAAATTTGAACTTTTATTCCTATTCATTGTTATTGTTCTACTTAGACTATTATCGGTACATTATAATTGGAGTCTACCAAAAAGATCATTTAAAGGCTCTACAGTTAGTTTAGACGAATCAAACACTCAAAAATTAAATTAAATTAAATAAATAAGTCCAATAAAAACAAACCTTTTAAAATGAAGGTTTGTTTTCACGCTGTTGAAAAAAGACTTCGTCAAGTAAATGCCACGAATTTTTCGTGGCATTTTTTGTTTTAGTTGTCCATTTAGTCTGTTTTTTGGTA
>NZ_JBHVPN010000016.1:0-39845 GCF_042887255.1 Gottfriedia sp. NPDC057948
TCAAACTCTCCATAAAAGTTAAGTTTAAATCTTGTATTGCTCAAAAAACTAATAATTGACGTTTACTTCATGTTTTGTTTAGTTTTCAAAGTTCATTCCGTCGCGTCATTAGCGACTTTCTCATATTAACATTCTCAGAATAGCCTGTCAACATTTTTTTAAATCATTTTTATTTCGACGCCGTCATCTCTTGGCGACATATAATAATATAACATCGAAAAATCACACCGTCAACACTTTTTGAAAGTTTTTTTAAAAAAAGATGTAAACTCTTTTCTAAATAGAATACACATGTATTTGGACATATAAATAGTAAGTCATAATACTTTAATACAAACAAGCTGAATAAACTTAACAGTAGCGAATTGTTCAATATCATCTATCCGATTTGAGAGAGGTGTAATTAATGAATGGTTTCGTATTGTTTTCAAAGCAACACATAATTACATTATTAATCATTCTCCTCCTTCTTATCTGTTTTTTTTACTTTAGAAATTTAATAAACAATAAGAAAAAAGTAGATTTATTCCTCCGTACCCTATTAATCATCTCAATGCTTACAGTAGAATTTCTATTATATGGATGGCTTATTAAAACGAACCAGTGGGATTGAGGAGATTCATTTACCTCTCCAACTATGCGGTATAAGTATGTATCTATGCTGTTATACACTTATTACAAAAAAATTATAAAGTTTATGAGATTATCTATTTTTTGGGATTAGCTGGGGCTATCCAAGCTGTACTTACTCCAGATATTAAATATAGCTTCCCTCATTTTAAATATATACAATTTTTCACTACTCACGGAGGAATCATTATTTCTATTTGTTATATGACATTTATCTTTGGATATACTCAAACTCTCCGTTCATTATTAAAGTCATTCTTCTATATAATTTTATTGGCTATACCTATTTACTTACTGGATTATGTGATAAAAGGAAACTACTTATTTTTAAGAGCTAAACCTGCTGGGGCAAACTTGCTAGACTTTTTTGGGCCATGGCCATATTACTTAATTGTATTAGGCTTAATTCTTTTCCCCTATTTTTTGATTTTATATCTCCCAATTTATTTATTTAACAAAAAGCTGAAGATAAACCAAGTACCATCCGATGATACTATCAATTAATTAATGAGTAGATGTCCTGTATTTAGCTTAAATTCAAATTTCATCAATTTCATTATATAAGTTCAAATCGATTTCCATGTTAGCACTAACATTTCCTACATCATTTATGCTATATTTACAATGAATGGGGTGGACAAAGTGGCAAAAAAGAAAAGTAGTAAAATTAATAATATAAGAACGTTTGCACTTTCATTATTATTTATTGGCTTCATCATTATGTATGGTGGTGTATTTTTCAGAGATCATAAGATTGTCATGACGATCTTTATGCTTGTGGGATTTTTAGCGATTATTGGTAGTACAGTTGTTTATTTTTGGATCGGAATGCTGTCTACAAAAACAATTCAAGTCATCTGTCCGAATTGTAACAAAACGACTAAAATGCTTGGTAAAGTTGACATCTGTATGTATTGTAATGAGCCACTTACATTAGATCCTTCATTAGAAGGTAAAGAATTTAATGAAAAATATAATAGCAAACGAGATGCTAAACAATAGCAAAATAAATAAAGCACATTACAATTATGTAATGTGCTTTATAATGATAATGTTTTTTCTTTACATTTAGGACAAATACCGTATACTTCCATTCTATGATTGGTTACTTCAAATCCCGTTTCCTTTTCAACATAAAGATTAATTCCTTCTAATCCGTCGTAATGAAAGTCATTCATTTCACCACATTTTTCACAAATAATATGATAATGATCAGTTGTTATATAATCAAAACGACTAGAAGAATCACCGAAGTTTAATTCTTTAACCATTCCTACTTCACGTAATACTCTGAGATTATTGTAAACTGTTGCCACACTCATATTTGGAAATTTTCCCTCAAGTGCTTTATAGATTTCATCAGCAGTTGGATGTGTTCCACTTCCTATTAAATATTCTATAATTGCATGCCTCTGAGGTGTAATACGTACGCCGCTATTCTTTAAATGTAAAATTGCATCTTGAATATTTTCCTTATGCAACGCCGCTCTCCCCGTTTCTATAAAATAGTTCCAAAATTAATTACTTATTATTAGTTTATTCAACTGCAAGAATATTTGTCAACTTTTTGAGAATTTCTTAAAAAAATTAGCCTATGCTTGTATTCCATATATGAAAACAAAAAAAATGTGCGAGAATTCTCTCGCACTTCAATATGCTATCATCTGAGGAGGTATGCCCTATACTCCAATGTATTCTCGAAAGCCATATAGGTATAGACGAAAAGCTCGATTTTTTTAGATAAAACGATTCTTTCTCAAAAAAACTTAACATAAATCAAATTAATTGACCCAAAATAGTTTGTACAATTTTAAGAACGACTAATGACACTATAAACATCTTCAACATGATTCTTTACTCTAACCTTTTGCCAAACATTTCCGATACAACCTTCTTCATCAATTAAAAATGTTGTACGTTCTATTCCCATATATTCCTTACCAAAATTATTCTTTAACTTCCATACATCATATAACTTTGCAACTTCAGTTGTTTCGTCTGAAAGTAATAAAAATGGTAATTGATGTTTTTCTATAAATTTTTCATGTCTTTTTATAGGATCAGGACTTATTCCTAAAATGACAGTTCCACTATTCATAAACCTTTCATATGAATCTCTAAAGTCACAAGCTTCCGTAGTACAACCTGGTGTCATATCCTTTGGGTAAAAGTAAAGAACTACTTTCTTACCTCTAAAGTCTGATAAAGTTACATCTTCTCCATTACTTGCTGGTAAAGTAAATTCCGGTGCTTTGATTCCAATTTCAACAGTCATAATAATCTCCTTAATCATAAATATTAACGTTCTTCTTTAAATACTTGTAAAACAAAAGCCGCTGGCATCGTATAACCGATGAGCGCTTCGACCATAGCAACCCATCTTCCGATCCCCACTGGTACAATATCCCCATAGCCTACAGACAAAAGAGTGATTGCGCTAAAATATAGGCATAACCCCATTATATGGTAATTAGTCCCTTCAATAGGAATAGAATGCTCAATTAAAATTGGATGTGGCCCGCGCTCTAGTATAAAATACACTGCGCTAAAGCCGATAAGTACCGTTCCATATATTAAAAATAAAAGAATGTAATTATTAATTGAAATAAGACTTTTATTGACTTTTGTAGTTGAAGTATTCCATAAATACACTAGACTATACAAAATTGCAAAGATAGAAATAAAAAAGAAAAAAGCAGTTCCCATTTCAATCACCTCATTTCAATTTATGAAACAAGCTATTGAAATAGAATACTGCTTAGTTACCCGCACCTTTATATTTTTTTACACCTTGGTTCCAAATTAAAACAGATATAACAAAAACAATTAATCCCATAACAGGCGTTAAAAATGAATAGACATACCATTCACTTCTACGTAGAAAATACGCAGCCGGATAAACACCAACAAATGCAAATGGTAAAATCCATGTTAATACAAAGCGAATGATTGGATGATAAATATTAATCGGATAACGACCATAGTTTCCTATATTATACATTAACGGCATAATTGACGTTCTTGCATCTGACCAAAAACCGATACTTGCTAAAGCAATAAAGATTCCGGCATAAACAAACATTCCACCAAAAGCCATTAATAGAAATAAAAATGGATCATACCAAGTGATTGAAAGTCCTAACTTAAAACCTGCATAGATCATAATAATCAATCCAGTAATAGCACCTAGTAACGATTCTAACTCCATTTTCTCTAATACTACTTGAAAAAGGCTATGAATTGGTCGAGTTAAAATACGATCAAACTCTCCCTTTACGATGTAACGATCATTAAAATCCCATATATTAAAAAATGAACCAAAAAGAGCAAACGGAACTAAAAAGAAACCATAAATGAATACAATTTCATCTCGGTTCCACCCTTCAATAAGTGAAGTATGATTGAAAACTAATAATATAAAAATTAAATTTACAGCCTGAGCCATCAAATCTGATAAAAATGATAAAAAGAAGTTTGCTCTATATTGTAATTTCGTTTTTAAATATTGACCTGAATATTGAAGAAATATATTTAAATAAAACATTCTTTAACCTCCTTGTATAACAAGATGCTTTTTAGCTTTATACCATATAAGAGTAATAGGGATACATAAAATAATGATCCAAATTACTTGAAATAAAAGGCCTCTTAAAATCAATTCACCTTTTATGCCTTGAGCAAAAATCATACTAGGAATATAGCTGATCCCTTGAAATGGTAAGTACTTCATTACATCTTGTGCCCAAACCGGAAAGAACGTGATTGGAATCGTTAAACCTGAAAATAAATCGATGATGACACGTTTAGCTTGAATAAATCCCATATTATTTTGAAGGAAGAATGCCATTAAACCTGTTAATAAATTCAATTGTGTATTAATAGCAAAACTGAAAATCGAAGCAATTAAAAATAAACCTAGAGTTTTTAAATTAAATGAAACATCTAACCGAAAAATTAAAGCTACTATTATAAAGCCTGGAATTGAAAAGAAAAAGAATCTAAAAATCCCCTCACCTAACCCTTGCATCACTTTAGTAAGTAAATAGTTATAAGGTCTAATAAGTTCTATTGCTACTTTACCTTCTACAATTTCTTCAGCAATTTCACGGTCAAGATTATTAAAATAAAACGCCCTTGCCATCCAAGCAATTGCTACATAAGTCGTCATTTGGTTTACTGAAACACCTTGAATTGATCCTTGGTGACCATAGATTGCTTTCCATAAAAAGAAATAAGCACCTATATTAATCGTATAAATAACAATCCCAGTGTAATAATTAGTACGATACGCTAACATCATTAAAAAACGGATTCTAATGATTTCAATATACTTACTCATTACTAATACCTTCTTGGTAGATGTTTCGTATAATTTCTTCTGTAGAAATTTCTAACATCTTCATATCTTTAACAGGATTTGATTGAACTACTTTTGCAATAATCATAGAAATAAGCGTTTCATCATTCGGTAATGTAACACTCCAAATATTTTCGCCTTCTTCTTCTTTCCATTTTACATCAGTTCGTCCGATCAATTCATATAATGTAGTTTGATTTACTGGCTTAATAAACTGGAATTGAATTTCTTTCTCTTCGCCCCATTGCCCTTTTAATTGTTCAAGTTTTCCATCATATATGATTTTTCCTTCATCTAACATAACTACTCGATCACACAATGCCTCAATATCAGAAATATCATGGGTTGTTAAAAGAATTGTTGTGCCATATTTTTGGTTTAACTCTTTTAAAAACTCGCGAATTTTTAATTTTACTAATACATCTAATCCAATTGTTGGTTCATCTAAAAATAATAAAGGTGGATTATGAATTAACGCAGCTGCTAATTCACATCTCATTCTTTGACCTAAAGATAACTTTCTTACAGGTTGATCTAATAAAGGCTCAATATCCAAAGTCTGTATGATATAACCCATATGTTCTTCATATTGCTTATCTGGTATTTGATAAACCTTTTTTAGTAATCGAAATGATTCTTGTACTGCAATATCCCACCATAATTGAGATCTTTGCCCAAATACGACACCTATTGATTTAACAAAACGCTCTCGATCTTTTTGAGGATGGTAACCATTAACTGTTACATCACCAGAAGTAGGTGTTAGTATTCCCGTCAACATTTTAATTGTAGTCGACTTCCCTGCACCATTCTCTCCGATATAAGCCATCATTTCACCTTTTTTTACAGAAAAGCTTATATTATTAACGGCTGTTTTCGTTCTATAGTTTCTTGTAAACAAATCTCTAAATGCACCTTTTACACCAGGGCGACTCAAGAAAGTTTTAAATTCTTTGTGTAAGTTCTGAACTTCGATTATGTTTTCCATAAGACTTCCTCCATTTTTTATTCCGTCGCTTAGTGTATTTGAAATATGAACTAAGTACAATAAAAAAGTACTAAAAAGTAGTTTCCAATTTTTATCGGACTATTTTTGAGAAAAATATAGATTCTACAAAATGTTCAAATTTCTTTTTAACTTGTAAAGGCTTACATTTACCACACGCTAAAATTTCGTGCTAGAATATAATTTAACCACATAAATAATGTAAAGATGCCGGTTAAATTCTTTCATTTTTTTATCAATAATGGGAGGTACTCCATGAATAATCAAAAGTCAATTGAAATACATAATGAAGCTTTAGAACACATCGTTGGAGGAGTGAACAGTCCTTCAAGATCGTTTAAAGCAGTTGGTGGCGGAGCTCCTGTCACAATGAAGCGTGCAAAAGGCGCATATTTTTGGGATGTAGATGGCAATCAATATATAGATTATTTAGCAGCATACGGTCCTATTATCACTGGCCACGCTCACCCGCATATTACAGCAGCAATCACAAAAGCAGCAGAAAATGGTGTCCTTTACGGTACTCCTCATGAACTTGAAGTACAATTTGCCAAAATGCTAAAAGAAGCGATTCCTAGTATGGATAAAGTCAGATTTACAAATTCAGGTACTGAGTCCGTAATGACAACTATTCGTGTAGCAAGAGCATACACTGGTCGTACTAAAATCGTTAAATTTGCTGGATGTTATCACGGTCATTCGGATTTAGTACTTGTTGCCGCAGGCTCTGGACCATCTACACTTGGTACTCCTGATTCCGCTGGTGTACCACAAAGTATAGCCAATGAAGTTATTACAGTTCCATTTAATGACACCACAGCATATGCAGAAACAATGGAAAAATGGGGTCATGAAGTAGCTGGTGTACTTGTTGAGCCAATCGTCGGTAACTTCGGAATCGTTGAACCAAAAGAAGGATTCCTAGAAGCTGTAAATGAAATTACGCACAATCACGGTGCTTTAGTCATTTATGATGAAGTAATAACTGCCTTCAGATTTATGTATGGAGGAGCACAAAATTTATTAGGTATTGAACCAGACTTAACAGCTCTTGGAAAGATTATAGGCGGTGGATTACCGATCGGAGCTTATGGTGGTAAAAAAGAAATTATGGAAACAGTTGCCCCACTTGGTCCTGCATATCAAGCTGGTACGATGGCAGGTAATCCAGCATCAATTGCAGCTGGTATTGCATGTCTTGAAGTATTACAACAAGAAGGTGTCTATGAAGAATTAGATCGTCTAGGTGCCATTCTTGAAAAAGGTATTCAGAAAAAAGCTGATGAGCACAACATCCATATAAAAATCAATCGCTTAAAAGGTGCCTTAACTGTCTATTTCAATGTAGACGAAGTAACGAATTATGAAGAAGCAAAAGAATCAGATGGAGAAGTTTTCGGTAGATTCTTTAAGCTTCTATTAGAAGAAGGTATTAATCTAGCACCATCAAAATATGAGGCTTGGTTCTTAACTACGGCTCATACTGAACAAGATGTTCACCAAACTATTAATGCTGTTGGGAACGCGTTCCTAAAATTATCTACGATTAAACTATGATATATCTGAGGTCACTACAACTTGAAGTGACCTCTATTCATACATAGTTAATTCTGAATAATCAATTTTTTTACCATAAAATAGGAGGTAGTTAAATGAAATTTCAAACAAAAACAGAATGGTCACCAGGTTTATTTAGAGATTATTACAATAACGAACATGATGCATGTGGGATTGTTGCCTTTATCAATCGTTCGATAACTCAAACAAGAGATACGATCGATAGTGCTGCCGAAAGTTTACGAAAGATGAATCATCGAGCGGGATTTACGAACGGTGAAGGTGATGGTGTAGGAATTCAGACTGACATCCCTACTCTACTTTGGCAAGAAAAACTTACATCTGTAGGAATTAGTCCAGAAGTTGTTTCACATCCTTCATTTACAGTTGGACATTTCTTCTTAGATGAAAAATCAGAAATACAAACTTTGCTCAAAATTTTTGAAGAAAATGGTTATGAAACTTTATATCATAATTGTAATCAAACCTTCACTTCAGCACTTGGCCCAATCGCTCAAGCAGTAGAACCTGAGTTCTTACAAGTAGCATTACTCCCAATTAAAAATCACCAAAGTACAACTCTATTTGATTTAAAAAATATTATTAGCAAAAAAACAAATGTGACTGTTGTCTCTCTCAGTCAATCAACTTGTGTTTATAAAGTAATGGGAACAATCGACACTTTATTGTCATACTATTCAGATTTACAGCATCCTAATTTTCAATCATCTGTCGTGGTTGGTCATAATCGATATTCAACAAATACAACTTCTTCATTTTCAAGAGTTCAACCATTTAGCATGCTAGCTCATAATGGAGAAATTAACACAATCGAACAATTAAGAATTGAAGCAAAACAAATAGGTGCAAATATTAAGCATGGAAATAGTGATTCACAAGATGTAAACATAACACTTGAGACGCTTATTCATAAATATAACTACTCTTTGAAAGAAGCTATGGAACTGTTATTCCCTCCTGTACCAGCAGAATTTGAATCAGATTCAGAAGTAAACTCCATTTACAATACGATTCGAAGTACATTCGGTCCATATTGTCAAGGTCCCGCAGGAGTACTTACAAGAGAAGGAAATGAATTTGTTGCTAGTGTGGACGCTTTAGGTTTACGTCCAGTTTGGTTGCTTGAAACAAATGATTATTATGTATTTTCATCCGAGCAAGGTATTCTATCTCCAGAATTATTTATATCTGAGCCACATGCTCTTTCGCCTGGAGAAAAAGTCGGTATTAATTTATTAAAAGACCGCGCTCAACTATTAACACACAGTGAATTAACGCATTTCGTTACAACGAAATTAAACGAAAAATTAACAATGAATCTATCAAATCAAGAAGCAAATTCAGCTGATTACGTGGAACACTCACCTCCTTCAATTCATCCGTTTGAATATGGAGCTTTTGGATGGCAAAAGGAACAAATCCAATTAGTTGAACAAATGGCAGAAAAAGGTGCAGAACCTATCCGTTCATTAGGGCATGACGCACCACTAGCATGTTTAGATGAAGCTAGAAAAAACCTGTCTGACTTTATGAAAGAAACAGTTGCGGTAGTAACGAACCCTGCGATCGATCGTGATCGTGAAACAGAGCATTTCTCTATTTCTGTCCTATTAGGAAAAAGGCCATCCATTGCTAAGAAAGATTCAGGAATTGTTCTACAACTCCCTTCTCCGATATTAGGTGATGGTTTTGTAGGAAATACGTTAAAAGCTAGTCGTCAACAAATCTCGTATGAAGAAATTCTAAATCTATATCAATTAGAAAATAAACTTTATACAATTCAAAGTACATTTTCTAATTTACCTTTAGAAGAAACATTGTCCCAATATAAATACGAAGTAGTAGAAGCTGTAAAAAATGGTGCAGAATGTATTGTTATTACAGATGATGAAGCTCATAAAAATAATCAATACTGGATTGATCCGGCTCTTATTACAGCAATAATCCATAATGGACTTGTGAATGCTAAGTTAAGAAGAAACTGTTCAATTGTCTTAAAGACAGCTGCTGTCCGTAATCTTCACGATTTAATGGTAATGAAAGGTTTAGGAGCAGATGCAATTAATCCTCATTTCCTTTTTGGAACAATTTCAGAATTGGAAGCTCCTGAAAAAATAGTAAAACTTTATGATGTTTTAAATAAAGGAATCGAAAAAGTAATTTCAACAATAGGGATGCATGAGCTACGAGGCTATGCAAAAATGTTCAGTAGCATTGGATTACAAGAAGATATCGCTTCGTCTTTAGGCGTTATAAACTTCTTTGGAGATCAAACCGTGTCTGGATTCAAATTATTAGAGGCTGATTCGAAAAAACGTTCTGAAGATTACAACGCAAATAACGCAACTATGCCAAAATCTTTCCACGTATTCCCTCGAATTTGGAAAGCTATTGGTGAAACAGCACAAACAGGTAGTTATGAAACATACCGCCAAAAATTAAATCAAATTGAAGAAGAGCGACCAACTACAGTACGTCATGCACTTTCTTTAGTTGAAAGTAGTAAACCAGTTGATTCAAGTCAGGTTTCATTAGAAATAGGTACTCACTCTCTTCCATTTATTATCAGTTCAATGTCATTCGGATCTCAAAATGAGGTTGCTTTTAGAGCATATGCTGAAGGTGCAAATCGACTGAATATGATTAGCTTAAATGGTGAAGGTGGAGAAATCCAAGATATGATTGGAAAATATCCAAACACTCGTGGACAGCAAATTGCTTCTGGCCGATTCGGAGTTAATGCTAATTTACTTCACTCTTCTAACTTAATTGAGATTAAAATTGGTCAAGGTGCAAAACCTGGTGAAGGTGGTCATTTACCTGCTTCAAAGGTTACACAAAAAATTGCGGAAACGAGAAACGCAACACTTGGTTCTGATTTAATTTCACCTTCAAATAATCATGATATTTATTCAATTGAAGATTTAGCTCAAATGATTAGTGAAATTAAAGCTGTTAATCCAAAAGCAAAAGTTGCTGTAAAAGTCCCTGTTGTTCCTAATATCGGCACAATTGCTGTTGGTATTGCAAAAGCGGGTGCAAACTTTATCAATATTAGCGGTTTTGATGGAGGAACTGGTGCTGCCCGTGTTCATGCAATTCAAAATGTAGGTTTACCAGTTGAAATTGGTGTTCGTGCAGCCCACAATGCATTACTAGAATCTGGTTTACGTAATTCTGTCGAGATTTGGGCTGATGGCGGTATGAAAAGCGTAAATGATGTAGTAAAAATGATGATTTTAGGTGCAAACCGAATCGGGTTTGGAACTTTATCAATGATTGCAATCGGTTGTACGACATGTCGTGGTTGTCATTTAGATACATGCCACGTTGGTATTGCAACACAAATCGAATCAGAAATTGAAGCAATGCGTCACGGTTTACGAAAATTCACACCTAGACAATTAGAAACAGCAGTAACAAATTTAGTACAATTCTTCACTGCATTCAAAGATGAATTACAAGTGATTGTTGGTTCATTAGGAGTAAAAAATGCTCAAGAACTTGTTGGTAAAACTGAATTCTTAAAACAAACAAGATTTTTAGATACGCTAAGTTTAACTAATTTATTATCTACTAATAAAATTGAGGATAAAGAATATGTACTTTCGAATGGAGAATCTGCTAAAGTACTTCAAAGTAATGAAGTTGGAGTTTTTGCAAAGGTTGACAATGAATATCGCCATGCCGGCAGTTTATTAATCCATGACCTAGTAGTAAAAAAACAATCCCAAGGTGTAGCTTCCCCTGTCGAGATATGCTTCGAGGATCAATCCATTCCTGGAAATGGCTTAGGAACTTATACAGTAGAAGATTATTCTGTATACGTTCAAGGCGGAGCTCAAGATGGCGTAGCGAAAACTGCTTTTGGTGGAACAATTTTTATTAGTAAAGCTTTAGGTGCTAACGGACAATACTTTGGTGGTTCGGTCGGAAAATGCTTTGCATATGGAGCACAAAAAGGACAATTTTTTATCCAAGGTAACGCTGACTCGCGAGCAGGCATTCGTTTATCTGGAGCCGATGTTGTAATTGGTGGACGTAATCAATCTAGTCAACCTATTTCACAGAAAACTCGCCTTGGTGCGAAATCAAATATAAACGGTTTTGCTTTTGAATATATGACTGGTGGTCGTGCAGTTGTTCTAGGAGATCCAGGTCCATGGATGTGTGCGGGTATGACTGGCGGAGTAATTTACGTTCGAAACTCATCTGAATTAGGCCTAACTAAGGAAGCATACCAAAATCGAATCGCAAAAGGTGCAAGTGTAAGTATTGTACCAGTCGATGAAACTGGTAAAAACGATCTAAATGAATTATTAGAGAAATATATCTCACTTTTAACTCAGCATAACCAACATGACGAAGCTGAATTTGTTCAAAGTTTATTAGACGACATTGAACAAAACTTCTTACAAATTAAACCTAAAAAAGAACAAGCGGATCCATCTGTTTCAACTGAATGATTTTATAAAAAAGAAGCGAAATATTTCGCTTCTTTTTTCATTATTTAATAGTAAAGCCCTTTCATTTCTAAGTTCGAAATCTTTTAACTTAACTAACAATTTAATCTTCTTTCTCATTCATATAATTAACATAATTTCTTAAAAAATTGTATTGATAATGAGTGTAGTTCATTGTATAGTTACAGGATGTTACATGAGAAAAAAATAAGAAAGTTACTTTTAATTGAAGCAATTTTGAAAAACACTCGATGTAATTAATAGTAGTTTAGTAGTAATATAGTTAAACGTTCATATTTCATTACAAGCATTAAGCTAGACAAAAAAAAGGAGTAATACAATGAGATTAGGAGCGCGTGTTCTAAAAACTGGTATAGCTATTACGCTCGCCATTTATAGCGCGATGTTTTTTGATTTATCAACAGCTTCGATTGCAGGTATCTCTGCTATTTCGGCATTAAAATCATCAGTAAACCAATCATATAAATCGTTAATTGAACAACTTCAAGCTAACTTGATTGGTGCAATACTGGCAATTATTGCAGTGATTACTCTAGGGAATAATCCAGTAATTATAGGATTTACATGTATTCTCGTGATTATCATTACATTAAAACTAAAACTCGAAAATACAATTGCTACAACATTAGTTACTGTAGTCGTTATTATGGAAGTAAGTACAAGTACCGAACACTTTGCCATTTTTACTTTTGATCGTATTTTGGCAGTAACAATTGGTGTTTTAGCTGCATCATTTGTAAATATTTTCTTAATGCCTCCAAATTATGAAAAAAAATTATCTCGTGGCATGATTTCGATAACTGAACAAACAAATAAATTAATGATGATGGCTTTACACAAAACTGTTAGCCATAATGGATTAAAAGATGAAATATATCAATTAAAAGAAATCATGAGAAATGTTACGAAAATCTATCGCTTATACAAAGAAGACCGAATCATTCTTGTTGGTCGTAAGAAAAAAGAGCATGAAAAATCTCGTAAAATCGTATTGTTTAGACAAATGCTTGTCACAGCCGATAATGCATTTGATACGTTAAAGGCTTTAAACCGATTAGAATATGAAATTAACGCATCTCCGAAAGAGTTCCAAGATTTAGTAAAAAATGAACTAACATGCTTAATGCAATTTCACGAACATGCTTTAATGAAATTAATCGGCAAAGTAAACTTTGATCAAACTGCTCCACTGCATAGAGAAGAAAATATATTAAAAGATAAATTAACAAAGGCATTTTTGGATCACCATGATATTAATGACGAAGAAAAACAAAAAACATGGTTACATTTATTCCAAGTAGTATCCGCCATTTTAGAATATAGCGAAAATGTTGAGCATTTAAATACACTAGTTGATAGCCATCAAACTTATCATAAAGAATATCAAGTTCAAGTTGATCAGGTTGAAACAATGTAAAAGCCTCCGAATTATGGAGGCTTTTTATTTTGAGTTTGAATCAAAGTATGTGGCGTATCTCGACGGGGTTTTATATTTGATGTAGATTTTTCAATCCTTGTAAACCGATTTTTATCCATTTTTAGATTGAATGGAAAGAATTTAGAGTATATTGCTCGTTTTCTTGCAGAGAGTATCTATTTTGAATCATTCTTCCCTGGGAATACGCTGACCCGTATAAGTAATTTTTTATCTTATTTGTGATTTTTGAAACTTTAATTGCAGTTTTGCTGATTTTATTTGAGATTCTTTAATTTTTATTTGCAGTTCTGCCAATTTTATTTGCGATTTTCGGATTTTATTTGCAGTTCGTTGTTTATTTCCCTACTTACTTCTTCAAATAAAAAAAAGCACAAAGAATATCTTTGTGCTAATCTTCTATACCGAACTCGAACTTGTTTCTAAATTTTGAATTTCAAACAAATGATAGTAAGCTTCTTTTTTAGCCATTAATTCTTCATGCGAACCAATTTCAACAATATGACCTTGATCAATATAAACGATTTTATCTACATGTGTAATGGTAGATAATCTGTGTGCAATAAAAATTGTTGTTCGGTTCTTTGCTAGCTCCTGAATCGCGTCTTGAATATATCTTTCATTTTCTAAATCAAGTGCTGAAGTAGCTTCATCAAATATTAGAATAGAAGGATTTCTTAAAAATACACGAGCTATTGCTACACGTTGTTTTTGACCACCTGAAAGCTTTACTCCTCTTTCGCCAACAAGCGTGTCATATCCATCTGGTAAACTCATGATAAAATCATGTGCATTGGCTGCTTTGGCAGCTGCAATAATTTCTTCTTCACTAGCACTTGGATTTCCATAACGAATGTTCGATTTTACAGTATCACTAAATAGAAAATTGTCTTGTAAAACGATACCGATTTTTTCACGCATACTTTTTAAATCAAAGTCCCTTATGTCAACACCATCAATTTTAATAGACCCTTTTGTTACGTCATAAAAACGTGGTATTAAACTAACTAACGAGGACTTTCCACCACCACTCGATCCAACCAATGCAATCTTTTGACCAGGTTCAATTTGAAAAGTTACATCTTGAATGACCTCTGCATCAACGGCATTATATTGGAAAGATACGTGATTAAAGTGAATTTGACCATCTAACTTCTTTGCATAAATTGGATTATCTCGATTAACGATGTCATACTTTTCATCCATTAATTCAAAGACACGATCCATCGATGCAAACGATTGTGTTAATGCTGTTGAAGAATTCGCTAATCTTCTAAGCGGATCATATAAACGATCAATATATCCAACGAATGCTACCATTTCACCAAGTGTTAAGTGACCATGAATAACTTGATATGCAGAAAATCCGATAATTAATAATGGTCCAATATCAGTTAATGTATTTATAATTGTAAATGTTCTCGCATTCCAGCCTGTATGTTTAAGAGCACGATCTAAAAACTCACCATTTTTTTCTTTAAATAGTCCGCTTTCATAATCTTCCAATGCAAAACTGCGTGTTACTTGCATCCCCTGAATTCTTTCTGTTAAGAACCCTTGTAATACAGCTAAAGCTTGAGATCTTTGACGAGTCAATAATCGAAGTCGACCGAAAAAGTACTTTACTGCTAATGTATAAAACGGCAAAACAATTAATGATACAAGCGTTAACTTTACATCCATTGTTAACATGATTGTAACTGTGATTAAAATTGTAATTAAATCTAACCAAACATTCATTAATCCAGTAATAACAAAGTCTTTAGTAGATTCAACATCATTTATTACTCGTGAAATGACTTCACCTGTCTTTGCATTAGCATAATATCTTAAGCTGAGTTTTTGTAAATGTTTAAATAAATGATCTCTAATATCAAATAAAATTCGACTACCGATATATTGAGCATAATACTGTCTGAAATACTCAATAGGTGGTCTTACAATAACAAAAATCCCAAATGCAATTAGCATGATGTAAATAAGATGTGAACTTTTAGTTGCAATTGGTAATGATGAATTAATGATATTATCAACTACATATTTTAATAAAAACGGTAATATCAATGGGATTCCAAATTTAACGATCCCGATGGCAATCGTTAAAAAAATATGAAATCGATATGGTTTAACAAATTTTAAATAACGTTTAATACTTCCCATATTTTCATCCTTTCATATCATTCAAAAAGAAACTGTTGAGCAATCTTTTTGAGATATTAATTCTCAAAAAAGACTATTTCCGCTCAACAGTTTCGATTAATCACGATACATTAAGAAACGTTCATACCAATTATCAATAAAATCGGAAGCAAACGGCCCTTTTCGTTGATGAATTAATTCCTTTAAATAACCTAAGTTCTTTTTTAAGATTGGGTCAATAATAGGAGGATAATTCATTATTTGTCGATGATTCTCATATTCATCTTCATCTAACAGCACGTAAGTCATGTCTGGAAAAACTTTAATATCTAGATCATAGTCAATATACTTAATGGCACCATCTTCATAGACGAATGGTGAGCTAATATTACAGTAATAATAAACTCCATCTTCTCTAATCATTCCAATGACATTAAACCAATAATCCATATCAAAGTAACAAATTGCTGGCTCCCGTGTAACCCATGTTCTACCGTCCGATTCAGTTACAAGCGTGCGATCATTTGCGCCAATTACTAACTGCTGCGTCCCTTTTAAAATGGTTGTCTCTTCCCATATACGATGAATATGTCCATTATGTTTGTAACTATGTATCTGTATTTTTTCTCCTGGTTTGGGAACGTTCATTGTTTCTCCCTTCTTTCTAGTGTGGACGCATTTCAACACTTTATTTATACTTTACACTTCTATTATAACTAGTTCTTATCCATTTTTAAACAAAAGGGAGGTTAATTTGGTAAAATGCCCCATTGTTTTTTTATTTTAATGCAATTTTCCTCTCATCTGAGAAAGATTTAATAATTTGCTGTGTTTGGATTAAAAAGGTGTCTTGGATAGCTTTTAATTCAGATCTCATTATATGTATTTCATCTTGGATAGAAGATAATTTTGACAAATCCTCTAATTCAAATAGTTGGTTTTCAATTTCTTGACATCGTTCAATTTCTTCTTGAATCTTTATTAACTGATCCATTGTTTCAAGCTGACGACTTACCAATTCATCGAATACTTGCATACCATTCACCATCCTTATTTCATTATTACACTATTTCTTGAAAACTAACATAATCCCTTTGACTACATTTGACGATATTTGACTATTGAGAAGAAATTAATCATTCTATGTGGATTTAAATGTTGGACATAAATTACTCGTAGGTAAAAGAGCACCCTTAACATAAGGGTGCTCTTTTTGAACGTTCTTTATAACAACTAGACTGCATGATCTCTCATCAGACAGGAAGATGAATATAGAAAGTAAGACTATACTTACGATCTCCTCATCAACAGCGCACTTCTAGTAATTTTCTTTTAGGTAATTATTGTTGGTTTTGTTGTCCAAAGTTGCCAGAAGAAGATCTTTGTGCAGATTTTGCATTTGCTTCTCTTACAGCTTGAACATCAGTTTCACTTGCAAACTCTTGTCCAAAACTTTGGTTTTGTTGTCCAAAGTTTTTAGAAGCAGCTTTTTGAGTAGACTGAGCATTTGCTTGTTTAACTGCTTGAACATCAGTTTCACTTGAAAACTCTTGTCCAAAACTTTGGTTTTGTTGTTTTACTTTGCCAATGTTAGTTCCAGATGCTGTTTTTCCAGCATTGAATTGATTGTTGTTGTTCATGATTTATCACCTCCACGAATAATATGATGTCCATTAGTCGGAGTAATATGTAAAAAACTTTACTTTTTTTTTTGTTTATTGAACCATTTGAGTGGAAAACTATGAGAAGAAATTATAAGGAGGCTTATTATGTACGTTGGCAGAGATCTTTCAGAATTATCAATGACTCCAAAAACTCAGTGGAAAGATAGTGAATTGGAATACTATCATCATTCATTTCAGCAAATTACTGGTTATTTAAATATTGAAGGTAGCACAATGCAAAAAGAAATAATAAAAGAAATTGAATCACGCGGTGGTCTTCATAGAAATGAAGCAGACTGGACTAGTGGTACTCGCCCTACTATTGACTGAAGGGACTCTTAAAGCACAAAAACCCCAACTCTTTGTTGGGGTTTTTTGTTTCATTACTGAAGCTTTTCGATTTGCTGATAAATTTTTTGATGCACTACCGGAAACGGAAGCTCTTTACACTCATCTAATGTTACCCATTTCTGATTACTTGATAAACTACCTTCATTTATCGCTTCTCCAACATATACTTCCATTTTCCATACAAGATGTGAAAAAACATGCTCAATATTAAATTGATAAGATAATCCTTCGACTACTAATTGAGATTCTTGATTTAAGAAAAAGCTAAGTGTATCACTTTTAGATAACAACGTTGATTGTAATTCAGCAGTTGGAAACTCCCACATATTAGCAAGTAATCCACTAGAAGGTCTTTGTTGAATTAAGTATTGATTATTTTTATTCTTAATGACACCAACTGCTAAATTAACTGGTTTTGGTGCTTTCTTTTTACTTTTTATCGGTAACTCAGTCACAACACCAGTTTCAAAAGCTAAACATTGTTCTCTCACAGGGCAAAGTAAACACGCAGGATTTGTTGGTGTACAGATTAATGCTCCAAGCTCCATTAAACCTTGATTAAATGCAGACGGATCTTTATGACTAATTAAAGCTCTTACAGCTTGTTCAAATATTTTCCGGTTTTTAGGTACACCAATATCTTCCCAAATTGTTAATATTCTAGATAATACCCTCATTACATTCCCATCAACCGCTGGCTCTGGTTTACCGTATGCGATACTAAGAATCGCTCCAGCAGTATAGGGTCCAACACCTTTTAATTTACTTATTAATTCTGGCGTATCTGGTACTTTACCTGAATACTCTTCATGGACTTCACGGACAGCCGTTTGCAAATTTCTAGCTCTGGAATAATACCCCAGTCCTTCCCATGCTTTTAGTACTTTTTCTTCCTCGGCATTAGCCAAGTCAGCAATCGTAGGGAAATTTTGCATAAACTTATTATAAAAAGGGATTACTGTATCCACACGTGTTTGCTGAAGCATTATTTCTGAAACCCATACTCGATATGGGTCTTTATTCTTTCTCCAAGGTAAATCTCTTTGTTCTGCTAAAAACCAATTAACTAAATTATTTTTAAAGTCATTTTTGGGGAAAACTTCTAATGTCGTATTTAAATCATTATTCATAACTTATACCTTTCTCTAACGTCTATATGTTTTTGTTAATAGTCAATACTATAAAAATTAAAAGGGTAAGTAAAGGGAGGAACTAAATGGATACTGGTACTCATCTTGTAATGGGATTTACACTTGGCGGATTAGCAACCCTGAGTCCAATTGTCCTACATGAACCACATTTGACAAACTCACTCTTATTAACAACAATCATCGGATCACAATTACCAGACAGTGACACGATATTAAAATTAAGAAATAACGCAAAATATTTAAAACATCATCGTGGGATTACGCATTCAATTCCAGCAGTCATTTTATGGACATTATCACTTTCTGCCCTTATGACATTATTTAACAATAGAGAACACTTTGGACTCTATTTACTCTGGTCTTTCCTGGCAGTAAGTGTACATGTATTCGTTGATTTATTTAATGCCTACGGAACTCAAGCACTAAGGCCTTTTTCAAAACGCTGGATTGCTTTTGGCATCATAAATACTTTCGATCCAATTATTTTTGCAATCCATTTAGTTGGAGTTCCATTTGTTATTTTTCATTTTAGAGCCGGTCCGATTTGTGTCATGCTTTATTTCATTATGATTTTTTACTATGCGTTTAGATATCGACAAAAACAAATCGTGATTCAGACAGTCACAAAAAAATTACCAGATGTAAAACGTGTCTATGTTTCACCTTCTATAAAATACACTCATTATCATATTGTAGCAAGTACAGATTCTCATCATTACGTTGGCAAAATAAAGAAAAGAATCTTTAAAATCCACGACGTATTTAAAAGAATCCCGTTACCAGTAATTGAAGACGTAAAAGCAGCCTTTAAGGATGAAAACGTTAAATCATTCCTGGCATTTTCACCAGTTTATATTTGGGAATTGATTGGACATGACGACCATAAAGAATTAAGACTAATCGATTTAAGGTACAGGACCGAAACTTACTACCCATTTGTCGCAGTAGTCAAATTCGACTACGAACATAATATTATCAGTTCATTCACAGGCTGGATTTTTAGCGAGAAAAAATTACAGAAAAAACTAAAAGTTGAATCTTAAAAAAACCAAAAAATAACCCTTAGCATTTTTTTGCTAAGGGTTATTTAATTAATGAAGAAGATTATCCTTTTCTTTCGTTTCTATCATTTCTAAACCTGGTGGCTTTGCAATTTTTATATCTGTTTCATGCAAATATTTTCCATATTGGAAAATAAATTGTTGAACAACCTTTTTAGACATTTGTTCTCCATGATATTCTCCAGCTTTAGCATAAGTTGCTTCAAAATCTTCCCATAACCATTCAACCCAAATTTTTGCTTGTGAGTATGTTAAATGACTATTTTCTTTTAGTAAAAGCTCAGTTAATTGCTCTAAATATTTCTCCATATAATTACACCTTCCAATTTTTAAACATTTATTATCATCATATCTGAATTCAAAATGGTCATCATATTGATGATGGTTCATTTCATCAATTAGTTTTAATCACTAGGAGGGATTTATAAGATGACAACAAAAAGTGAACGTTTTTCAAAACAAAAGCATGATATGGCTATTGATGGTAATATAGATTACAAATCACAAAATGCTTCTAAACGTCCAAATGGGAGCATTAATACAAATCCACAAGATCGTATGGCAAAAAGTAATCGAGATGAATAGAAATTTGACCAGGGGTTTTACATCCCTGGTTTCTTTAATAATGCGATTGGGATTCCTATTTCTTCTTCACTAGTGCTTTTATGACCCCAAGCAAAAATGCCATTCATATATGTGATCATAAATAATACTCCAGGTTCCTCAATTAATTCATATTGCTCGCCAGGAATAAATTGACTTGCGTCTAATAAATATGATTGAGCCATCGTTTTTTTACGAAGTATTACTTCAAGTTCATTGATCATATCCATTTGTTCAGCTTTTCTAGCTTGATGATTCAAATTGCTGATTTCTTGAACTAATTCATCTTTCGTTAAATCACTATATCGTTTTGGAATTTCCATTTTTAGTCTCCTCTAAATCATTTAGATATTTTTATTATATCAAGCTAATAACACACAACCAATTAATTTAGCTTCAGACGATTGACAAGAGCTCGCAATCAGTCTGAAAATCAAATGTTTATAACTCTTATATAGTTCAACCAATTAATTTAGGTCTTCCTCTTCTAAAATTAAAATTGCTTTTTCAATTAAATCAATTGGGAAACCTTTTCGAAATAATACTGTTTTCATTTTTTGATTATATTCCCAGCCACTTAATTTTTCATATTTTTTTTTCGCTTTTCTAGCATGTATTAATAGAGCTTGTAATTCATCATCTTCTTCACTTTCATATTGTGTTTCTTCAATTGCAATCGAAGTGATGTTTGCAGAATATCCTTTTCTTCTCAATAGTTCTTCAAGCTTTGCCTTTTTTTGATTTGTTGAGTACTTTGAAAGTGCAGAAACCTTTTTTTGACAGAGTGAAATAGCATGTTGAATTTGTTTATCTTTTGAAAATAAAATTAAGCATTTCTCTATTACAGAATTGTTAATACCTTTTGCTATTAATTCATTCTTAATGATTGTTGGTCCTTTCAATGTCGTATTAATAGACGTACGGACATAACTTTCAGCGTATTTTTCTTCATTAATATAACCTTCTTCTACAAGTCGGATAATTGTAGTTTGTATTGTATCAATTAAGAATTCTTGCTTTGTTAAATATTGTTCTATTTCTTTTTTTGTTCTCATCATTCTAGATAAATAAACAATGCTAGAAAGATATGCCTTTCTAAGTTGATCGGCATTTAATATCTCTTCTAGTTCAAATGGCTCAAATGATTGACCTTTTTTTATGTTAAATTTAACAAGAGTATCAGCATCTACACTAAATGAATACTCTTCACCATTCCCACTATCTGTGTAAATATTAAATCGTTCTTTATTTAATTTTTGAACTTGAATTTTCGTTATTATAGACATAATTTACCTCAAAATAAATTTTGTTTTTATGTACACATAAAAATAATAATATCATATTATGTATTAAGGAGATGCGTGGATGAAGATTCTTCTTACAGGCGGTACAGGGTTTATTGGATCTCAATTAATAAATGAATTTATTCGACATGAATTTCAATGTTATATTGTCACAAGAAATATTAGAACATCATCTAATCCATTTATTACTTATATTAATTGGGATCAATTAACCTCGAATTCTTTTGGGGAGTCCATTGATGTAGTCATTAACTTAGCCGGTGAATCAATAAACAGCGGTAGGTGGACTAAACAATTAAAAGACAAAATTTTACAAAGTCGTATAAAATCTACAAATATTCTAATTACTTGGTTTGAAAGACAAGCCCATCGTCCAAACCTTTTTATTAATGCTAGCGCAATCGGGTTTTATGGAACCTCGGGATCTATAACTTTTAATGAAGATGACAAGCCTATTTCAAATGATTTTTTAGCATCAACTGTAAGTGAATGGGAAGCTGTTGCCAGAAAAGCTGAGGAACTGGGAATTCGGACTATTCTCGCTAGATTTGGTCTTGTTTTAGGGTTAAACGGTGGAGCCCTTCCAAAAATGATTTTGCCTTATAAATTGTTTATTGGTGGTCCTATCGGAAAAGGTACCCAGTGGATATCTTGGATTCATGAGAAGGATGTTGTTGGACTAATTCTTCATTCGATAAAAAATACCGAAATTAGAGGGCCAATCAATTTAGTGTCACCTAATCCAGTAACAATGAACGAGTTTAGCAGATCCCTTTCAGCAGCTTTACATCGACCAAATCTATTGAAAGTTCCTAATTTTGCCCTTCAATTATTACTAGGTGAAATGAGTATGCTAGTTTTAGAAGGTCAAAAAGTTATGCCTTCTAAAGCCATTCAAACTAATTATAACTTTCAATTCCCAACTTTAAAAGAAGCTTTACTGTTAACTTTAAATTAGTTTTTGAAAGGATTTATCATGAATCTATTATTTAAAAATGCAACCATTTTTCCCATTACATCTCAAGTTTTATATAACCATGATTTGTTAATTGAAAATGGGAAAATTAAAGAAATTGCACCTGAGATTTTTTCGATTGAAGATCAAACAATTGTCATAGAATGTGCAGGAAAACCACTATTTCCAGGTTTTATTGATGTACACACTCACTTAGGACTATATGACGAAGGAACTGGTTGGGCTGGAAATGATGCGAATGAAACAATTGAAGTATTGACTCCACATATTCGATCAATGGATGGAATATTGCCCCTTGATGTTGCTTTTACTGATGCAATCCAACATGGAATTACAACAGCTCATATTATGCCTGGTAGTGGAAATGTAATTGGTGGAACAACTTGTACAATTAAAACATATGGTAAAAGTATAGATAAAATGATTATTCAAGAGCCGTCTGGATTGAAAATCGCTTTTGGTGAAAATCCAAAAAGAACTCATAGTAACGGGAATAAAGAATCAATTACTAGAATGGGTATTATGGGAATGCTTCGTGAAGCATTCTATGAAGCTAAAAACTCGCATAACCCAGATGACTTTCGAATTTTACCAATTATTAAAGCTTTAAATAGAGAAATTCCAGTACGAATTCATGCTCATCGTGCAGATGATATTTTATCAGCTATACGTTTTGGCGAAGAATTTAACTTAGATATACGAATTGAACATTGTACAGAAGGTCATTTAATTATTGACCATTTAAGGGATCGAAACCTTCAAGTATCTGTTGGTCCTACATTAACTAGACGTTCAAAAATCGAATTAAAAAATAAATCCTGGACTACATACAAAGCTCTTGCTGATATTGGGGTAAGTGTTTCAATTACAACTGACCACCCTTATACGCCAATTCAGTATTTAAATGTATGTGCAGCTATAGCAGTTCGAGAAGGTTTACCTGAGCTCGAAGCTTTAAAAGCAATTACGATTAATCCAGCAAAAAATCTTAATTTATCTCATAGAATTGGTAGCTTAGAAATTGGTAAAGACGGTGATGTAGTATTATGGTCCCATCATCCGTTTCATTATATGGCTAAACCATTACTCACTGTCATAGATGGTAGAATTGTGTATAAAAATATCGAATAATTTTAGTTTGCAATTTGAACAAAATCGTTTATTATAGTATAGTAAGAACGTTTGCGGTAAATTAAATAGAAAGTGTGAAAACACTTTTCTTATATAGTATTTTAACGGGAAAGGCAAATGGTGAGCCACCAGTAAATCGCTGGTCCTAGTGGGTTCGATTCCCACCCCGAAATTTTAGGGTGCATTAAAAAATTATTCATAATTTATTCATAATTAATGCACTTCACAGGACTTTAAATTTTATTGTTTAGTCCTCACAAAAATTTCGCGGGTGGCGTAACCTTCTTTCGCTACCCTTATTATGAGGAGGAGTAGAGAATGCTGAAACAGCGAGATTTACAAGATTGTTCTGTACTTTTTGAACTTATGGTGCATCCTGATGTCTTTCCCTTTGTGCGCCATAAAGCAAATTCGTACGAAGAATTCTTATTTATCACAAAACAAGCAATCGAACTAGAAGAACAAGGAAAAATGATATCAAGAACAATCTTAGATGAGTGGGGTAACCCTATTGGTAACATTTCTTTACATGATATTGAAGATGGATATGGCTTTTTAGGAACCTGGTTAGGCAAACCTTTTCACGGAATGGGTTATAATAAACCAGCAAAAGACGCTTTCTTCCATGAGTTATTTCACGATTTAGGAATCAACTCTATTTTTATGCGTATTCGTAAAGTGAATAAACGCTCTTTTTATGCTGCAAGTAAACTACCATACGCATCATTAGCAAATGAATCACGTAAATGTCTATATGATGAAATAAATCAAAATGAAGAAATTTACGATCTATTTGAAATTACTAAAGACAATTATTTATTGCATACAATGCGTGAAGATTACCAACAACATGAAGTTACACATTTAAAAGAAGCATAATTAAGTATATCAGCCACAAAAAATGGAGAGACTTACTAAGGATTTTATAACTTAGCGAGGTGTTTTTTGTGGATAAACGAAAAGATAAAACGAGACGTAATTTAAGTTCTACTCAAGAAGTATTATATGCAAAAGAATTTAAAAGAGCTGATCGTGCTGCAGGTTATACTAATTTTAATGGCATAGGCAAATAATTTTATTCAAAAAGGCTTTCTTAGGAAGCCTTTTTTTGTTTTTCTAGAATAACTTTATAACCAGTAATTCTCCGTATAACCATCTTGCAAAATTTACAATATCTTATTTAAATTTCACTTGATTCAAAAATATAAACCGAGGACGGTCTAACATAATATTCCTTACTAAGTTTTTCCTTTATTCGATGCATTTCATCTTCAATTTTTTCTCCTCGAACAAAAGATCCCCCTTCGATTCCATTCTGATCATCTAGTAAAACATACCAAGAAAATCGAAACTCCTTCATTAAAATTCACCCTTTAAAATAAGAAACTAAAAATGACTATTTTTCATTATATTCACTAACCTCAAATTTATTTTAGTCAATCGTCTAAATAATCTTAAAAAGCTTATAAAGAAAACTTGCCGATTGGCAAGCCTTAAGGCGAAGACAGAGGTTTAGTTGCCCTTATACTTTATTCCTAAAATTGGCTACCACGTCGAATTAACTTCCTTCTTGCCAATTTATACTTAAAGTGTAAAATAAACTGTCCTTTAAATGTTAGACGCCTACTAACATTTAAAGGACAGTTCAAAGTAATTAGTTTTATTAACAAGTTTGTAATTCTTTCATTTGAGTTAATAGTTGATAAGCATGATTTACACTTTCATTTGATGGTGGTTGAATATCTTTTAAAGGATATTTTAATCCTAATGCTTCCCATTTATAAACTCCTAATTGATGATATGGTAAAATTTCTACTTTTTCCACGTTACTTAAAGTCTTTATAAAGCCACCTAGTTTTATTAGATCATCTTCAGAGTCGGTGATTCCAGGAACTAAGACATGTCTAATCCATACCGGGATATTTCTATTGTCCAAGTATTTAGCAAAGCATTTAATCTGCTCATTTGATTTTCCCGTAAGTTTTATATGTTTTTTTTCATCAAAATGCTTTAAATCTAATAAAACTAAATCAGTGTATTCTAATACTTTGTCTAATTTTAATAGAAAGTTTGGATCAGTAATGAAACATCCACCAGATGTATCAATCGTTGTATGAATCCCATTTTTTCTACAAGATTTAAACAGTTCTAATAGAAAGTCTAATTGTAATAATGGTTCTCCACCACTAACCGTAACGCCACCTCCAGATGATCTCATAAATGGGATATAGGTCTTGATATCCTTTATTACTTGATCAACTGACATTTCTTTACCTGCTCCAATTTTCCACGTATCTGCGTTATGACAATATTGACATCTTAATAAACATCCTTGAGTAAAGATTACATATCTAAGACCTGGTCCATCGACAGTTCCACAAGTTTCAATTGAATGTATATTCCCTGAAACCATTGTCATTCACCTCTTAACTATTTTTTTCCTAATTTAGTAAAAACATTAAAGCCTAGTGAAGCATTTCCCTCACTAGGCATGAATTACAGGGATTTTTACATAGAACCGTGGAAAGTTCTATTTATTACGTCAATTTGTTGTTCCCTAGTTAGTTTTATGAAGTTAACTGCATAACCCGAGACTCTAATCGTTAATTGTGGATATTCTTCAGGATGTTCCATCGCATCCATTAATGTTTCTCGATTGAATACATTTACGTTTAAGTGATGTCCACCCTTTTCTGTATAACCATCTAACATAGCTACTAAGTTTAATTTTTGTGTGCTCTCATCTTTACCTAATGCTTTAGGAACGATTGAGAAAGTATTTGAAATTCCATCTTGTGCATCTTCATAAGGTAATTTTGCTACAGAACTTAATGATGCTAACGCTCCGTTTGTATCGCGTCCGTGTAATGGGTTAGCACCAGGGGCAAATGGCTCACCTGCTTTTCTTCCGTCTGGTGTATTACCTGTCTTTTTACCATATACAACATTTGACGTAATCGTTAGAACTGATGTGGTATGAATTGAATTACGATATGTTTTATGCTTTCTTACTTTAGCCATAAAGCTTTCAACAAGTTCAACAGCAATGTCATCAACAAGATCATCGTTGTTTCCGTATTTTGGATACTCTCCTTCAATTTCGAAATCAACGACAATACCATTCTCATCTCGAATTGTTTTAACTTTTGCATGTTTAATAGCAGATAATGAATCAGCACAAACTGACAAGCCAGCGATACCTGTTGCCATTGTACGTTTTATATTTGCATCATGTAGTGCCATTTCAATTCGTTCATAGCTATATTTATCATGCATATAGTGAATACAATTTAATGTATTAACGTATAAGCCTGCTAACCAATCTAATAAAACATCAAACTTAACTTTTACTTCTTCATAGTCAAGATACTCTGATGTAATCGGAGCATACATAGGTGCTACTTGTGCTTTCGACTTTTCATCTTTACCACCATTAATTGCATATAACAATGCTTTAGCTAGATTTGCACGTGCACCAAAGAATTGCATTTGTTTACCGATTGTCATAGCAGAAACGCAACATGCAATACCATAATCATCACCATATTCCGGACGCATGATATCATCATTTTCATATTGTATTGAGCTAGTTTTAATTGACATTTTAGCGCAATATTGCTTAAATCCGACTGGTAATTTCGCTGACCAAAGTACTGTTAAGTTAGGTTCTGGAGCCGGCCCTAAGTTATCTAATGTATTTAAAAAGCGGAACGAGTTTTTCGTTACAAGTGGACGACCATCTATTCCAATTCCACCGATTGATTCAGTTACCCATGTAGGATCACCAGAAAATAATTCATTATAATCAGGTGTACGAGCAAACATAACTAATCGTAGTTTCATTACAAAATGATCGACTAATTCTTGAGCCTCTTGTTCAGTTAAAGTATTTTCTTCAAGATCGCGTTCAATATATATATCTAAAAATGTCGATACTCGGCCTAAGCTCATTGCTGCTCCATTTTGCTCTTTTATTGCTGCTAAATAGCCAAAATATAACCATTGGAAAGCTTCTTTTGCATTTGTTGCAGGTCCAGCAATATCAAATCCATGTTTTGCAGCCATTTGTTTTAATTCATTTAATGCTCGGATTTGTTCATTTAGTTCTTCACGATCTCGTATTACTTCTTCTGACATAACACTTGTCATTTTATTTAATGTATCAATTTTATCTTTAATCAGTCGATCTACACCATATAATGCTACTCTTCTATAGTCACCTATAATTCTTCCACGACCATATGCATCAGGTAGACCTGTAATAACACCTGAACGTCTTGCTGCTTTCATTTCTGGTGTATAAGCATCAAATACGCCTTGATTATGTGTTTTTCGGTATTCTGAAAATATTTTGCTTATTTCTTCGTCAACTTTATATCCATAGGATTCACATGCTGCCTCAGCCATTCGAATCCCACCATATGGTTGTAATGATCGTTTAAAAGGTTTATCCGTTTGGAATCCAACAATTTGCTCTAATTCTTTCTCTAAGTAACCAGGTTCATGTGAAGTGATTGTAGATACGATTTTCGTATCCATATCTAAAACTCCGCCCTTTTGGCGTTCTTCTTTAGATAATTTAAGTACTATATCCCAAAGCTTGCTAGTTGCATCTGTTGGCCCAACAAGAAAAGATTCATCCCCAACATAAGATTTAACATTTTTTTGAATAAAGTTTCTTACATCAATCGATTTTTCCCATCGTCCAGTTTCAAATTGTCTCCATTGTTCCATCGTATTACTCCTCCTCTTCTGCATATAATACAGAAAGTTAATTAAGTATATAACAGATTACGTATTTAATTTATCACACGATGAACTGAAACTTTCACTTATATTATGAACATATTGTGAAATATTGAACAAAGTAATTAAGAAGTTAACTCATATAAACAACTAATTCTTTCCACTAAATTACAGTTGCTTCATATATATAGTAATTCACTCTGAAAACTTTCCAGTTAAACAACAAACTGTTATACTCAAAAGATAGTTACTGTATTAGCAAATTCACTAAAAAAGTGGACAAGACATTCACAATCCGGATATACGATAATACAATGGTTAATACAAAAATGAATAATCTCAAATTGAACAATGTTTCTTTAAAGGAGTAATTATGAATACAAAACTAAATCTTTCTAATTCGATTAATGAAAAATTAAATTTAATATATAATGAACAAATTCAAAAAGTTCTAAAAGAAGAGCAATTATTAATCGGAACAAAACAATATGTTTCTCAAGACACAACGATTTTAGAAGATGCTATTACTGCCCTTCTTCTTGGTAAAAATATATTATTAAAAGGACCAACAGGAAGTGGTAAAACGGTTTTAGCTGAGACTCTTTCAAAATTGCTTTATCAACCGATGCATAGCATAAACTGTTCAGTTGATTTAGATTTAGAAGGTATTGTTGGATACAACACAATTGCTTCTAATTCGAACGGATCTGAAGTAGTATTCATCGATGGACCTTTAATGAAAGCAATGAAAAAAGGTCATATTTTATACATCGATGAAATTAACATGGCTAAACCAGAAACATTACCATTACTACATGGTGCACTTGATTATCGAAAAATGATTACAAATCCATTTACTCAAGAAGTAGTTAAAGGTGACGAAAACTTTAGGGTAATCGCCGCAATAAATGAAGGATATGTAGGAACAAGCGAATTAAATGAAGCTTTAAAAAATCGCTTCATTATTATAGATGTTCCATACATTAACGGGGAATCATTACTTCAGTTATTAAAAGATGAATCTGAACTAAAAGATGAAGACCTACTAAAGAAATTCACAAGCTTTTCAAGTGATTTAATCCCATTAGCAAGTGAAGGCAGAATTAGTGAAGATGCAGCAAGTATTCGCGGTGTTCTTGACGCATGTGATTTATCTGTTCATATACCAGTACTTCGAGCAATTGAACGCACAATTATCGCTAAATTAAGTGATGACATTGAGCGTGAGACTGTTAGAGAACTAGCTGAAAGTTATTTTCTTTCTTGAAATGAGTGATGATTAACATATGAAACAAATCATTTTTAACAATAAAAAAATCGACGCTTCCACTTTTCTTCAAATGGAAAATTTATCGATTTCTCTTTCGAAAGATCGAAGTTCATTTTTAGAATTTGATTTTCAGGCGTATTACGACGATGAAGAACAAAAATTTACTGTAAGTCATTTTTGGGAAACACAAGAGTATAATACACAGTTACAAGGTTTGAAATCAGATGTATACTTAAAAGCTTTAGGTAATAAACATTACTCAGATTTTAGTGAATTCAAAGATACACTAAAGGAATTACAGGAAACTCATTTAAAAAGTTTTCTCACACAATTGTTTGTCCTTCTTGAGGATATCCGACTTGAAGAGTTAATTATTCATCAAAGACCAGGTACAAGACAATTATTTTCTACGAGAAAAAGAATATATAGACATTATTTCCAATCACAATTTAAAGCAAATGAAATGCGTAATTTTCAATTAGATCAATTGTTTTGTTTAATTTATCTTTCACTTACTTCTACTCAATTAACTTATCAAACGAATGAACAACTCGAGGATATTTTACCAATCCTCTTCCAAGCGTTTGAAGCTAAGAAAACAAGTGATGTTTCTTCCATTGTATTTAGAGTGCAGCAGAGACTACTCTCTCTGTATAAGGAAGATATGATTCACACATATTTTGGCTATTTACCGTTAAATAAAATTAACGAATTAGCTTCATGTAATAGTAAAGTAAAAGAGCTTCAAAATGACGACCAGCAAGAGGGTCTTGATGAAAGAAATAGCGAAGACGAAAGATTATCAACCTGGCATAGAGAAAGCAAAAATAATGAAACAGATGATAATTTTTTACGATTTGAAGTTGAAAGTGGTACAAAAACTTCTATTAAAGCAAACTTTGCACGTGAAGAAGAGGCCGGCGATCAGGCAATTGCAAATGCATTTGGTTCCTCCAAACAAGGGGAAAATAAAAAGTCAAAACAAACTGATTCATATGAGGCTACGAATTCATCCTCTTCACAGCAAAATCCTTTTGGTAAATACAATAGTAATGTTTCTATTAAATATAAAGAAGCAATTGGGCAAACAGTTTCCGAAAAGAAACAGTATTCTACACTGTCTTCAATGGTATCTAAAGATGTTAAAGAACTAAGAAAAACGATTGAAAAATCATTAGAAAATAAACAAAATGCACCTACTGATAAATACTATGGCAGGTTAAATAAAAAATGGATTCGACTTTTCACAGAAGAAAATCCAAAAATGTTTTATAAAAAACAAACTGAATCGAAAGAATTAGATGCCGTTTTCTACTTATTAGTTGATTGCTCTGGATCAATGTTTAATAAAATGGATGAAGTGAAAAAAAGCGTCATTTTATTCCATGAAACATTAAAACAATTAAAAATCTCTCATAGTATTAGTGGCTTTTGGGAGGATGCTTCAAATGCAACAAAAGAAGACAAACCAAATATTTTACATCAAGTCATTCCGTTTTCAAGCTCTTTATCGCCTTCAGTAGGTCCAAACATTATGCAACTTCAAGAAGAAGAGGATAATCGTGACGGCTTAATGATTCGAATTGTTTCAGAAGAACTCGCTAAACGTTCGGAAAAGCATAAATTTTTGCTCGTGTTTACAGATGGCGAACCTTCAGCATTAGATTATTTCCAGGATGGGATTATCGATACACATGAAGCAGTTAAACAAGCTAGAAAACTTGGAATAGAGGTAATCGGCACATTCATTGAGGAAGAAGAACATCAAGAAGAAACTTCACAATTAATGAAAAATATTTATCAGCACCATTACTTAATCGCCTCAAATGCAGAAGATTTAAGACTTCAACTAAAACCAATGTTAAAAAAATTATTATTAAGAAGCATAGAATAAGATAGTTGTCCATAAAATGAAAAGAAATAGGCTTACTAGTAGCCTATTTCTTTTTATTTTATAAATTTTGTCGAACAGATTTACATAACCAAATCGTATTTCCTATTGATTTTTAAAATTAAACGGAGTACGATAAATTTTGACGACTTAGAGAGATGCATATTTAAAGAAAAGCTAGTGAATAACCGCTAGTTTGTTTTGTATTTAAGGGGGATTAGGACTATGCCTACTTCAATTAAAGCAACATTTTCACGTGTACGATTCGTATTACTGGTTGCGTTAGTAGTTTGGCTAAAAACGTATATTGTTACTCTGTTTGGATTCGATTTAAAAATTGATACAGTCTTTCAAAATGTAATATTATTTATTAGCCCTTTGGCATCCTCATTATTCCTTGTAGGGATCGCACTTTTTTTCAAAGGGAACAAACGGAATACGATCGCGCTATTGATTAATTTCATTTTAACCTTGCTTTTATGTGGAAACGTTTTATTTTACGGATTCTTTAACGACTTCATAACATTACCAGTGCTGTTCCAAACTAGTAATATGGGTGATTTAGGATCAAGTGTAAAAGAACTAGCAAGCTTTAAAATTCTATTTATGTTTATTGATATTCTTATCCTATATTTGATCTCAAAGAAATTTCCTAAATTTTCAAACACTGGTCGTGTACCTTCATTTATGAAGTCAACTTACTATTTAATAACGATTGCAATTGCAGTTTTAAACTTAGGTTTAGCTGAAATGGAAAGACCTGAATTGCTTACTCGTTCGTTTGATCGTGAAATGCTAGTAAAAAATCTTGGATTATATGTTTACCAAGGTTATGATTTATCACTTCAAACAAAGACTTCAACACAAAAGGCCTTTGCAGATAGCAGTAAATTAACTGAAATTGAAAACTATGTAAATAGTAACGGCGCAAAAGCAAATGCGAAGCTTTTCGGTAAATATAAAGGTAAAAATGTTATTGTTATTTCTTTAGAATCAATGCAAAATTTCACAATTGGCGCAAAGGTTAATGGTAAAGAAATAACTCCATTTTTAAATAAATACATTAAAGAAAGTTATTATTTTGACCACTTCTATCACCAAACTGGTCAAGGAAAAACATCTGATGCTGAGTTCATTATTGATAACTCTTTATATCCATTAGACCGCGGTGCTGTCTATTTTACACATGCAAATAACGAATATATGGCTACTCCTGAAATTTTAAAAGATCAAGGCTACTATTCAGCTGTTTTCCATGCAAATAATAAAAGCTTCTGGAATCGAAATGTAATGTACCCTTCTTTAGGCTACGATCGCTACTTTAATGAAGTAGATTATAATATTACCGATGAAAACTCTGTAAACTGGGGATTAAAGGATGAAGATTTCTTTAAACAATCACTTCCTCTTTTATCACAAGTGAAACAACCGTTTTATACTAGATTCTTAACTTTATCAAACCACTATCCTTTCGTACTTGATCCACAAGATCAATACATTGATCAATATAATTCTGGTGACGAGACACTTGATCGTTATGTAACAACAGTACGATATATGGATGAATCAATTAAACACTTTGTTGAAGGTCTGAAAAAATCAGGTCTATATGATAATACAATTCTTGTTATGTATGGTGATCATTATGGTATTTCTGAAAACCATAATCGTGCAATGGCTCAGTTCTTAGGTAAAGACGAAATTACTCCATATGACCATATGGATTTACAACGTACGCCATTTATTATTCATTTACCTAAGCAAAAACAAGGTCAAACGATCTCAAAGGTTGCTGGTCAAATTGATGTAAAACCTACCATTCTTCATCTGTTAGGCGTTGATACAAAAACAGATATTGAATTTGGTAAAGATCTATTTAGCCCAGATTATTCGGAATTCATTGTTTTCCGTGATGGCAGCTTCGTTACAAGTAAATATTATTATGTAGCTGGCTCTAATGAATTTTATAATCGATTAACTGCTGAAAAAGTAGAAGTTCCTGATCAAGAAGCGAAACTACTAATTGATAAAGCCAAAAAAGAGCTAACACTTTCAGATAATATTGTTTACGGTGATTTATTCCGTTTCTACAGTGGCAACAAGCATAAAACAGGTACAATGCAAACAATAACTGACCCAAATCAGTAATGTGTACTTCAAAAGAACCTCACAGTCTAGTTATTAAATTTTTAGTTTGTCAACAGTCTGAATATGAAAATCAATTTTATAGTATTTTATCTATACACCGAGAGATGCTTTTACAAGCATCTCTTTTTGTTATAATATGGTATTTATACATAGTTTTTTAATTAAAATATAGTGGGAGGATATTAATTGTATAAAAACTCTAAGTTATTATTTTGGACGATCGAACTACTATTATTATTCTTAGTCTTATTCGTTGGAACAAAAATATCATTCTTATTTCAACCAATTGCTATTTTAATTAGTACTTTATTTGCGCCAATACTTGTCTCAATCTTTCTATATTTCCTATTTGCACCAATAGTTGATTTTTTAGAGCGAAAAAAAGTGCCCCGCTCGATAGGCATTCTTCTTCTCTATCTCGGATTAATCCTAATTGCTGTTGTATCTATCATTAATGTATTCCCAACCTTAACTCAACAATTTAAAGATTTGGTAAATAATATGCCAACAATTGTAAATGAAGCAACAAATAAGATTGGCCTATTAGAGAAATGGTTAGGAAGTCAAAATTACGTTGAAATTAAAGATTTAGAAAAGAAAGTTGCAGACTATGCCCTAGTATTTATCGGTGGCATAACTGGTGGAATTGGTGCATTTTTCAATATTTTAAGTAATGTAACGTTAATCATATTAACAGCTCCATTTATACTGTTTTATATGTTTAAAGATGGTCATAAATTTCCAGCTGCGATGTCTCGTTTTTTACCACAAAGCTTAAGGAATGAAGCAATTCATATTGCAAATGAAACAAGCGAAACATTGGCTTCTTACATTCAAGGTCAAACGATTGTTTGTATTTTTGTTGGAATTGGAACATTTATTGGATATAGTATTATCGGAATACCTAATGCCTTAATTTTAGCGTTAGTAGCTGCTATTACAAATATTATCCCTTACTTTGGCCCGTTTATTGGTGGAGCTCCTGCAGTGATCGTTGCTTTTCTAATTTCTCCTAAATTAGCTTTATTCGTTGTACTGATCATTTTAATTGTTCAACAAATTGATTCCAACTTAATCTCACCATATATCATGGGGAAAAAGTTAAATATTCATCCTTTAACGATTATTCTATTATTATTATTCGCTGGTAACTTTGCAGGTGTACTTGGTATGGTTTTAGCTGTGCCAACATACGCAATATGTAAAGTAGTGATTGTTAATATAACTAGAATCATCAATTTAAGGAAAAAAGCGAAATTCGCGGATAAGATTATTGATGACGATATTGAAACAAATATCGAAATAAACATTAACAACGATAACGAGCCAAAAGAATAAATAAGAGCAAGAATAATGAAGCTGGAGTGATATTCACTCTTATCACTTCCTTTATTCCTGCTCTTTCTTTTTACAATTTAAACGTCTCTCTTCCCTGCTCTCTATTTAGGAGCCATTCTTTCCTCCACAGTCCACCAGCATAGCCTGTTAGCTTACCATTTGACCCAATAATGCGATGGCATGGAACGATGATACTTAATGGATTTCTTGCATTTGCATTCGCAACAGCTCTTACTGCCTTCGGGTTCCCTATACGATTAGCAATATCTGCATATGAAGCAGTTTCTCCATATTTAATTTTAACTAGTTCCCGCCACACACTTTCCTGAAAAGGAGTTCCTTTTGCAATTGATTGAATACTAAATTCCTTCCTATATCCACTGAAATATTCAATCAATTCATTTCCTGCATTCTTCAAAGAGGGTGGTACTATTTTTTGAATTTCGTCATTCTCTTCTTTAACAAAATCAATAAATGCTACTCCTTTTTCATTCCCAACGATCCTTAATGTACCTAACGGAGTGTCTATATAAGCTGTATCTAATTGATTCATAAATCATTCTCCTAGATTATTTATCTAAATTTGGAAAATACTCCATTGCTTCAATACATTGATTATAACCGTTTCGCTTATAAAAATTAACACCTTGCTCGCTTGGCCAAACAATAACAAATTCGAAGTTCATTTCGCCTACCCATTTATTAACTTGGGAGATTAATTTCCCTCCAATCCCCTTCCCTCGATAATCCTTTAATGTATATACATTCGTCATGAAAGCAAAAGGTTTAGTCACTCTACCAGGTCGGGGTACTTTTTGAATAAGTTCAATATAAATATGGGAAACAATTGTACCTTCTATTTCAGCAACCCATATGTACCATTGTTTACTGTTTATTGCATTTAGTAAGAAATCACGACATTCACTGTAAAAGTCATTGTATTTGCTCTCTTTAATTCTTCCCGTCTCGTAATCTTCTAAAGTAAAGTCCCATCTCATCTTAATTAACTGCTCAATATCTTTTTTTTCTGCCAACCTCAAATTCATTTTATCCCACCTTAATCCTCTGTACCTAAAACATCGGTATTAGGTGGAATATAACCCATCTGTCGAGCCATCGCGACAATTTGTCCTTTATGATGATATTCATGTGTGATCGTATGTACTAGCAATTTCATCGGTGTGATAGATATTTCTTCATTATGCTCTCTCCATGGAATCTTTCTAACAATTGATTTGTTCAAACAGTCAACTGTCATATCCAATAATTCACTCACGAATAAATCAGCTTGATCAAATCTTGATTTAATATCATCAAGACTAAGATTTACAACGTTTTCCTTCGGAGTAATTGGCTTTTTCGTTTTCAATAATATAAAAGATCCAATCCATGCAATATAACATTCTGCCATATGTAGTAAAGTTTCTCTAACACTTTGGAAACCAAACCCGTCTAATTTACGAGTAAAATCCTCTGGCTTTAATTCGCCACAAAAATTTAACAATGCCTCACGATTTTCTTTTACCCATTGATATTCCTTCAGATTCACTACAGTCACCTCTTACAATTTTGATTAATTAAGCTATTCTACTAAGAGGTAAAAATTACCTTTAAGTAAAAAAATAAAGGCCTGTATATACCTACAGACCCTTTTGTTTATACAAATAACTTTAAACTTACTTGAACAATTAATAAAACAGAAACTGAAATTAATAGAATTCTGGCTAGCTTCATTGGAACAAATTCAGCAAATCTTAACCCTACTTGATTACCAACAATTGAAGCAGCAGCCATCGTCACAGCAATTTTCCATTGGAAGTGCCCTGTCATATAAAATATGATAAATGCTGATAAACAACTCCCAAAATTTAATACTCTAGCCAACTGAACCGCATTAACATAAGTAAATCCTTTTTTAATAAAATACAAGATTGCAAATGTTGAAGAGCCTGGACCGAAGCCCCCGTCATAAACACCAATCCCCGTTAAGATACCCCTATCTAACAAAGTTTGCTTTTCAACACAACTTTTATTCGTAGTTTCATAGTTCCACTTTTTACTTGCAAACGTTAACCATAATGAACCAGTTAATAAAACTAATGCCACGATATTCATTACATGTTCATCTAACATACTCGTTACAAATGCACCAATTCCCCCACCAATAAACGAAACGAATATAAATTGAAAAATGACTGAGGCCTTAAAATCTTTCTTTTTAATTGTATAAAGGATACTACTAAACGACCCCAAACCTGAAGCAAACTTATTTGTGGCAATACCCGTTTGAATAGGAATGCCAAGAAAAATCATCATCGGGAGTGTTATTAATCCTCCACCACCTGCTAATGTTCCAACTACTGCTGCACCGATTCCTAAAATAAAAAGTAATAATAGTGAGTCCATTTTCCTATCTCCCTTTTTCGCGTCTATCCTTACTATACACAAAATATTCTAAAAAAGGGAAACTAAAGACCTTATTATTTGTGGATGATTATGGAATAGCAGGACTAAGGAGAGAAATTAAAGTAGGTGCGGGACTTTTGGTGCAAATAACGACGTACTGCAATTAACTGAAGAATTGGTGCAAATAATCGACTTACTGCAATTAAATTTCGAAAATCGCAATTAAAAATGGCAGAACTGCAATTAAAATTCGAGAATCGCAATTAAAAATATTAAAATCCCAAAAACTGCAATTAAATCAGAAATATACCTATAGTGGTACAGGTACTAAAACGTACGAATTGTGCTAATGTAGCCTATTTCAACTGGTATAATAGCAAAATTGCTCTATGTTTTCTCTAGTCGGATAATAAACGAAAAAAATTTGCTAATTTACTATAATGAGTAGCAGTAAAATCCCTCTCAAATGAATAACACTGACGAGATACCTCCACTTCAACATAAAAAGGGCTTGCCCCCGTCAAGTAACCTGACATATGGACAGCCCTCTATATTAAAAAATACTCAAATTATATCGTGAAGCCAGTAACTCAAATAATTTTATACCGGCTACACTATTTCCTTTTTCATCAAGTGACGGTCCATAAACACCAATTCCAAATCGGCGAGGCACCGCACCCAAAACACCGCCAGAAACACCACTTTTAGCAGGAATTCCAACTTTAATCGCAAATTCACCCGATGCATTATACATCCCACAAGTAACCATAAAAGTGTTACAAATCTTTGCTATTTTTTCAGGTATAAGCTGCGTTTTAGAAATTGGATCCCAACCATCAAGCGCGAAAATAAGTCCAATTCTCGCCATTTCTAAACAGTTTACTTCGATTGAACATTGTTTTGTATATAAATCTAATAGCAATTCAACATCTTCAGTAATAATTCCATGCTCTTTCATAAAGTAACAAAGCGATCTGTTCAAGTGCGCTGTTTCAAATTCAGATATAGCAACTTCTTTCGAATAAGAAAGCTCTTTATTATCTGTTAAAACCCTCATAAAGTTCAAAAGTCGTTGAAAGCGATCTTTTATACTATGACCTTTAATCATACTTGTAACTGCCAAAGCCCCCGCATTAATCATTGGATTTAACGGCTTTCCAGCAGACCTAACTTCTAATTTTGCAATTGAGTTAAACGGATCACCAGTAGGCTCCATCCCTACTCGCTCAAATACGTAATCTTCTCCACGATCCATTAAAACTAAAGCTAGCGAAATTACCTTCGAAATACTTTGCAAAGTAAAACGAATGCTCGTATTACCAGCTTCAAAATGTCGTCCATCAGGCAAAAACACAGCCAACGATAAATCTTTTTTATTTGCCTTTGCAAGGGCAGGAATATAATTGGCTACTTTTCCATACTGAATAAACTCCTTTGCCTCTTCAATAAGGACTTTCAATTCCTCTATATGGTGAACTTCTTTTTCCTCTCGAAATCCATTCTGCGTCATAAAATCACCTGTTCATTTCATTTTTAAGGGAAAAGACATTCTCAAAATCACTTTATATGAGTACGCCTACAACAATTAAATCCCTACCTATTCTTCACGTTTTTCTTATCTACTTCTCCTACCAGACTTGCCCTCATTTCTTGATTTCCCTGTACTTCTTGAATTTCCCGTATTTCTTGTTCTTTCCGCTCTACCTGCATTTCTTGATTTATCTGCTCTACTTGCACTTCCCGTTCTCTCTGCTCTGCCTGCATTTCCTGTTCTTTCTACTCTACCGGCATTTCCCGTTCTTTCTGCTCTGCCTGCATTTCCTGTTCTTTCTACTCTACCGGCATTTCCCGTTCTTTCTGCTCTGCCTGCATTTCCTGATCTATCCGCTCTGCCTGCATTTCCTAATCTATCGGTTCTGCCTGCATTTCCTGTTCTCTCCGCTCTGCCTGCATTTCCTAATCTATCGGTTCTGCCTGCATTTCCTGTTCTCTCCGCTCTGCCTGCATTACCCGTTCTTTCCGCTCTACCTGCATTACCCGTTCTTTCTGCTCTGCCTGCATTACCCGTTCTTTCTGCTCTGCCTGCATTACCCGTTCTTTCTGCTCTGCCTGCATTACCCGTTCTTTCTGCTCTGCCTGCATTACCTGTTCTTTCTGCTCTACCTGCATTACCCGT
>NZ_JBHVPN010000016.1:39944-115152 GCF_042887255.1 Gottfriedia sp. NPDC057948
ATCTTTCTGCTCTGCCTGCATTACCCGTTCTTTCTGCTCTGCCTGCATTACCTGTTCTTTCTGCTCTGCCTGCATTACCCGTTCTTTCTGCTCTGCCTGCATTACCTGTTCTTTCTGCTCTGCCTGCATTACCCGTTCTTTCTGCTCTGCTTGCATTACCCGTTCTTTCTGTTCTGCCTGCATTTTCTGTTCGATCCGCTCTGCCTGAACTTTCTCCTCTTTCCATTTCTATTCTCTTAATTGAAAGATTAAGCTCTTTTTCAATTACTCTCATATCTTGAAAATCTTTTGGAGTAGCAAATGTTATCGCAATACCAGTATCTCCTGCACGTCCTGTTCTTCCAATTCGATGTACATAGCTTTCTGTATCCAATGGTATATCGTAGTTGAATACGTGAGTAACACCTTCGACATCAATTCCTCTAGCTGCTACATCTGTTGCTACAAGATATTGTATTTTAGTTTCGCGGAACATTTTCATAACTTTTTCGCGCTTGCCTTGGGTTAGATCTCCGTGTAGTTCTTCAGATAAAAGACCTTTTCCTTTTAGCTGTTCATTTAATTTATTAGCTCTTCTTTTTGTTCTGCAAAAAATAATTGCTAGAAACGGCTCTGCTTCTTTGATTTGATTCAATAATGCATTAAATTTACCGCGATCTGTTGTTTCAATAATTAATTGTTCAATTTCATCTAGTGTAATTCTTTTAGCTTTTACTTTAATAATTTCTGGCTTTTTCATGTAACGCTTTGCAAGTGATTGGATTTGGTCTGGCATTGTAGCAGAAAATAATAACGTTTGTCTTGATGCAGGAGTCTGATTGATAATATCTTCTACCTCATGTAAAAATCCAATATGTAACATTTGGTCTGCTTCATCGAGCACTAGAAAATCAACTTTATCTAATTTTATTGTTCCTCGTCTTAAATGGTCTAAAAGCCTACCAGGTGTTGCAATGATTAAATGGGCACCACTTTTTAGTTTACGAGCTTGTTGTTCAACGTCTTGTCCGCCGTACACAGCAAGTACTCCAAAATCTTCACTAACAATCCTTTTAGCTTCAGCAGTAATTTGTAGGGCCAACTCTCTTGTTGGAGCAACGACTAATGCTTGTGTATGTGGTAATTCTAAATTAATTCTTTCTAGGATTGGAAATAAGAACGCAAATGTTTTACCAGTTCCTGTTTGCGCCTGTCCTATTAAATCTTTACCTTCAAATACAATGGGAATTGCCTTCTCTTGAATCGGAGTAGGCTCTGTTATCCCTAATTCAGTTAAATACTCAGTTAATTCCTCACTTAAACCTAAACTAGAAAATTTATTCATTAATTTTACCTTACTTTCTATTTTCTATCATTATAAATAATAATGGTTGTTTCATATATTTACTCAAAATACGACTAATTCATTGTATCACAACGTTTATTAATCTTTTTAAAATTATTCTTATTTAATTGTGTAAGTATAATTGATTAGATTTCTTCTGCATCAAGTTATTTTTCACAATTCCTTAGTAAAATAATCAAGAGTTTAATGAAATATTAAATTTAAGATCAAGGAAAAAAAACGGTAACCCTCAATAGGTTACCGTTTGACTAGTTATTGCCTTACTCTAATCCTAGAGCTTGTAAAACATCATCCAATGTTTTGCTCTTATATTTTGTAGCTGCTTTTGGTGAATTGTCATTCCAAGGATTTTGCATTAAGTAGTTATTGATAACATATTGCATATCTTTTGCATCAACAACGCCATCAAAGTTAATGTCAGCATCACGCTTATTTGTATCCCAATACGTTTGGATGTATAGCGCATCTTTTACATCAATGACATTATCTTTATTTACGTCTCCACCAGGTATATAGTCATAGTTAATTGGTTTAGATCCTGCTGTAGTTTTTCCATCTTCTTTTACACCAACTGTAAAATCTTTTGAGAATGTAAAGTGACCTGGCACATCAATTTTTAATGTAAAATCATCATCAGTAATCGGTAATCTCGTTCTAAATGCTGATGGCGCTAAGCTGCCAGCGTAACCTAAAGGATCAGATACACCATATTCATTACCATTTACATCTTTCACACTAATTTTTGAACCTGTTTTATTGAAGTCAATTTGTTTCGACATAGGTTCTCCAGCGAACAACATTAGTCCTTCAGCTTGAACTTGAGCTCTCATCAGAGAATATGTTGGAGTAATATAGAAATATGGTTGAATACCTTGTGTCGTTACAGTCGTATTGTCCACGTTAGTATACACAGCGTTAAAGAATCTACTTGAACCTGTTGCACTGTAGAAGTTCATTGGTCCTTTGTAATATTGATCTTTTGCTTTTAATGTTAAGTCTACTAATGAAACATCTCCAGCAATTCCAGTATTCGCTAAATCTCCAGATGCTGTTGCTGTAATCGTCATTTTTGTTAACGAATTATTAAACTGAGCAGTTGTATATTGAACATCTAGTTTGCCTTTAAACGCAGAATTTGGTTGAACATTGATTAGATCAAGGTACTGACTTGGGTAAAGGAAAGTGAATTCAGCCTTCTTCACATTTATTTTCACATTTTTTGTAGAGAACGTTAAAGTTGTTGATTCACCCATGTTTATACGTTGTTTATCAGCGATTGCTGTAGTATAAGCCGTTCCTTTTCTAACAAAATATGCATCAATGAAACTTCCGTAATTTCTAACAGTTGATTTACTATAATCTGAGAAGTCGTATTCTGTAATTGCATTAACAATTGGCCCTGATGTACTTAATGGTATTTCTGCATTGAAATTACCTTGTGAATCTAATGGAATACTCTTTTCTTGAGAATTATTAGGGTTATAGTAAGTAAAATTATTATTGGCTTGTGAAGCATTAATGCCTGCCGCTTTCATCTCGTCGATCTCTTTATCAAATACATTACCTGATACAGTAACTTTCGTGTCGGTTGGATTAGCCGTTTCGTAAATGCCCCCAGCCTTCATATTGTTCATTGTAACTTTTGCTTCTTTCACTCCGTTGTAAACCGGTGCATCTGCAGTGAAAGTTTCACCTTTATCATTTGTTCCTACCATTCTAATTTTATATAATCCTGGGTCAATCTCTTTTTGATCATACGCAATAGGATTGTCTGGATCACCAGTTAGTGGATAGTATTGACCATTATTTAGAACCCCACGGAAATAATACTCAATATTCTCATCTGCTCCCATTCCATCAGCTGAACCTAAGAATCCGAATTCTTTATCCGTTTTTGGATCCACAAGGAAGAAATCAAAATAACGCATATGAGAATTTAATTTGAAGTTTACGCCAATTGACCATCTTGTTGCATTACTTGCCGCTTCATAAGGTACTGTAAATGCATGTGGATTACCAGTCAGATAATCAATACCTTCTTTTACTGTGTGAATAGCAAATGGAATTTTATATGTTTCATTAGGATCTTTTTGGTTTGTATACACTACATAACCTTCATATGTTCCAAGCTTTGCCGATTTAGGAACGTTAATCGTAGCATCCATATTCGCACTGCTATATTTTTTCACTTTTACAGATGATTTCACATCTAATGTAACGCCATTAGCAGCAGCATCCTGATCTGCTCTTGAGTCGCCTGTATACCTTGCACTTAACGTTTGGAATTGTACCATTACGTCATATGTTTTATCTACTGAGCTTTTATTAAATAACGTGATTGAACGTTGATCTGTCAAATCCTGACCACTAATTCCCTGTTCACCAAAACTCATTGCACCAGTAATATTTTTAATTTGTTTAATGCCCTTACTTGCTAAAGTAGTTGCTCCATCGTTTGTTGTATTATCTTTTACTGTTGAAGTTTTGTCTTTTACTTGAATTTCCGTCGCTGCATGAACAGCGTCATAAGGGTTGACACGTCCTGCCCCAACTTCATAAACACTGTATTTATCAGATAATGGATCCGCTGTATTCATAAGTGTTGCTTTAATATCTGAAGGAGTCATGTCTGGATGAGCTTGCTTTAATAATGCTGCTACCCCAACAACGTTAGGAGTTGCCATTGACGTTCCTGATAAACGTTCATAAGCATATTGATAGTTTCCTATTTGATCTGCTCCATGCATATAAGAAGGAACAGTAGAGAAAACAGATACACCTGGTGCTGTTACTTCAGGTTTAATATCGTATAACACACGGGATGGACCACGTGAGCTGAATGGTGCCAATTTATCACCCACAGTCACTGTTTGTTTCATATTACTAAAAGTAAAGTCTAAAGGTATCCCTGCTGATGCACCAGCTACAGGTAATTTAGCAGCTAAAGCTTTTCCTTGTGCATTACTCAGTAAAAATGTTGGTAGAAAGCCGTAAGCATCTCCAAGGTATACATCTCCTAATGGTCGATCTGCGTCATATAAAACAACAGCCTTTGCTCCATGCGATTTAGCTATCGCAATGATCTGAGTAATTCCGAAGCTACCTCGTTGCGCAAGAACAACCTTTCCCTTTACATCAATTGGTACATAATTACCAATCGCATCACGCTTAGAATAACTAGGCTCACCCCCAAATGATACATTCACCATTTGTAAAGTCTGCCCTTCAAAATCCGCTACGTTATCAGTTAAACCTTGAGCAGCCAATTTTAAATCAACAGATATATCACCTGTTGAAGGATGAAGTGCACCTGAAAAACTTGGAATTGTGACAGACGTGTCACTTGCACCTACTGTAATTGCTAAAGGAGCATTACCAGGAGCGCCAAGTGAATACATTCTGTCCCCAGAGTTACCTGCAGCGACAATTGCTGTTACCCCTGCAAGTACAGCATTGTTTACGGCAATACTCGTAGGATATAATGGATCATTGTAGTTTGCTCCAAGTGACATATTAATAATGTCCATACCATCAGATACTGCTTTATCAATACCTGCCAAAATAGCTGAAGTAGAACCTGAACCATATGGACCTAAAACACGATAAGAATAAATATCAGCTTCAGGTGCAACGCCTTCTACCGCAAAATCTGCATTGTTTTTTGCTTGTCCAGCAATAATTCCTGCTACATGTGTACCGTGCTCAGTATAGTACGCTTCACCACCTGAACTCAATTCAGGCTGACCTGACTTCTTCCAATCTGCATATGTCGTTTCCATTGGGTCACTGTCATTATCGACAAAGTCATAACCACCCTTGAAAGCACCTTTTAAATCTGGGTGATTGTAATCAATCCCAGTATCAATAATACCAACTTTTACACCTTTTCCTGTAAAGCCTTCTTGGTGAAGTTTTTCAACACCAGGAAATGTTACCATCGTATGCTTTGCAGCTTGACCTGTTGATGTTGATGATTCGCTAATAGACGGTGGTTCTACTTGTACTTGCAAATCACTATAGACTGCTTTTACTACATTAGATTTCAGTAATGACTTTATTTTATTAGCTGGTAGAGTCATAGAAACACCATTAAATGCTTTTTTATATGATTGTTTAATTGAATATGGATTTTTCTTTGATTTTAATTCACTGCTAAAAATTGTTTTTAAATCTTTTTGGAATGTTTCGTGTGAAGCATCTACTTTTGCTTTTGCATCTGCAGCTGTTAGAGTTGTACCATCTGACTCTGCTTCTAAAACAGCCGTCTGCTGTGGCTTGTCCTTAAACTCGACAATGACAGGAGTAAGCTTGTCACTAGTTTGATCGACTTCAGAAGATAATTGAAGTCCCTCTTTGTCACTTACCTTCAATTGCTTAATTGCCTCACGTTGTTGTGGAGTGAGATTTGCCAAAACTTGTTCAATCTTTGAAGTTGCTTGTGCATGAACTTGTTGTGAAAAGGAACCTGGTGTCATTGTAGTACTGATAAGTCCTGTTGTTAATGCTAATGTTGTAACATTTCTAAACATTTTCTTTTTCAACTACTATCCCTACTTTCTTTTCTTAATAAGTTCATTATAAAGAAACTTGATATAATTTTATTTTCTGAAAATTATGTCAAATAGTGTTTTTTTAAAATTTTTTTTGTTTTAATTACCTACTTCATACCTATAGAATAGTACTATGCAAAATTGCCCAAGGAGCTCTCCTTGATACCATTAATACTTAATAGTTGTATATACTTTTTTATTTGGTCAGAAGTTGCATGGTCCTTATATCTCCAATAGATTAGAAGACATTTATTGAATCTTTCTAAATTGCCTATTTGATTTGCTGTATAAGCTACATCCAGTAATTCATCTAAACCATTTGGCAGTTGTAGGCTTTCACACTGATAAAAAGCATATGCATAACGAAAATCCAAATGTACCTTCTGTTTTAACCATGGTTCTGCATCTAATATCAATTCTTCAATTGTATGTTGATATAAATCTAGGATTCTTTTAGCATCATCTAATCGATTCAAGCGAATAAAAGCTTCGAGCACCTTTGGTAATCCAACATATACATCTTCTCGCTCTTCTAGCCAACTAAGATATTGATCTGCATACTCAAGCTGTCCGTAATCTAAATAAGAAGCTAGTCGATTTCCTATAGCTAAATCAGCAAAATAATCATTTACCCCCGCATATTGTTCTATAAGCTCTATTATTTCTTCTAATGAGCCCCCAAGACGTGCAAGTGCGAAGCTTTTATACATAAGTGCTCTTCCATAATACTCTCCGCTTTTAACCAATTTTCTTAATCTCTCGGCGTAATAAAGCACCTTTTCCCATTGCTCGCGCCTATAATAGAAAGCTGCAATCCATAAATATGCTTCCATTCTAACTTTTTTCGGCATGCAATACAGATACTCCAACACATATGTCAATGCGTGATGACCATCCTCTGTCATTCTTAAAATATAAAAGCGCCTATAATAACTAATTGCCAACAGTTCTAAAACGTCTTTTGAATCACATTCAATAATAATCTCGTACAAAAACAAAGCTTTTTCTTCTTTTCCAGCTTTAAAAAGCTCCTCTGCGACGAAAAAAATATAATTTAAATAATCAATTTGAATCGTAACTGATTTTTCAGTTGTCATAACTTGTAACAGATTTTGACAATGCTCCTCGTAACCATTAGTAAAGCATTTGAATAAAAACTGTACACTTTTACGCTTGTCCAAAATTTGTTCTTCATTAAAACATTCTTCATAAAAATATGAATAAAGTGCGCCTTCCTCCAACCCAATAGCTTCGGAAATGGCATCCAAATATTTTAGTGTAAGCGAGCGTTTATGATTGAAAATACGACTTATTTCACTAATATGAATACCTGATCCCTTAGCCAATTCAGTTTTTGTCCAGCCTTTCTCTAGGCATATGCATTGAATTTCTTTAAATAGAGCAGCGTTCATTCTTCTCACCTACAATTTTCTTCTTATTTACTTCTGCTCTTTCCTTAAGCGTTATAAATGCCCCATCCTCGTAAAGCTATTAAATTACAATTTCATTATAACGATACTTGATATCATTTTATTTCTGAAAAATTTTGTCAATTTGAATTTAATGTTGTAGACATACTTTTTTTATTAGACAAACGATCAAAAAAGGCTCTCCATTAGTCGCATAATGACGAATAGAGAACTCAATTAATTTGTTAAATAATATGAAACTACTAAAGCTATAAATACTTATGAGTTGATTGAAAGAAACCTAGGCATTAAAAAACACTATAACTGAAATACTAGAGATATTATAGATAAAAAAGGTAAACGTGTGTTCTGCAAAGAATAGTTAACACAGGAAATATAAAGGAGCTGAATAAATGAACGGAGTTTTAGATATTGTTATTTTTTGTAAAGACACAAACTCTTCTAAGAGCTGGTATGATAAAGTGGGATTTGAATATTTAAGAGGACACGATGGTATGTATTGGTTTAAAGCAGGGAATGGCGAGCTAATGCTCCATCCTACTGATGCGCAATCCAATACTGATGCAGTCTTTCAATTAGTCGTAAATGCAGTCGATCCACTATTTGAAAGTGTATTGGAAAAAGAATTGACGCCATTAGATTTCTCAAATGGAGAAAAAGTCATCACAGAACCTACTATTCAACCATGGGGCTATAAGGAATTTTGTTTAAGAGATCCAGACGGTTACATATGGGCATTTGTTCAAAAATCATGATTAAATAAAGTAAGAAAATCCACAGGATAAATTCATTTTCCATGTGGATTTTCTTTATTTATTTAGTTTTAGATTAACGATATTACTTTGAAATATTCACTTCTTTTTTTAAAAGCCTACCTTGCTTTCTATACATAGAAAACGTTGACCAATTTGCAATGAAAACACCGGATAAGATTAGTATGCCACCAATCGCCATAATTGGTTTGATTGGTTCGTCCATTACGAAATAACCTAAGACACTTGCAATTAATGGTGATACATAAAGCCATGTTGAGGGGAAGACCGGGTTCGTTTTAGATAATAACCAACTGTATAATCCATGTCCCCCTATTGAACCTATAAATACAAGATACAATATTGGCCACACAGCGTCCCAAGAACCTAAACTTTCAATTTTTGGTTTTTCTAATAAAAACGACACTAAAAGTAGAAATATTCCACCATATAACATTTGAAAAGCATTGATTAAAAATGGTGATACAGTACTGTATTCTGTTAATATTTCCTTTGAGGAAATTGATCCAAATCCGTAAAAAGCTTCTCCTAATAATACTGCGATGCAAGCAGCAACCCATAAGTAAGAGACATGCTGACTTATCCCAGGTAAACAGACAAAAATTACACCTGCAAAAGCCATTAATAACGCTATTAGTTGTTTGCGCTCAATTCCCTTATTATTTCTCCTTAATTGGAAAAGTAAAATCATCATTGGGCCAGTTGCAGACAAAACTGCGGCTAACCCTGATGTTATATACTGCTCAGCCCAATACAATGTTGAAAATGTCATAAAAGTTAAGCAGAATCCAATATACATAATTCGTTTTGAAAAAATAAATTTCTTCACATTTACCCCTTTAAAAAGGAAATATAAAATGACAATCAGTCCTGCTAATGTAAATCGAATGCCGGCTGAAAATAATGGCGAAACGCCTGACTCAATTCCGAATTTTATTGCTAGAAAAGTTGTACCGAAAATCATGCAAATAAAAATATAATTAATAATGATCATTTCATCACCCCTTTGATAAAAGTATTATATTAAAGTCGGAGTATAACAGTATAATAGAGCATATAACAGTTAGCACTTTTTCCATTGACGATTGATCTTTTTTTAATTAATTTAATACTAAAAAACTAGTGGTGATCTATGAAAATTCAAATCCATAAAAAATCAACAGTTCCGATTTATCTCCAAGTAGGCACTCAAATTGCAGGTAGCATTCAAAGTGGTCTACTTTTATCTAACGAAAAATTACCATCTTTACGAATACTGGCTGAGGAGCTTGCAATAAGCGTTTTAACTGTTAGAAAGGCTTACAAATGGTTAGAGACAAACGGCTATGTCACAGTGATGCCAGGTAAAGGAGTATTTATTAGTAAGAAAGTAAAAAAAACAGCACAAGTTGATCCAAGTAATAACTGGCAACAGACTTTAGGAATCAATATTGTACGATCCCAATATTTAATAAATAGAGAACAGTTAAAATATGATTTTTCAAAAGCAGTTGTCTATCCACGTCTGCTTCCTAATAAATTTTTAGCGGATGAAATGCAAAAACTATTAAGAGATGATGCGTCAATATTAACAACCTACGGACCGGTTCAAGGAGATATTGAATTAAGAACGGAAATTATTAAACATTTATATGAATTTCAAAAAATACGATCTAAAGCTGAAAATCTAATTATTACAAGTGGGGTTCAGCAAGGAATTGACTTAGTAGCACAAGCACTATTAAAACCTGGAGATTCAATTATAGTCGAGAGTCCATGCTATGGTGGTGCACTTGATATTTTTATAAATAAGGGGATTCATATAATACCTGTGGAGATGGATGAAGAGGGAATCCGATCAGACTTAATTGAAGATATGTGCATTAAGTTTACACCAAAATTAATTTATGTTAACCCTACCTTTCAAAACCCAACTGGAATCTCAATGAGTAATAGTCGTAGAAAAGAATTAATTGAACTAGCACAACAGCATCATTTTTTTATTCTTGAAGACGATTCATTTAGTGATATTTATTTCAAAAAAGCATTTCAATATTACCCAATTAAATATTATGATCAATCAGACCACGTCATCTACATTAAAGGATTTAGTAAAACTTTAGCACCCGGAGTTAGAATTGCTGCGATGCTGGCAAATGGACCAGTTCTGGAATGGCTACTTGCGGTTAAAGCTTCAATGGATGTCGGTAGCCCTTTGCTAACACAAAAAGCGATTTTACCATTTCTACGAACAGATCGAATGCGAAGTCACGTTGAAAAACTAAGAATTGCTCTACAAATTCGGCGTGATACAAGTATTGAAATACTTTCATCTCTTAATGATCAATTAAATTTTCGGATACCTGATGGCGGCTTTAATTTGTGGCTTACATTTAATAAATCCAATCTAGATATTTTTAATTTATTAAGAAAAGCCAATCATGAAAATATCTCATTCTTACCTGGTGTAGCTTGTTTTAACAACAATACAGATACCTCTTCATTTCGGATTAGTTACTCACTAGTTAGCGAAAATGATTTAGCCGAGGGGTTAGAGAAACTACGCAATATAATTAAACAAATATAAAACTTTTTAAAGGAAGGCCATATAGAATAAGATGCTTTACTTCAAAAAAATAAACTTATTACCACTCGTCATAACTATACCAGCAATGATAATCGGAGTACTTGCCATGATCAATAACCAAGTTTCCCCGTCCATTTACGGTCAAAATATTTTAATTGCTATCATAGGAGGAATCATCTCCTTTTTAGTACTGTTTAGAGATAAGAGAACCGCAAAGAAAAAGACAAATATCATTGTCATTACATGCATACTCATATTATTTTTACTTACCTTTTTGGACAATGGATTACACGGTGTACATCGCTGGATAGCAATTGGTCCATTAAGATTTAATATCGCTTTAGTTTTAGTTCCGTTACTATTAATTCAACTATCAAGCTTAATGAAATCAAAACCATTTTGGCTTACTTTTGGTTTTGCATTAATCTTTACAGTATTATTACTTTTTCAACCAGATGCATCTCAACTAACAGCTTTTACGACCGCCATCTCTATTCTATTACTAAATATAATAAAGAATAAAAGCGTTCGATTTCTCCTATTAATTGTTTTTATACTTTTAATTATCTTTAGCTGGTCTCACTTAGACCAACTTGCCCCAGTTTCTTATGTAGAAGACATTTTAAGTTTAGTAAAGGAAATGGGATTCGGATGGCTAGTCTTAGCGGTAATTTCACTTTTAATTTTATTAATACCATTTTTCTTATTTCCGCCAAACAGTGTAAAACCATTATCATTTAGTTTAGGTATCTATTTTTTAATTAGTATTCTTTCAAGCTGTTTTGGAAACTTCCCAGTACCGATTATGGGTTATGGAACATCACCTTTTATCGGTTACTTAATTGCTATTTCTTGGTATGTATATAATAAAAAATGAACCATTAAAATGGCTCATTTTTTCAAGCTGTTGAGTATTAATCAGCTTTAGGTCAACTAATATCGAACTTTAATTAAACTAATCAACTCAATTTATTTTTCTAAAAATTAGCTCATAATATATTTAACTTCTGAAAAAAATCATTACTAGTGATTATTGGAATCATGAAATTACTAAAACATATTAACAATTAAAACCAATAATAGATCGTCCAAAAATGATAATTTCATAATTAAATAAATCTTCAATTTAATGTCCGTTTTCCCTTTTGACCATTTTATATTTCAACACTCTGAAAAAATGCCGTTGGGCTGTTTTTAATTCCTAATGAGCCTGTCATGAGGAAGTTCTTTTCAGGTTTTTGCTGTTTTACTTCCTCATGAACCCGTCACGAGGAAGTTCTTTTTATATTTCCTCTGTTTTATTTCCACAAGTTTAAAAAATGAACCATTAAAATGGTCCATTTTTATTTTTCTCACCAATGAGATGGTCTTTTAAGTGTTTCTGGTATTCTAGTGTGATAATCTCCCTTTGCTGAGTTAATTTGAGCTTGAGTAAGAAAAATACTTCCTGTAAGGTCCGCACCACTCAGATTAGCATCTCGTAAGTCTGCACCGATTAGATCAGAACCTCTTAAATCGGCTCCCTTTAAATCGGCGGCAATTAGATAGGCTCCTCTTAAGTTAGCTCCGATAAAATTCGCATCCTTTAACTTAGCACCAATAAAGTCTAAAGCTCTACCGGTAGCTTTTTGACGTTTTTTATTGTTTTTAAATTTTTTCAAAGCCACAGTCCGTGTTTTCTCACTAACACGTAGAAGTAAAGAGTTAACTTCTGCACGGTGAGCTGTGATATCTAAGTTTTGTATTAGTTTAGGGTCCATAAGTGTTAATTTTTCAGTTTCTGCTAAAACTGTTTTTGTTTCATTATGAATCTCACTTGCAGCACTAATCGTCAAACTTTCATTTAAATACCAAAGCATTTCATGCAGTTGCTTCATAATTGGAAATACTTCATACATCTCATTAGCCAATTCTGGATGTTGTCGCCAGTCTTTTCCATTAAAGGTTACTTGAGATACTTTTTGTCCCGCTCCAAAGCAATCAAAAACAGTACAGCCTTTGAAACCTAACTCTCTTAAATTCTTGTGAACTCCGCAACGAAAGTCTGATTGTAAATTATGGCAAGGTTTGCCTGCAATTTTATCATTAGCAAAATCAGCCGAGGCAGCAAAAGGTAATGCGACACAGCATAGACCAAAACAACTCTCACAGTCCGCTTTTAGATCTTGATAACGCTCATTTACTAATCTTATATTTTCAATTTTACTAGCCACTTCCTGCGCCCCCTACCCACCATATATAAATGAATAATAATTTTTATCGTAACATCGTAATTTTTTTTGGTCAAACGTAGTTCAGCTTATTAAGTGTAGCTTTCAACATTCAATAGGCGGTGATACTTTTCATCCTTTAGCAATAAAAAACAGATAATTATATAAAATTATCTGCTTTAATGTACTTTATTTAATTGTTACATCATTTAAAAATGGAACAAAGTTAATCCAAGTCTGACCTGGTGAAAGTTTTATTTCAGTTCCATCAAGTGTAAACGGAATGATTCGGCCATCTACATTCTTCCATTGTATATTCATATACTTTCCATCAACAATATAATATCCTTTTCCTCCATGTTCGAGATCAATTGAACGGCGACCATAGCTATCAATAATTTTATGAGTAGCTTCTACGACTAAAATATTTTTAATTTGAAGCTCTTTCCCGTTCAAAGCATCCTTTGCTACAATTCCATTTTGAACTCGCTGAAATTTTTTAGTTGAATTCGAATAATTGTAAGTCACATTATTTCTTGCATCATGAGAGTATTTTATAAATACTTCACCAGCATTTTTCCAAGAATTATCAAATACTAAGTCTTTCTGCGTAAAATCTAATGGAGTAACTTTTTCTGAATAAGAATAATGCCTTTGAGCAACTCCTTTTTCAATACCTTCTTTCAAAATATAAGAATTGTGAGGTGCTTTTCTCGTTTTGTCTCTTTTAAATAACGTACCGTCGTAGATCAGACCGTTTAATGCATCGATCATCCCTGAATCCATCATTTGTTTCGCTTTAGGACTATTTCCGTGACAGATAAATAATGCATGATAACCGTTTGCCAAATTGATGTAATAATCTCTCGCACTTCTTACAGGACCAATTTTCTCGGGAATATTGCTTTGAAAAATAGCTAAAAATCTTGTAATATCTCCTTCTGCTAAAATTTCATAAACAACATCAGCATTACTTAATCCACTTTGAGGTCTAGCTAAATAATAATTATTAACCATAACTGCAACAGGTCTCTGTTCACTAGTCTGACTTATTGGTAATCCACTTAAAGGAGCATAAATCGTATCAATTTCTCCTTTATCAATTACATGTTCATTCGAAGGATTTTTATCATCATTTTTAACTGTTTTTACAGACTTTTCGCCATGCTTACATCCTACTAGAAGCATACTTATCACAATTATTGATAAAATTTTCTTATGCATTGGCTCCCTCACAATCTGTTATTTTCCTAAATTGTATTAAATAACTTATAAAATAGAAAGTATTTGTTTGAATTTTCCGATATTAATATAACAGTCTTCTATTTGGAGTTCTTCCTTAATATATGAACTTGTATTGTTAAATAATCAGCTTAAATTTGTTCTTATTTTATTTAATCTTAAATATTGTATAAAGATAAGAATGATTAGAGGAGTTGAAGCTATATGATTGTAGTTCATTATTTCGAGAAAAACGTTGAACTATTAAACCAACTACTCAAAAATGTCCCCTCTGAAGGAGATACTATTTCCATTAAAGGACGAAAAGGTAAAGTATTAAGTGTTAATCAAATAAATGATAAACATGTGCATGTAATTGTAGAACTAGAAGTTATAAAGAAAGTACAGGTTTTAGCAAAAGATGATAAAAAAAGAAGAAGATAAATTTCTAAAACTTAATGGGAGATTATTCCCATTATTTTTTTTGAATTTTTCCCAGTTTTACAGTTTCACAATACATTTTTCCACTTAAAACTATGAACTATACTGTCTAAATGGAATGTATTCTTTTTTCAAACTGGACTAATCATGATAAACTAAGAAAAGTTTTAGTAAATCAAAGTAATAAGGAGTTTTAATATGGAAATTAAGAATATCCATCATGTCGCTATTATTTGTTCAAATTATGAATTATCTAAGCATTTTTACATAAATTTATTAGGATGTAAGGTAATTAAGGAAACCTATCGTGAGGAGCGAGACTCTTATAAATTGGACTTAAGTATTGGAGAAAATGGACAAATAGAGCTATTTTCATTTCCTAATCCACCGAAACGACGTACAAATCCAGAAGCAGTTGGGTTACGCCATTTAGCATTTACTGTGTCTAATATAGAAGAAAGCATTCAATACTTAAAACAAAATGCTGTCTTTGTAGAACCAATTCGAATTGACGAGTTAACAAATAAAAGATTTACATTTTTCCAGGATCCTGATGGTTTACCATTAGAATTGTATGAAGAGTAGATTTAAAAACAAAACACAATCTCAATGTGTAGTGACCCCATAAAGTTAGACAGGTAATTTCAATTAGGCAGCCTGTTGGGCATGAACTCGGTATTTTACTGGGCTCATGCCTTTTAATTTTGCCTTAATACGTTTGTTATTGTAGTAATCTATATATTTAGCTAGTTCTTTTTTAAAGTGTTGGACACTGGTAAATTCTTTAAGATAGAGTAGTTCAGATTTCATGATACTAAAGAAATTTTCTATTACTGCGTTATCGTAACAGTTTCCTTTTCTAGACATACTCTGTGTGATGCCACGTTCAATAAGGGCATTACGATATTTTTTCATTTGATAGTGCCATCCTTGGTCTGAATGAATAAGTAATGTATCGGAATCTGATAAACGTTCAAAAGACTGTTTTAACATAGTTGAAACAAGTGAATAGGTTGGACGTGAACCGATTGTATAAGTAATTATTTCACCATTATATAAGTCCAACATAGGTGAAAAATATAGCTTTTCTCCAAATAATTTAAATTCAGTTATGTCTGTAACCCATTTCTCATTTGGCTTAGATGCTTGAAAATTTCGATTTAAAATATTTGGAGCTATTTTACCCACTTTGCCTTTGTAAGAGCGATATTTCTTTACCTTCACTAGTGATTTAATTCCTAGTACTTTCATGAGACGTTGCACTTTTTTATGATTTACTTTATATCCTCGATTAGTAAGCTCATCTCTTATTTTACGATAGCCATATCGACCTTCGTGTTCGTCGTAAATAGATTTTATTAACACTTTTAGCTCTGCATCTGGATCTGGACGACCTAAATTTTTCACCCAATAATAATACGTACTACGTGGGATGTCTGCGAGTTGTAGTAGGAGCCTTAGAGAAAATTCATGCCTTAATTCATAGACTACTTGGACTTTGTCTTGTTTGGTGATTTTTCCTTGTTTTGAACTAAGGCATTCAACTTTTTTAAGTAAGCATTCTCCATTCGTAAACGTTCATTCTCTGAACGTAAAGCCTCAATTGATCCTTCAGCTACTTCTTTATTACTGCCTGTGTTTAAATTATTTTTATTCAATGATGGACGCCCCTTTTTCTTTGATACAAGGGCATCCTTACCGATCGTTTCTAACTGCCTTTTCCATTGATAAAGAGTAGAAGGAGTAGGAATGTTAAAAATTGCAGCTGTTCCTCTGATAGACGTTCCTTGTTCGTTCATATAATTAAGTACATCTAGTTTAAACTGCAAATTATATGATGTATAGCTTTTTTGAAAAGCTATTTCACCATGATGGCGATAATTTTGTAACCATGTTTGAAATACAGAATGGTCTACTCCGATAGAATCTGAAATCTCTTTTTGAGACTCGTCCCCTTCTAAGTAACGTTTTACTGCAATTAATTTCTCTTCACTTGTAAATTTAGTCATAAAAAATGCACCTCCAAATGTTAGACTGTGTCTAACATTTGGGGTGCACTTCAATGAAAGATTGTGTTTTGTTTTTTCTTTTTTATCATCTTATAGAGAAACCTTTATTTTATCTGTTAAATTATATGTTTCACCATTAATTTCTAATGATACTGGTGGACCGTATTCCTTTGTGATTGTTATCGTTTTTTTGGCAATTGTTATTTCAAGTCTTGCTCCTTGCCATAGGAAAGGAAAAATCATTTTATCCCAATTTGAAGGTAATTTTGGATCAATCTTTAAACGATTTATGTCCATGGAGATATTTGCAAAGCCAAAGATTGCCACTAGCCAATTTGCTCCCATAGGCGCAGCATGAATTCCATCATCTGATGATTTGGGATTCGGTCCTAAATCGATTAAACATCCTTCTTGAAATAATTGGTATGACTCTTCTTGATAGTCACATCTTGCAGCAACAATTGCATGAATTGCTTTACTTATTGGAGAATCATGAACAGTACGCTCTTCGTAGTATTCTAAATTCTTTTTAGCGATTTCCGTTGAGAACAAATCCGGGAAAAGATAAAGCAACATGACAACATCAGCTTGTTTTAACACTTGTAGTTCATAAAGTTCTTTTAGGGAATAATCTAATAGAATTTCCCTACTTGCAATGGATTGTCTATATTCAGTTAAATCAATCTCGGGTTTACTTAAAAATGTATCATCTTGTGGGATGACATTTTCATCATTTTGGCTTGGTAAATATAATCGTTTTAAAAAATCAGTACATTTTTGCTTTAATTCTGCATCAGGATCATTGTATTTTCCCATATAATTTAACGCATTCTGCACATTATAAAAAGCCATGTAATTCGTATAAGCATTATTATCTACTTGATCTGTGTATTCGTCTGGGCCGATCACATTTTTAATCATTAAATCGCCATTTATATCAGTTGTCCTACTCACCCAAAAGTGTGCAGTTTCTTTGAGTAGTTCAAGTCCATCATTGGCCATAAAGCTTTCATCTAGTGTATTTTCATAATATTGTACGACAGCAAATGCAATGTCAGCTACAATATGTTCACTTGATTTTGCTAAATTTGAGCTTTGCACAATCTCGGGTTTTGTATTATTCGCTGAACCTTTTTGTGTTTCTTCTTTTCCTGAAAAAGCACTTGCCCAAGGAAATAAAGTACCCTCATAACCTGATTGGTATGCATTTACTTTTGCTTCTTTAATATGATGATAGCGATATCTTAGTAATCTTTTAGCAATATCTGGTTCAGTAAATAAGTGAAACGGTGCAATAAGCATCTCTGTATCCCAAAAAATTAAACCATTATTGCCCTCACCAGTTAACCCCCTTGCGCCTATACTCAATCGATCATCATGTCCAGGAGTCATTGCTTCTATATGGTATAAAGAAAAATCAAGAGCTAACTGATCAGCTTGATCTTTTGATGTTATGACTACCCTTTTTTGTTTCCAAAAATCCTGCCATTTGATAGTCGTACTATTTCTCAAATTATCATAACCCTCTGATAAAAATTTCTGTACAGTATTAACACAAGCTGCAGAAGGATCTTCTCGTAACATATCATTAGAGGTATAAACTGAGCTGATTTTTGAAAACTCAACCGTTCGATCAACTACGAGATCTTGTGTAATTGAGGCTAGAAGCTGATTATTTAACGTAAAATATGAAACTTCACTCTCATCTGGAGTTACACAGCATGTTGCGATCGCAATTTTATGTTTGGACTCAGTCGTTTGATAAACACCATGCATAATTCTATTATCCATTATTCTTACTAATTCTTCAGTAAGTTCATTCTTTTGTTGACTGACACACTCCGCATTAATACCTGTTTTTATTTTAATCTTGGCATTACAATCTAAAGCTGTGACAGTAATTTTTGAAGCAAGTAAATGTAAATCGTCCTTTGAAACAAAACGCTGAAACAAAAAATGGAATCGATTTCCATCTTTATTCTTCCAAATTACCTCTCTTATTAACTCGCCGGTCATCATATTTAATTTTCGATCATAAAATGTAAATTGACCAGTTGCATTTGAAAAAATATCACCATTTATTTCAATTTCCATTCCAATTAGATCTGGAAGATTCACAATCTTTGTCGTTTGACTTGGAGATAACTGATTATAGATACCTGCTATATACATCCCCCTAGTTTGTCCTTCATAGTCTTCCTCATGACAAGATCTCAAACCTAAGTAACCATTACCTAATGCCATTAAACTTGCATTTTTATTAATTAATTGCTCGTCAAATTCTTTTTCAGTAATCATATTTACTTCATTCATATAGTTAAAATCTCACCTTTATAAAAATTCATATAGTAAAAGTTTGCAATAAATCTTCTTATTTTAAACTTGATATTATAAAAATAGTGGCTGTTTTGTTAAAAAATACGATTATTGACGATAAAAAAATCGTGTCACTATTTCCAACACGATTTTTTCTTACAGTTCTTTATTAGTTTTTTGCCAGAGTTAATTGCCAAGATACACCATATTTATCATTCACCCATACAAACTTTTCACTGAATGGATATGATTGCAAAGGCATTAATACTTCACCATCTTGACTTAATTGTTTGTATGCATTTTCAATTTCTTCATTTGTTTCACAAGTCACATATAATGAAACAGCCGGTGTAAACGTAAATTTATGTTTGACGGTACTATCAATGCACATAAATTGTTGGCCGTTTAATGTGAAAGTAGCATGGATTACTTTCCCTTCAAACTCACCCATATCTGCTCCATAACGCTTAATATTCACAACCTCTGAATTGTTAAATAGTGACATATAAAAATTCATTGCTTCTTCTGCTTGTCCTTCAAACATTAAAAACGTTGTAATTTTTTGCATTTAAGTCAACTCCCTTTTTCATTTATATTAAAAATTCATTGCTTAAACAATTTTGGTTTATAGTGATTTCATTTCTTCGTTTAAATTGTTAAAAATACTGTGTAGATCCTCTTTAGAAATTGTTGAATATAAATCTCCAATACTAATCTCACAATAACAAACTTCCTCATTAACTGGTCTTAAGTTACCGGTAATACCAATTTTTGTTTCTTCATGAATCGATTGAAGTATGTTTTTAACCTTTTCGATCGGAGCATTAAAATGGACATGAAACATATTCGAAACGGGAATAGTTGGGACAGTATTGATTGCTTGGCAACTATTAAAAAATTTGGCTAACTCTACTGCATCTTCATAGTATTGCCCCATCTTATTTGCTCTTTGATCAAAATAATAATTTGCACTTATTATGTAAGGATAAAGACTAATTAAATCTCCTCCATGTCTTCTTTTCCAAACTTTTGATTCGTCGATAAAATCTCGGTTACCCGCAAGAATCGCTCCTGCTACTCCTCCAATGCCTTTATAAAATGACATATAAACACTATCAAATAAGCTACATAATTCAGAAGCTGTCTTCTTATAGTATGGGAGAATTTCCATTAATCTAGCACCATCTAAATGCAATTTAATTCCCTTTTCACGGCAGTATGAAGAAATTGATTCTAGTGTTTCATATGAAGGTAGTTGTCCACCAATTTCTCGTTGTGGTAATTCTAGTAATAAACAAGAGATTTCCTCATCCATTGCTAAAACATCCTCTAACTCAATAACACGACTTTTATCTGCTAGTAAAATAGGCTGTATATTATGTAGTTTTTTCAAACCATCTTCTTCATGAATTTCTAAATGTGATAAAGGATGATAAGCAACTTTATTAATTCCTTTTTGATCACACCAAATTCTTAATGCGATTTGCTGAGCCATCGTACCGCTTGGAAAAAATACTGCTGATTCCTTACCTAAAAACTCTGCCATTTTTTCTTGAAAATCTTCAATAAATTTCCCTGCTCCATAAAGATCGCTTTCTTCACTACCATTGAATTCGTTTAGTGCATCCTTTAGTACTTGGATATTTCTAAATCCATTACCTGCTAATTGTTGGTTTGTATTTTTAAATGATTCTATAAAAGGATTAATGTTATTCAAATTGAACTCTTCCTTCCGACTATTTAATTTACTGTTATCCCAATTAAAAAAATTCTCCATAACGACCAATAAATCCTTGAATCTTATAAAATTAGTAAGTTAATCGATAGACTAAAAATCTTTCATTTTGATTTTTCGTATAAGCATCTGCTAATAGGATCTCTTGTTTTAATTCAAAGGCAGTCTGGTTTTCTAAAAAATAAATATAATCATCAGAACTATAATACAAAATGATTTCAATATTTCTTTTTGATTGTTCAACTGAAATTAAAATATTATTTATGATATTCATAAAAATTTGGATTGAAAATGGATTAAAAAAATAGAAACAATTATCTAATGAATTAATTTGATAATCTTCAGCCAAGCAGCAATAAAACAGGATCTTGTCTTCGCTTGTCTTTGTTTTTTTTATGTAATTCTTTTTATTTTCAATCGCTTCATTATAATATTTTTCACTCATTTCAATCCCAACAACAGTAGCATTAAACAAGCTATTTAGATAGAAATTTAATCTTCCTTTACCGCACCCGAAATCAACTATTCGGTCATTGCTGGAAAGTATGTATTGTTTAAATAGCTGTTGTAAAGCGCTATAAGGTGTTGGCTCATATCGATGATAATGAAAAGATTCGTTAAATCCTTTTTGCTATCCCTCTGTTTTTATTTTCAATAGGTTATCATAATACTTATCGTCCATTTTCCCACGACCATTCGAACTAATATTTTGTAAGTATCTTTATCATACCGTTTCTAAATAGTTCAGTCTAACCTTACAAAAAGAAGCGTGTTATTTAAACACGCCCCATGCTATTGATAAATGAGTTTGTCGGTAAATTACCAATATAATCATTGTTAAATAACTTGGTTAATTTAATTTCCACTACAGGATACTCTATCAATAAATTCCCCTTATATTTTTAGTTTCGGTATTGACTAATTTTTATTTAACACGTCTTAACTTAAACTTCTTACCCGCACCAATATATTGTAATAATGATAGATCGTCTTCAATAATCTTTCCTATTACATTTACTTTCTCATCGCTTGGTAGATTAGTAAGTATAATTTGTAGCTCACCTCCATATCTGCCATATAATTCATTATCAATTGTCACGGAACCAACTGAGCGAGTAATTGTATTTACTGGCTTTAAGCTATTCTTACCAAAGCTTCCATATAGTCTAGACTCCATAGATCGAAGACAATCGCGTGCGGGATCTTCTCGATTAGTATAAACTTGCTCTACAATGGAAAGGATTTCTTCATCTTGTGAATACGGTCTATATCTTAATTCAATAAAATCCTTTGTTTTTGAAATAGCCTCCATCGTTTCTATTTTTATACTAATATCACCAACTAAAACTTTATCAATGTAACAGTTTTGAGTTAGATCTAAGTAAGCTAGCAGAGGGTTAATTCCACGATGTTTTTCTAATGTTGGTAGTCCTTTAAATAGTGGTCCTCTCATTTCCTCATTTCCTGGAATAAATGCCATCGTAGAAATTCCAAAGCTTTTTAACCATTTGTTTTTTTCGATTAAATAAGTTGTTGCTAATCCGGTTTCTGGACGGGGATAAAAATTATGCCAAGCTTCTACATTTTTAGTTTGTAATCCATATTTAAGCAATTCGTCTAAAAATGCAGGCGAGAGTGTACTTGCATTAAGTGCAATCTTCATTTTTTTAGAAAGATCTGCTATTTGTTTTTCATTTAATCCGTAATCTACTCTTAAACCAGTAACACCCCAATTTTGTAATTCACCCACATTTGAGTAATCTAACCCTAAATGTGTAAGTGATTTTGCTGAAATATCTGCCATAAGCTCCATTTCATTTTCAATTGCCCATGTACCAAGTAGTTGAAGAAGTGATTTATAAGTTGAAGGGTCATCTTCTGGTATGTGTAACGATGTAAAAATTGAATGAAATCCATTTTGTTTTGCTATTTCGATATATTTTTTATTCTTCTCACTATTTTTTTCAGATAAATAGATTGATATACCTAGCATAGTCTCTTTCCTTCTTCCTACTATTAGATTTATACTATTTGGTTATCATTTTAAACTCCCGAAATAAAAAGTCAATATAATACGTTAGATACATGAAATTATATTTCGTATAAAAGTAATATATTATTAGTTTGTCTAGTGGTTTCCTATTAATCACTTAAAAACAAAAAAGAAAGACAACATTAAGTTGCCTTTCTTAAATTCATTATTATTTATATACTACGATTGATCCAACTGATTTATCAGTAGATTGACCATTAACGCGAACTTTTAAACCAAAATGTCCGATGTTACGACCAGCATCTGGTAAGAATGCATTATTGTAGTCTTTGCTATCATTAAATAAAGAGACAGCTTCTTGACTTGGAGATGTTAATTTTTCTCCTGTTGGATATGCAATGTTATAACCTGATGTTGAATTTAGGCCGAATGCTGCATCTGCTACATGGAAACGAGCACTTGCTTCAGCGCCATAGTTCCATAATAAATTAGTATCGTCGTGAGCATCAACAACACCTAAGAAACCATCACCTGGGTGAATACCTGTCCAGTTTTCAGTAAAGCTATCATCAACATACCATACTACTAAACCACCATCATAGCTTAATAGAGAGCCTCCGCGATTAATATGAGCTAAACCTTCGTCAGCACCTTTATGGTTACGCCATTCTAATAAGTAGTAATGATTTGAATATTTGTTACCATCAAACTTATTAAATCCTTTTAAAGTAAATGGAGAAGTTGCATTTTCAGCACCATCATCAACAATTGTAGCGCCATCTGCTACTACTTTAATATTGTCTGCAAAGAATCCAACATTTGAAGTACCCCAGTCAGTTGCAGAACGTAAGCGAAGCTGAATTTTTTGGCCTTTATATGCTGATAAATCAAAGCTTTGAGCTTCCCATCCATTTGATTTTCCAGTGAAACCAGGCATTGAATTTAAGATAGTTGGATAACCTTCAGACACTACATCACTTCTAGTATGAGTGTTTCCTAATGATTTCCAAGTAGCTCCATTGTCAGTTGAAACTTGAACAAATGCGAAATCCCATTGTTCTTCCATATCGTACCAAGCGTCAAACGTTAATGTTGCAGAAGCTTTTCCTGTTAAATCTACAGAAGTAACCATGCTGTTATCCATTTCGTCTGCTTGTCCGCCCCAATACTCATAAGTGCCAGCAGCTGGTTTATTAACAGGTGATACTTTTTTCGGTAAATTCACTTGAATTGCTTGGTTATTTTGACCAAGTGGTGAATTTGCTTGATCTAATAAGAATTGAGTACCTTTTGTAGATACATCATCCCAATTTACAACAGTTGGGTTAGTCCATTTTCCGCCTAAAGTTGATTGGAAATATGATTTTGCCCAAGGAGAGAAACCTGTTGGCTCTGTTCCAGGAATTTTACCTGCCCAAGAACCAGCTGACATGATTGACCAATATTCAACAGCTTCACCAGCACCAGAGTAGATTGTATCGTACTCATCTGGTAAACCTAAATCATGACCATATTCGTGTGCAAATACTCCAGTTGCACCGTCTTCAGCCATCATTGTATAGTCATAGAAACCAGGTAAACCTTTTCCACGTCCATCTGGATCATAGAATTTCGCAGAACGATGTGACCAAATTGCATTATCTCCAAGAGCTCCACCGCCAGCATCTTGTCCCATACCTGAGTGAATAATTTGAAGATGATCAACTAAACCATCTGGCTCCCAGTAGTTTCCATCTCCATCTAAATCATGTGGATCTTCTAAATCATAATCTTGTAAAGGAATTCCAGCAGCTAATGCAGCTTTATAAGTATCAACTACTAGTTGTTTCGATCCGCCTGGCGTTACATTATCATGTCCAGTTGCAGAATCTTTTCCGTAATACTCTGCAGTTCCAGGAACTTTTAACCATCCATAGGCTTTACCATCAATTGTATAAGTTCCGCCAGATTGTTGTTCATAATATTGTTTTTGTGAAAGGAAAGTTTCTCCGTTTGGACCTTTAACTCCATTTTTACCAAAAATCAGATCTTCATAGTGTTGTGTATTGTAATCAGGATAGTAATTGTTTGTATCTTCCTTCGTTAATTTATTATGAGGAAAATCAGAATACTCTACCATTAATGTTAAAAGTTTACCCTTCTTTTGAACACCTGGTGAAGCTGATTCTTTAACTGGATCAGGAGTACCTTTTAATTGACCATTTTTATTACCGTTTCCGTGTAATAGGCCATTATTAAAGTCTTTAAATTCACCATGTTTAGCAGCTTCTGCTTTTTTTACTTTGCTAGCAAGTGGATCTTTTTCTGTTACTAGATCCGCTTGACCTTTAACTTCTAAATATTTTTGTAATGCAGCTTGTTTCTGTGCTTGAGAAGCATTGGCAGAAACCACTCCACGTTTAACTAATGATTCTAATAACTTATCGTCATCAACTAAAGATAAATCTAAAGTACTTTTTGAATGCTTAGCTAATGCACTATGTACTTTACTTAAGCTTTCAGATGATGCTGTTTTTAATGGAATTCCAGAAAATAAAGTTCCGGCAACCATTACTGATGCAAAACTAGTTACGACAAACTTGTTCAAAATAAGCCCCCCTTAATAATTTTCAAACTACATTTTAATAATATTCTAAAAATTCTTTAAATCACAGAGGGTTTTTTTCATCAAATACTAACAAATTTCACGCAAAATTTACAAAAAATTCAGATTTATTTATGAAACAATGACGAAATTCGTCAGTTTTTATAAGTTGCTTTTTCGACATTACGTTCTTTAGTCTTATATTATTCTTTTAATCTAATTTTTGAAATTAGAACTTTAGAATTATTAAAATTACATTAAAAACAAAATCAAAAATGTAAAGCATGTAATTATAACTATATACAAAAAATTGACCCTTCAAATTTTGACATTTTTTTCCTAATTAATAAAACAAAAAAAGAAGATAAGTCAAAATTCTTTTGCCTATCTTCCTCGACTATTTATTTAAATTGGTTTACCTTCTTAATTTGCCTGCTTCTTCACTATACTCTTGAAGCCTACTAGATACTTTATTACCGATTCGGTTAAAGCATATGACATATAATGAATCGATTATATTTTGTTGTGCCATCTTAGAAGCTATACTTCCAATTCGAATATCTTGTTCCATGTCAGGTGTGCAAAGTTTGATATCAGCTTCCTTAAATAACGGAGACTTGCCAAGCTTAGTAATCGCAATGATCGTTGCTCCCTTTTTCTTAGCAAAACGAGCAAGTTCTAATACATCCTTTGTTTTCCCTGAATTAGAAACGGCAACAAAAATATCGCCTTCTTCCATATGACCTACTAAAGTAATTACCATATGGAAGTCAGGAGACATAATGGCATGATAGCCAATTTTCCCAAATTTATATGCTCCGTCCATAGCTGATACAGCTGAGCCGCCAACTCCATAAAATATAATCTTCTTAGTTTTTACAATTTCATCTGTTGCTTTTTCTAATTCTCTTTTATCTAAAGTTGATACTGTAGCTTCAATAGCGGCTTTATTTACATAAGTTACTTTATTAAATAAATCATACGGTGTGTCTTTTTTATCCATTACAGAAAAATCATTAATATTCATTTCAGCTACAGTCAAATCACGAACTAAAGCTATTTTAAAGGCTTTGAAACTACCGATTCCTATTGTTTTACAAAATCTAACAACACTTGCTTCACTAGCTCCAGTATTGTTAGAAATATCTTTAGTCGTTAAGTTGGGAACAATTTCAGCATGCTCCATTATATATACTGCGATTTTCTTTTCGGCTTGCGTAAATCGATCCATATAATTTTCAATTTTTGATAAGATTGTTAAATGTTTCATTTACTAAACACCTTTCTGCTAAAAAACATACAAAATACAATTATTCTCTATTATGAACCAAATGTTTAGAAAATCATATTAATATCCAAATTAAAGTTATTTTTTAGTTCTTTCTACATTAAAAATCTTGTTAAAAATAAAAAGTGTAGGAAAAAATATTCCCTACACTCTTACTTTTTGATTATTTATTGTTGTACTGTAACTGTTTTTGGTGCTACTGATACTTTGAATCCATCTTTACTAGATACATCAGCAGATATTGTATACGTACCGTTTGGAACATCTGCTTCTGGAGTCCATTTTAAGTGGATTTCAGTTTTATCTTGTACATCCATTGAATCAACTACTTTACCATTAGCATCTTTAATATAAATTTTCCAATTTACATTGTTATTTGCAAAAGCATTGATTCCTGCAGGTGTTTTTGCATTTATATTTTTATTTGGAGACACACTGAAGTAGCTAACAAGCATTTCCTCGTTAATATAAGAAGGATCTCCCCAAACCGTATAACTTTGATTTAGTGCATAGTCTGCTCCTAAAACTACAACACTCTTTGGCTCTTCTTTTACTAAAGTAGATGTTGCACCTTGAGGTAATGGCTTATATTTGCCGTTATACCAAACGATCGCACCATTAAAACCACTACCAGCATCATCCGCTTTGAACGAGATTTCGTATTGGCCATCTTTAGGAGTTACTTTTATATCTGAAACAACTGGAGCAACCGAGTCAATATGCAATGGAAGTTTTACGATTTGTGGCTTCGCTCCATTATAGTCAAGCGTTGTTTTGATTACATAGTTATAAACGCCATCCTTCACTACTTGTCCATTTTGATCTTTTAAATCCCAACCATATCCAGTATTCAAATAGTCTCTAAAAGACATAATGTTTTTCCGGAATTTCCATGGCTTACCAGTATATTCACTAAAATCACCTAAGTATTGAAGTAATTCACCTTTATCATTTTCTACGTACATTTCTGTTTTAGCTAAGTTACGAAGCACTGTAAATGATGGATATACTTCCTTCAATGGAGTATTTGGAGACATTACAATACGATCCATATTAAATCTTCCTGTTCTTGGATCATAACCTAATGGGAATACCCCTTCTGCTCCTATTTCATCATTCCAAAGTGTTGTATAACCTAAGAATGCATTTTTCTCATATGCTGCCGGATCAATATTTTTTGGTTGATCCCATTTGCCGTAATACCCCATGTAAGGAACTGTTAACGGTACTGCTGAATCGCTATTTTGTCCTGAAGGAACTAAACGTACGTATCCCTCAACAAAAGAACCATCTTTTAAGCTTGATGGAAGTTGAATCTGAACATCAAGATTTTTCTCTTGTCCCGGTTTAATTTTTAATGTCTTTCCTTCTGTGCTTGTTACTGTTTCGCCATTTACAGTTGCCGTAGCACCTTGGATACGCTCACTTTTTAATGTTAAATATTCTTTTGAATCTAACTTTCCATCACTGTCTAAATCAAATGCTTTTGTTTCTCTGCCATCTGTAAATACATCTACATATACTTGATATTCCAAATCTTTTACATTCAGATTTTGAAGAGCTTCTGCATTTAATTTGAAGTGAATATTATTGTTCACTTCTTTTAGTGCAACTGCTCCAGCTTGTTCTAGTGGAGTTTTCTCCCTTGTCACAAGTACAGGCGTTTTAATTGCATTTTGAATTTGCATTAAACCAGATCCTTGAATACGTGGAGAATACGGCACTTCATTATTCGTACTAGGATCCTGTACTAGTTTAGAAGTGTTCATTAAAGCAATTTTCGCTTTTAAAACTGTACTCTCTGAATGTTTTAATCCTTTTTCATAAAGCGATTGTAAAACTAATGCTGAACCACCAGCAACATGTGGAGACGCCATTGATGTACCGCTCATAACCTCATAACCATTCCCTGGTACAGTAGAGTAAATATTTCCTCCTGGTGCAGATATTTCAGGTTTAAAGTCTAAAGTATGTGGTGCTCCATATGAAGAAAAATATGACATCGTATTCTTATCTGGGTTATCAACATATACCCCTTTAGATGGTTTCATTTTTACAACATATCCACTTTTCAACTTAGAAATTAATGCATTACCTATCTCTTTACTTGTAGTAGCTGCTTGTACATTAAAATAAGGACTCCAATAAACTAATGGATAGTCAATATCATTAACAGCAGGAACAAGAATTACCGCTTTTGCGTTCTTCTTCTTTGCTTCTGATTGAATATAAGAGTAGGTAGCATACCTTTCATTTGGTTTTGCTACTACAATTTTACCAGTTAAATCAGGAAGATTTTTAAAATCGGCAGTTTTCCCTTCTCCTACGTAAACCAATTCATAAGATTCAAGTGGTGATAATACTTTTGATAGATTAAAGTTATATTGTGATTGATCTTGGTATGGAAGCTGTAATCCATTTTCTTCTTTTAACGTACTCATATGGATACTTGTATTTTCATATGAAGCCACAGATAACGCAAAAGGACTTACACCTGGTTCCCCAACTGTACCAATATCCGGATTTTCGGCATATGGTTTTAAAGAAGATTGCAGCAAATTATTTTGTGTACTATAAGCAGAGTTTCCACCCGCTACAACTACAAGCGTACCTTGCTCAGTCGCTTCACGGATCACTTTTTGAATCGGGTCATCTACTTCACTAACAAATCCTGAATCAGTTCCTAAACTCATATTAATGACATCTGCTCCCATTGTTACCGCATGCTCAATCCCGGCAATGATGTCGTCTTCATACGCTCCATTTGCTGTATCAGAGAATACTTTTTCTGCTAGTAACTGTACGCCCGGAGCAATACCTTCTACCCCATCATTTGCATCATCACCGTTTGCACCAATTGTACCTGATACGTGCATGCCATGTTCATTTCCTGAACCATGTGGAATCACATCTGTATCATGATCCGCCCAGTCATATCCAGTTGGAACTTTGTCACTATACCAAACTTCTCCTACACTTGTTTCAGCTAGTTTACTTTTAATGCTTTCTTGATTCCATTTTTCTTTTGCTTTGCCTTTTTCAGTGATTGTCATGTCTTTATGCGTATAATCAATACCAGTATCGACTACCGCTACTAATAATCCCTCACCTTGATATCCGTAACTTTGCCAAACTTTTTGAGCTTGTACTAATTCTTTACTTGCTCCCATTGAAGGTTGGAACTTTCTTGCAATATGTACATTCGTTACGCCTGGTGTTTGTTGAATATCTTTTAAGTTACGATATTCTGTCTCCAAACTAAAACCATTAAAACCTTCATAGAAGCGTTGATTTATTTTAGGTACAGATCTTTCCCTTGATATCTTTGAGATGACTTGATCTTGCTTTTCTTTAAAGCGTGCTTTCTTAGTTTGAGTAGAATCATCAGAAGTTGTTGGTTGTTCAACCTCAACGATTACACGTACTTTTTCATTTGGTTTATAAGCATGAGCATCATTTAAATCTTTATAGCCAAATGGGTCTACAGCTTTTTCGCCAGTTTGTTTTTGTTCTTCAGCAAAAATCTTTTGACCCTGCTTTGCAATCTCATCTAAACTTGGAGCCGGCACCTGATTTTCATTTGTTCCTTCAGCAAATCCAGTTGATGTAAATAACATTGAAGCTAAAGTTGTCGTTGCAAGGACTTTGTAAGGAAAGCTCTTTCTCTTTTTCATCTCTAATCTCCTCTACAGTAAACTTTAATGTTCTGAATCTATTAAAATAAAAATAGATTCAAGAAAAACTGATTCAATAAATTGCTAATGCTCTATTAATAAATTTGATACTAAATTAATTCTAATTACGTTTACTCTATAATCATAATGGGTTATTCAACCGGACTTTTGGCTTATTCAGTTTGGAGTAAACTTAAAGAATTTAAGTAGAAAAAATGAGGTTTTTGACATATTCAGTCGAGGAAGTTCGAAAAAAATTCATAAACTCGGGAAAATTACATTAATAGGTTGAGACATTTTAGGGTTATATTAGTTTATATTTAATAAAAGATGCAATTTATACTTTTCAATCGAGGTCTATTCTTTTTTTAAATAGGTAAAAACATGGTATTAGCAGAAGTCAGAATATTCCTTCTTTACTATCTTTGCGACAAATTTCTCCTTATTCCCCCCTGAACATTGGCAGTGTTGATGAGTTAGTCTAAAATGGAGCGTTTTTTTGTAAAAATTGTTTTTTAGCTTAATAATGAATTGGTTCTGCTATTTTAATTGCGACTATAAGAATTAAAATTCCATTTCCCGTTTTTAATTGCGTTTCATAGATTTTAGTTGCTATTCCCCATTTTTAATGGCGATTCTCCATTTTTAAATGCCCCTGGGATTAATACGATTTTTCATCTAAAATTACAACTCCACTATTAATTCATCCCACCTCGAATAAAAATCAGAATTTTTCATACAATTTTTAAATCTTAGTTTGTTAAATTACCTTTTTTTGGATAGAATGGATTTGTAGGCTTTTAAAGTCTTAATACATAACATTAGGAGTGAAAAAAATGCCAATCGATGTTTATTTAAATTTTAATGGTAATACACGTGAAGCAGTTGAATTCTATGCGGCTGTATTTAACACAGAAACACCAAAAATTATGACTTTCGGTGAAGCACCACCAAATCCAGAATACCCACTACCTGAAGAAGCGAAAAATTTAGTTATGCATACTAGATTGAACATTAGCGGTAGCAACGTTATGTTCTCTGATACTTTCCCTGGTTCCCCTTTTAACCAAGGCAATAACATTTATTTATCTTTTTTAAGTGAGGACGTAGAAGAACTTAAATCTGTCTTTACTAAATTAAGTGATGGCGGCAAAGTAGAAATGGAACTTCAAGAAACATTTTGGAGTAAAGCTTATGGTAGCCTAACAGATAAATTTGGCATTCATTGGATGTTTAATCACGGTACTGGTGAATTTTAAATTATAGTTAAAAAAAGGAAATGAGCCCATCCTAATAGGATTCATTTCCTTTTATTTTACAGATCTCTACTACACTTCCTCATCTTGCTCCTCAATCTATATTTCTTTTCATTCAGAATATTTACTATATAATAAGGTATATTTCTAGTTCTCTAAAAGTAGGTGAAATTTTATGCAAATACTATTAAAACGGTTATCACAAAATAGAGAAAAACTTAGCCAGCTTGAAAAACAAGTATTGGATTATATTTTACAAAATACGGATTATATTACGAAGCTGAATCTTGATGAATTATCAAAAGAGCTTTATGTATCGACAGCAACAATTAGTAGAACATGCCAGCAATTAGGCTTTCGTGGGTTTCAAGATTTAAAATATACCCTTTCAATGGAAACAAATAAAGTTCAAAGTCCAGTTTCCTCTACCTCCTATCTCCTTAATACACATATGGAGAGAATGAAAGAAGAAATGGAAAAAACATTGGAATATATTGATGAAGAAAAGATTAAGCTAGCTGCTAATTATCTAAAGCAAAGTACACATGTTGAAATATTCGGAGTTGGTAACTCACTTCCCGCTTGTGTCGACGCTTCTAGAAAACTCATGTTTGCAGGCAAGTTATGTAATGCGCGAACTGATTGGGACGAGCTACGTAGTGCTGCAAATAGTTTAACAGATAATGATTTAGCCATACTAGTTTCATATAGTGGGGAGACATTACATATGTTAGAATTTGCCCATATTTTAAAGAAAAGGAACGTTAAAACGATCGCCATAACTGGAAGCCACTCAAATCGTTTACAAAAAGAAGTTAGTTTATCACTTCAAGCTTATATTAAAAGCACATACTTTGGTGAGCTTGATATGACTTCAAGATTTCCATTAAGTATGGTACTAGATTTCATTATTATTGCCTATTTAAGCGAAATGAAAATATGTTAGTTATTCAAAAGAGACAGAAGTCGTCTATTATCAGACCACTACTGACTCTTTTTATTTATGAACTTATTAGTCTACTGAAAGTAAGCAATATACAAAAAATGTACACGCTTACATAAACACCTCAAACGGTTGTTAAACGATTTTGCCGTGAGTATTCTTAAGACATAATAAAAAACGAAGGAGCTAAAAACATGGCAAAGAAGAAGTCCGTTAAATCACAACTTTGGGAGTTTTTTCAAGGGCTAGGTAAGACCTTTATGGTGCCTGTAGCATTATTAGCCTTTATGGGTCTTATATTAGGAATCGGAAGCTCATTTACTAGTCCGACAACTATCGAGACATTCCCATTTTTAGGAAACTCTGTACTCCAAGTTATTTTTAGCTTTATGTCCACTATTGGTGGGTTTGCATTTTCATACTTACCAGTTTTATTTGCAATGGCAATTCCGTTTGGACTTGTACGATATGAAAAAGGTGTCGCTGCTTTCTCTGGATTTGTTGGCTACGTCATCATGCACTTATCAATTAATTTTTATTTAACAGAAACAAATCAATTAGTAGCAGCAGATAAAATGCGTCAAGCTGGTCAAGGTATGGTTATGGGTATACAAACAATTGAAATGGGTGTATTAGGAGGTATCATCGCTGGGATCGTTGTTTATTTGCTACATAACCGCTTTTATAGTATTAAACTTCCAGATGCTTTTGCATTTTTTGGTGGCGCCCGCTTTGTTCCAATTATAACGACACTTGTATTATCAGTTGTTGGGATCATCATTCCGATGATTTGGCCGATTTTCGCAATTGCCATTACAGGAATCGGAAGTTTAATTCAAAAATCTGGCGTTTTCGGACCATTTTTATTCGGTGCTGGTGAGCGTTTACTACTACCATTCGGTCTTCACCATATTTTAGTGGCAATGATTCGATTCACAGAAGCTGGTGGTACTGAAGTCGTAAACGGTCAAACGGTTTCTGGAGCTTTAAATATTTTCTATGCACAATTAAAAGCTGGTGCTCCGATCAGTCCATCAGCGACAGCTTTCTTATCTCAAGGAAAAATGCCAACATTCATGTTTGGTTTACCTGCAGTAGCGCTTGCGATTTATCATACTGCCCGTCCAGAAAATCGCAATAAAATTAAGGGACTATTAATCTCTGGTGTTATTGCAACTTTTGTAACCGGTATCACTGAGCCAATCGAATTCTTATTCTTGTTCGTTTCTCCACCTTTATATTTCATCCACGTTATTTTAACGGGATTAGGTTTTATGGTAATGGCTTTATTACATTTAACAATTGGTAACACAGATGGTGGAATATTAGACTTTATTATCTTTGGCGTTTTACAAGGAGTAAAAACAAAGTGGTATCTTGTACCTATAGTAGGAGCAATTTGGTTTACCGTATACTATTCAGTTTTCAGATATGCAATATTGAAATTTAATTTAAAAACTCCTGGTAGAGAAGAAAAAATTGATGATCAACAAAGTGAGGAACCATTAGTGAAAGGAACAAATGCCCAAGCATTAAAAATTCTTACTGCTTTAGGTGGCAAAGAGAACATTCAATCACTAGATAACTGCATTACAAGATTAAGACTTGTTGTTGATAATATGAATATAGTTAATGAAAAAGTTCTAAAGGATTGTGGTGCACTTGGCGTTGTAAAATTAGACGAACACAATTTACAAGTCGTCATTGGTCCGCAAGTTGGTATTCTTAAAACACAATTAGAAAAATTATCATCTTGAATAAATTGGGGTTGTACGAAATGAAATACAAATTTGATCAGATAGTTGATCGAACCGGTACGTATTGTACACAGTGGGACTATATTGAAGATCGATTTGGAGTGCCAGATTTATTACCCTTCTCGATTTCAGATACTGACTTTCAAAGTCCTGATGAAATAATACATGCATTAGAAAAACGAATGAAACATGGTATATTTGGCTATACGCGATGGAATCATGCTGAATTTAAAGAATCAATAATAGATTGGTTTCGTAAGAGATTCTCCTGTGAAATTATAGAAGATTGGATTGTATATAGTCCTAGTGTCATTTATTCAATATCAAAAATAATCGAAAACTTGACAAATGTTGGTGATCATGTCGTTATCCAAACTCCTGCCTATGATGCCTTCTTTAAAGTAATTCAAGATAACAATCGTTTCATTTCTGACAATCAATTAATCTACGAAAATGGGAAATATCGAATCGATTTTGATGATTTAGAACAAAAACTATCTCACGAGCGTGCCAAGATCCTTCTGCTATGTAGTCCGCATAACCCTTCAGGGCGTGTTTGGACAATGCATGAATTGGAAAGGATTGTACGCTTATGTAATAAACATAATGTATTTATCATTTCTGATGAAATTCATATGGATATCGTATATGAACCCAATTTCCATATTCCGATTATAAACACTAGCATTAATTTGGAGAATGTATGTATTTGTACTTCTGCAAGTAAAACGTTTAACACTCCTGGGCTAGGTGGATCATATATGATTTTACCAAACCAAATGATTAACAAAGAATTTCTTCTATCTTTAAAAAATCGAGATGGCCTTTCATCTGCAAGCATTTTTGGGACACTTGCGACAATCGAAGCCTACAAAACATGTGAGGACTGGGTTAATGAATTAGCCGAATATACTCATGATAATTTAAAAACAGTAGAAAATTATCTTAACAATCATCTTCCAAAACTTAAATTTACATTACCAGAATCAACATACTTAGCATGGATTGATATTTCCGGGCTACCTTTTTCTAGTAAGCAATTACAACATGCACTTGTTCATCATGCGAAAATAGCCATCATGCCCGGAGAGACATATGGTGAGGCTGGAAAAGGATTTATCCGTATGAATATTGGATGTCCCAAATCTAAGATTATTGAAGGATTAAATCGTCTAAAAAAAGCAATAGATTACTTAGAAAGTAATAAATAGTTAATGTAATAACCCTCTAAAGGTAGAAGATCCGTAAACTACTTTTAGAGGGCTATTCCTTTGAGAAAATAGTTGAAAATTGCTTATTCAATTTTGCAAACAAGTAGTTATTAATTAGCGGAGTATCATATATTCTATTAAATCGCTTTTTTTAGAATATAAATTGGGGAAGTGTTAGAATGAAGTCCACTAAAGCTATTAAGCATTCATCAAACTGGTATGTTTTACTTTCGTTTGCTGCACTTGCTGGAATTAGTCAAATGCTTTGGTTAAATTTTGCTCCTCTAATTTCATATTTAAAATCGCATTATGACGTTTCAGAATCAGATATTAATTGGTTGTTAATTGTATTTCCATTAATTTATATCGTATTTTCTATCCATTCAGGCAAAGTAATTGATCGAGTTGGATATCGATTTAGTATTTTACTTGGTGGCATTTTCATGTCCGTTTTTTCTACTATTAGAATTTTTGATTCAAACTTCTTATTTTTGCTAATTGGTCAAATAGGCATTGCGATTGGCCAACCTTATATTTTAAATGCAATATCAAGTTTAGTAGTTGATTGGTTTCCTAAAAATAAACAAGCTACCGCCACTGGCATTGGCACAGTCGGGATGTTCGTCGGAATGGCCGTAGCCTTAGCGGGGACACCGCTTCTTGTAGATCTTTTTGGATTCCAACCCACATTAGTCATCATGGCAAGTTTAACAATTCTTGCATCACTCCTTTTCTACTTCATCGGTCATTATAATTCAGCTTTCAAACGAAATTCTAATACTTCAGGAAGTTTTAGTACTACATTTAAATTATTGAAAAACAAGAATCTTTTACTATTAAACATCGTTTCCTTTTTAGGTTTAGGAGTCTTTAATGGATTAACATCCTGGCTTGAACAAATCTTAAAACCGTACGGAATTTCATCAGAACAAGCCGGAATTGTAGGTGGCACTTTAATCGTCGGCGGTATTATTGGTTCTATTGTGATCCCGCTGTTTTCAGATAAAGTTGGTAATAGAAAGCCCTTTTTATTAGTCACGATTATCGGCTCCCTTCTATTAATCTATCCAGTTTGTACTTCAGGTAATTTTGCTTTTCTAATTGTAATAGGTAGTGTCCTTGGATTCATATTTTTACCTGCTTTTGCTTTACTGCTGTCAGCTACAGAAGAACTAGTTGGTGAAAAAGTATCTGGTGAAGCAACAGGACTACTATTGATGGCAGGGAATTTAGGTGCTGTAATTGTAATTGGAGCGATGCAGCTAATTAAAGGTGGGCAATCATCTTGGAATCATTCGGTCTATTTTTTATTGTTATTAATGTTAATTGGATTGATTCTTATGCTTTTATTTAAAGAAAGAGCTTGTTTGGTAGTTGATAACAAGAAAAATGGTAACGAATAAAAGTAAAAAAAAGCATTGGAATCCATAAATTCCAATGCTTTTTTTTAAAAATTATGACTTGAATTCTATCTTCTCCAAATATAACCCACCAGGATCAGCAAGATTACTCACTTGAGCACGATCCTTCAACTCAATTATTTTCGGTATATTTTCAGCATGTAATCTACCTGCTCCGACTTCAATTAATGTTCCTACAATCTTTCTTACCATATTGTATAAGAAACCATTCCCGCTAATTCTTATTTGAATAAATCCGTCTTTCTTTTCAAAATCAATCGAGTAGATTTCTCTTACCATTGACTTCTTTTTAGATTTCGCATTTGAAAATGCTGTATAATCATGCTCACCTAAAAAGTACTCTGCTGCAGCCTTCATTTTTTTAAGATCTAATTTCTCTTCTACATGCATACTGTATTTACGCATAAACGGATTCGAATATTCCTCATTCCAAATTTTATAGATATACGTTTTTGCACTAGTATTATATCTTGAATGGAAACGGTCAGATTCAATCGAAACTTCCTTTATACTAATATCTCTAGGTAAATAACGATTTAAATAACTTTTAATTTCTATTTCAGGCATGTTCTCTTTTATTTTAAAATTAGCAACCTGTTCAAATGCATGTACACCTGCATCGGTTCGACTACTTCCAATAATTTCAACTTCTCTTCCTATCATTTCTGATATTACATTCTCGATTTTACCTTGAATTGTATTTTCACCATTACCAAGCCTTTGCCAGCCTTTATAACGGCCCCCATCATATTGAATGACTAATTTATAATTGTTCATCTCTTGCTCCTTTATTTAACACTATGTATACTACTTTCCTACTTCCTGCTAACACTTTACCACTTTTTTATTACATATCCTATTTTTAGCCCATTTAAACTAAGTTCATAACTTATTTAACTTTTTCACAAACTACTTAAAGACTGTATAGTAGAAATTAGACATATTACTTTATACTTATAGTAACAATTTTGAGGGAGTTTGACATGGTACTTGATGAGTTGGCATTAAAGATCATTAATGAAGTTAGAAAGTTAATACAAGAAGATATCATTATTATTAATACGGATGGCATCATTATAGCAAGTACAGACCCAGCACGAACTGGTACATTTCATGAAGGCTCATTAATTGCAATTAATGAACGAAAAACGTTCACGATCACATCTGATGATGAAAAGCGTTTAAGTGGTGTGAAGGCTGGTATTAATCTTCCTATTTATTTTCAAAATGAAATAGTCGGAGTAATTGGCATTACAGGAAATCCCGAGCAGATTTCCCCTTTTGGAGAAATGCTTCGTAGAATGACAGAATTATTAATTAGAGAAAACTATTATACAGATCAAATTGATTTGCAACAAAGAACGTTAGAAGCATTTGTATTTGACTGGATTCAAGATATTGAGTGGGATGATTATTTTTATGAACGTTCTACTATGCTAAATATTGATCTAAATTATATTAGGCAGGTTATTATTTTTGAATGGGAAAATACGAATATGGTCCCAATCGATACAAGACAACTAATAATTGATTTATCGAATCGAAATAAAGATGACATATTTGTTCGTTGGGGCAATAATCGATTTGTAATTTTGTTGAAAGTTGACGATACGCATAAAGATATTCATAAAGTACAAAGAATGCATGATTTATATGAGATCATAAAAAATCGATTAAACTCACCCATTGCTGCTGGCGTTGGGCAACAAATTACTCCAAAACAATTACATCAATCATATCATCAAGCGGATCGAGCATTAAAAGTTGCATTAAAAACAAGTTCAATTATTTTTGATGAAGATTTAACAATTGATTTAATTCTGCAGGAACTTTCACAAGAGATTAAGAAAACCTTTATAGAACGGACAATTGCACCTTTATTAAATGAAGAGGATTTATTTATTACAATTAAAGAGTATTTAAATCAAAACCAATCTCTTAAAAATACCGCTCAATCCTTACATATTCATATAAACACACTTCTGTATCGCCTAGGTAAAATTACTGAATTAACCAAATTGAATCCGAAAGATATCCAAGATTTAGTTAAATTGTATATTGGAACATACCTACTAGATGATTCTACAAAAAAACACCGATAAATGGTGTTTTTTCTGTATGTTCCTCTATAGTAAATTCATCTATTAACTCTTTATACTTGAATTAAGATAATGGGGGGAATTTATTTATGATTACAAATGACATTGCACAAAGTTTTATAGCAATTGTTGGAAAAGAAAATTATGATGATTCAAAAGTGGAAAGACTCGTATATTCCTACGATGCCACACCAAATTTGCAAGCTCTTCCGGATGCAGTCATTAGTCCTCGTTCTACTAAAGAGGTATCCGAAATCGTTAAAATCTGTAACGAAAACAACATTCCAATCGTTCCTAGAGGCTCAGGAACGAATTTATGCGGTGGAACTTGTCCAACAGATGGCGGGATCGTTATCTTATTTAAACACTTAAACAATATTCTTGAGATAGATGAAGAAAACTTAACTATTACAGTTCAACCTGGTGTAGTGACTCTTGATATGATCAATACAATCGAAGAAAAAGGCCTATTTTATCCACCAGATCCAAGCTCAATGAAAATTTCTACACTTGGTGGAAATATTAATGAAAATTCAGGTGGATTACGTGGATTAAAATATGGTGTAACACGTGATTATGTCATCGCACTTGAAATCGTATTAGCAAACGGAGATATTATTCGAACTGGTGGAAAGCTAGCAAAAGATGTTGCTGGATATGATTTTACTCGTTTATTTGTTGGTTCTGAAGGAACTTTAGGTATTATTACCGAGGCTACATTAAAGCTTATTCCAATGCCAGAAACGAAAAAAACAATGCTTGCATTGTATGATAGCTTGGAAGATGCAGCCAGAACGGTCTCTAAAATTATTGCTAATAAAATTATTCCTACTTCCCTTGAATTTATGGATCAACCTACCCTAGAAGTTGTTGAGAACTTTGCACAGATTGGACTACCGACCGATGTAAAAGCTGTCTTATTAATTGAACAAGATGGTCCAAGTGAAGTTGTAAACAGAGATATCGAATTAATAAAATCAATTTGCCAGCAAGAAAAATGTATTTCAGTTAGCGTAGCTAAATCCGAAGAAGAAGCAGTAGCATTACGTACGGCTAGACGCTCTGCTCTTTCAGCTCTTGCACAATTAAGACCAACAACAATTTTAGAGGATGCAACTGTCCCTCGTTCTAAAATTGCTGAAATGGTCTCTGCAATTAATGTGATTGCTGAAAAATATAATGTAAAAATTTGTACATTCGGCCATGCAGGCGATGGAAATCTGCACCCTACTTGTCCTACCGATGCTCGTAATCACGAAGAAATGGAACGGGTAGAAATGGCTTTTGCAGAGATATTTGAAAAAGCAATTGAACTAGGTGGGACGATTACAGGTGAACACGGTGTTGGAATCGTAAAAGCTCCTTACCTTGAATTAAAGCTTGGTAAAGAAGGCATTAACGCAATGCTTGCTGTCAAATCAGCTTTAGATCCGAATCATATTATGAACCCTGGCAAAGTCTTTGCAAAAGACAGTCGTAAAAGAATGGTGGTGTCAAAATGACAACACTTCAAGAACAACATGCGATTGGTCAACAATTTAAAGAGCGAATGAACGAAGACGAGCTTTTAAACTGTATGCGATGCGGTTTTTGTTTACCGAGCTGTCCAACTTATATTGAATCAGGTCAAAAAGAATCACACTCACCTCGTGGTCGCATCGCTTTAATGAAAGCAGTAACGGATGGATTAATTGAACCGGATGAAGATGTGGAACGTACACTTGAGCTTTGTCTTGGATGTCGTGCATGTGAGCCTGTTTGCCCATCTGGTGTGAAATACGGTCATCTACTAGAAGAAGCTAGAGATATTATTGCTCAACACAAAAAACATTCACTTCCTGCACGAGCTGTTCGGAAAGTTGTATTTAAAGAACTTTTCCCTCATCAAAAACGTATGAGACTTGCAGTTGGTTTATTAGGTTTATATCAACGAACAGGCCTTCAAGTCGTAGCAAGAAAAGCTGGAATTATGAAGTTAATCCCAAATAATTTATCTGCAATGGAAAAGGTTTTACCAAAGGTCCCGACTTTGAAACAAATGAAGTCACGCCCTGACTATTTGCCACCATTAAAAGAAAAAGTAAAGAAGGTTGCATTTTTCTCTGGTTGTTTAATGGATACAATGTTCTTAGAAACAAACAATGCAACGATGAAGCTATTACAATTAGCCGGTTGTGAGATTGTCATTCCAAAAGACCAGGCGTGTTGTGGTGCCTTACATGGTCATAGTGGTGAAAAGTCGATTGCGAAAGATATGGCAAAGAAAAACATTGAAGCCTTCGAAAATCTCGGAGTAGATTATATCATTACCAATGCAGGAGGCTGTGGTGGTTTCCTAATTGACTATGATCATCTTCTTAAAGACGATCCAAATTGGAAAGATCGAGCTCTAGCGTTTAAAAATAAACTAAAAGATATATCAGAAATTCTAGTAGAAGTTGAGTTTCATAATAAAGTAAAATTAAGTTTACCAGAACAAATTATTACGTATCAGGATTCATGCCATTTAAGAAATGTCATGAAAACAGCTTCTGCTCCAAGAACATTATTGAAGTCAATTCAAAATGTACACTATCACGAAATGAAAGATGCAGATCGTTGCTGCGGCTCAGCTGGTATTTATAATATCGTCGAATCCGAAATGTCAATGCAAATACTAGATTACAAGATGAAACAAGCAACAAAAACACAAGCTACTACAATTGTAACTGCTAACCCTGGATGCTTATTACAAATGAAGCTAGGTGTAGATCGTGAGAATCAATCAGAACAGGTGGAAGTCGTACACATAGTTGATTTACTATTAAAAGCTGCTGAATATAAAGTAAATTAATTCTTAAAAAACACAAGGAAATTAATTTCCCTTGTGTTTTTTTACTTTCCTACTATACATTTAAAGGGCCAAGGAATAAATCCTTGGCTCCCATGTAAATATTAATGTCTTACAACTGTATATGTTGCAGCAGCACTAGTATTTCCTGCTTTATCTTTTGCAGTTACAGAAATGACTGTTCCTTTTTTCTGAGCTGCAATCTTAACTGAGTAGTTTCCTATCGAATCAGCAGTTGCAGAACCTAATACCGTAGTACCTCTTTTAACAGTTACTGTTGACCCTTTTTCAGCTTTTCCAGTTACTTTTAAATCATTATCATCTACTTTATTAATTGTTGGTTTCCCTGGAGGAATTACATCAACGACAGTTACAGTAGTCGCTACGCTTGTATTTCCTGCAGCATCTTTAGCAGTTACCGTTAATTTTGTACCAGCCACTTGAACTGCGATTTTCGCTGAAAACGTTCCAGTAGATGTAGCCTTTACAGTCGCTAGTGTTGTTGTCCCTCTCTTAATTGCAACAGTAGAACCAGCTTCAGCTTTACCTGTTACAGCTACATCGTTATTATCAACTCTGTTAACAATTGGTTTTCCAGGCGCAATTACGTCTACAACTTTTGTTGTAGCAGCTACACTTGTATTACCAGCAGCATCTTTAGCGTAAACACTTAAAGTAGCTCCAGCTTTTTGAACAGGAATCTTGACCGAAAAAGTTCCAGTAGATGTTGCTTTTGTAGGAGTTCCTAATACCGTACTACCATTTTTAACCGTTACAGTAGAATTAGCTTCAGCCTTTCCAGTTACAACTACATCATTGTTATCAACTTTGTTTACAGTAGGTTTACTTGGTGCAATAACATCAACAACTTTTGTTGTCCCAGCAACACTCGTATTCCCAACAAAGTCTTTAGCATAAACACTTAAAGTTACTCCAGCTTTTTGAACTGGAATCTTAACTGAATAAGTTCCATTAGATGTTGCTTTTATAGGAGTTCCTAATACCGTACTACCGTTATTAACTGTTACAGTAGAACCGGCTTCGGCCTTACCAGTAACGACTAGATCATTATTATCAACTTTATTTACAGTAGGTTTACTTGGTGCAACATTGAATAATGTATAGACTCCATAATAATCATCTTCGGTATTATCGTCGTATTCATCATTATCATCATCCCATGCAACTACATAATATGTACCAGCCTTAGCTTGATAGTATTGATGTTCAAGATCAGAATCTTCATCATAATCGTAACCTAAATAAACTAGTTTATTATCTTCAACAAGATCTTTTTGATAAATGCCCATTGCTAATATAATATTTTCAGAACCAAAAGCAGATCCACCTAAAGTAATTTTTCCATCAGTAGGTACAACGATTTTATAAAGGTCTACATCATACAAAGGAAGCAATTGGCCGTACATATTTGCTCCAATTGGTAAATCATTTGCTACATCAAAATCATCATTTACTTCTTCTTCGTACAGTTCTTCAATCTCATCAGCTTGAGTAGTATAATTTGATAGATTTATAGATGGTTTATTAGTAAAGCTAGTAAGATGTGATTTTAAATTTAAACCATTAAATGTATGAAACTCCTTTGCACCTTTCGGAAGCAGCTTTTCAACATGGCTCTCACTGCTTTTCTTAAATAAATTATAATTGTTTCCTTCTGCATGAGCAGTTGTGAAAGATAATGGTGAAGCTAATAAACCTAAAGTTGCTAAAGATAAAATTCCCTTTTTCATCATAATATTCTTTCCCCTCTGTATTTCGTTCGTTATAGTGAACATCTTATTAGTATCCTTTAATAATTACCCAAGCGCAATAAAAATTTTGCCTTATACTAATAAAACTTTATGCCCGCTAAACAATGCTTAAGTTTGATTTGATTACCTAATCACCCTCTTAGTAGTATCAAAACATGTTGTGATTGTAATTAACCACTTCATTTCTGATATCCCCTCCCCTAGTGAATGGATTACACCAATCACAATAGCATGTGCGTTTTTTCTGCCATCCCAAACAGCTTTTTAATCCTCCTTTGTATTTTTGATGTTAACCATATTCTACCAACATACCCTTTCATTTTTTTGAACACCCAACTAATCATCAAATCAACTCTCTTAAAAATAGAATCTGTTAAACTATAATGTTGATTTTGCGTACTAAAAAAAGACTGATTTAACTGATATTATCCCCTTATAGTAGATACAGGAAAAAGCCTATCCCTTATAATGGATAGGTTAGAATTAAAAAATGTTCTTAATTTTTGTAATTACTTTATACTAATTTTTTTTGTAATTTTATTGTATAACCTTAAGTAGTTTGTTAATGGTACAAGTAGATGAGGTGTCTTCCATTGAGCCTTGTTGTAAATGTTCAAATTACATTATTAGCACCTCATATTATTATTACGTTCTTCTGTACAGCTTAGGTAATTAGCACATTTCTCTTTGAAACACTTAGTTACTGTTCCTGGTTTAAGTTGATCTTTAAACTCCTCATAACAGTAACATACTTCATCGTCCTGTTTAGGCGCATTCTTTCGACCAAAAACCATTGGTCCGATATTAGAAGGTTTTAAGTCTTCTATTCTGTTATCTTCTTTGTACTGATCTAAACACGACTTACATATACAAGATTTTCTTACTTCATCTGGTGATATCTGATCAAATATTTCTCTTGGAAAATACTCATCATTACACCAACAAGTCTTCCCACTTGAGCACTTATTCTCATTACCACACATGGGACAGAGCTTAATTGCCATGAAATACCCTCCTCAATAATCTGGTTAACAAAAGGTATTACCTTTTAATTCTATTCAATCATTTAATTGGTTTACTAAATTTATCCATTTAATTATATCATTTCTTGTTACTCTAAAATGCCATATAGTTGATTTACTTTAACAGAGCCTAAAAATAAAAAGCACAAGGAACGTTGATTTCCTTGTGCTTATATTACCTAAATCCTTAATCCTGCACTAATTACTTTTTTAATGAAGATATAGCCGTTCTTGTTTGATCGATATACTGAATTGTTTGATCGTATTCTTGTGTCGCGACAGCCATAAATAAGATATCGATGACATGTAATTGAGCCATCCTTGATGACGTTGCTCCACTTCGAAATGTTGCTTCCCTATGTGGAGAATTGAATAATTTAATGTCCGCTAAGTTTGATACAGAATTGGAGCCAAAGCCGGTGATACTAATGGTGTTCACGCCGTTTTCCTTAGCAATTTGAAGAGCTTTTTGAACCTCTAGCGTTTCTCCAGAAAATGAAATTCCTACTAAGACATCATTCTCCTCGTGGTTCGCTATTTGAACAGCTAACAAATGCAAATCAGTAAATGCAGAGGTGTATTTTTTTATACGTAAGAATTTTTGTTGTGCGTCTAAGGCAACTACCATTGACCCACCTACACCGAAGAAATAAATATTTCTCGCTTTTGTTAAAGCTTGAACTGCTTCCTCTAAATCACTCACATTAATAATATCGCTAGTATCTTTGATGGCCTGAATATTATTATTCATCATCTTTTTAATAATGGAACTAGTTGATTCCCCTAAATTGATATCTCTTGATCCTACTTCTGTTGTCGTAATGATATCACCTGCAATTCGTAGCTTAAGCTCTTGAAAACCTTTTAGACCAAGTGAACGACATAATCGAATGATTGCAGAATTGCTTGTTTGGCTTTTTTCCGCAAGTTCAAAAACTGTATATTGAATCGATTTTTCTGGGTTTTCAATTATATATTTAGCTGCTCTTCTTTCAGATGGTGGAAGTTTATACAGCATTTCGTTTAACATGATTAAGCCGCCATTTAATGCATTCATTTAATCTACTCAACTCTCTCTTTATTTGTATAAATGATGAATTTGGAAATTTCCAACCGACATTTTCCCCTCTTTTAATCGGATTCGAAATATGACTATAAATAAATTATAAAATATTAGGAAGAAAATCTGAATTATATTTTATATGAAATAGAAGGCGACAGTCTAGTAGTACTAGTTGTCGCCCTCTAATTAATTTTTTACTACTTTGCTAATAAAACCACTAGCTTTATTCAAACTGACAATTGCTTCATCGTAATTCATATTGGTTAAAATCATAACGATTGCTACCTTCGTTTGATTATTTGCTTTTTGTAAGTAATTACTTGCCGTTTCATAATCACAGCCAGTAGCTTCAACTATTATTCTTTTTGCTCGATCAACTAGTTTATTATTCGTTAATTGCAGGTCTACCATTAGATTTTTATATACTTTTCCAATTCCAATCATTGAAGCCGTTGAAATCATATTACAAATTAACTTTTGGGATGTACCAGCTTTTAATCGGGTAGAGCCTGTTAACACTTCTGGCCCATTATCTACTTCAATTTTTTGGAGGGCAACCTCTCCAATTTTTGAACCTTTATTACACGCTACCGCTACAGTTTTTGCTCCAATCTCGTTCGCATACTTTAAAGCACCTATTACATAAGGCGTTCGACCTGATGCCGCAATACCAATCACGATATCATTTTTTGTAAGGGATATTTGTAATAAGTCTTCCTTACCTAGCTCTTCGCTATCTTCTGCACCTTCAACAGCTTTAATAAAGGCCCTCTCTCCGCCTGCAATTAATCCAATTACTTCACTAGGGTTCGTTCCAAATGTAGGTGGACATTCAACCGCATCTAGTAGACCAATTCGTCCGCTTGTACCAGCACCTGTATAAATTAAACGTCCTCCGTTTTGAAATGCTTCAACAACTAGCTGAACTACATTTGAAATCATCGGAATTTGTTCCCTAACTGCTAGAGCCACCTTTTGGTCCTCTTCATTCATTATATTTAAAAACTCATCGACGCTTAGTTGATCTAAGTTACTCGTACGATTGTTTCTAATTTCAGTTGTTAATTTTTCTAACACAATTACACCTCAATCATAAGGCAGGATTTTTATTCCTACTCCCTGTTTTTATCGCACTTAATTATTCCTTACGTGAATTAACTTCTTTCATAGCTAATAGATATCCTCCGAAGGTCGAAGAGATTTCGTCCGTGTAAAATGTTACTGTTGGATCGTGCTCATGTATTGTTTGAATAAACGTTTTCTGAACGACTGATATTCGACTTAGAATACTTCCTTTTATTGCAACTCGTGGCTCTTCTCGAAGATTTAACTTTTTTAAGGCTTGGATAGTCGTTTTCCCAAGATGTTGACCAGCTCTTTCTAGAACTAATAAGGCCATTAAATCTCCCATGTTGGCCATTTCAACGATAAATGGAACATGTGAAGCAATCTCGGCTTTTGGATTGTGATAAATATACTTTTTAAGTTCTTCGGCTTCTTTTAACTGCAATTTTTCCAGCATTTTCAAAGATAAATAACTTAAAGGAATACCTTCATCAAATTCCTGTGTAATCTTTTTAAAGATTTCCATACAAATCCAATATCCGCTTCCTTCATCTCCTAGAAGATGTCCCCATCCACCTGCCGTAACAGTCCGTTCTTTATGCATTCCAATACAAATTGAACCTGTACCAGCGATTGTTAATACACCACTTTGCCCATTTAGTAATGCTGCATGTGCAATTTGTGCATCATTAACTATTTTAAATGGGATACGAAAAGCATCATTTAGCGCCTTTTCTAACGGACCTCGATCTTTCACTCCACCAATTCCAGCAATTCCTAAAAATAAAAACAAGCAATTCTCTTTTGATAAAGGGCTCAAGCAATTTTCAATTGCTTCTATAATGTGATGAATTCCATCTACTTCATTGATTAGTAAATTACTAAAACCAGAATAACCTTGACTAATAATTTCTCCATCCAAATTATAAGCAATAGCCTCTGACTTCGTTCCTCCACCATCAAGACCTATAACATATTTCACTAAAATTGCCCCCTACCATCTTCCGTCTATTCTATTACTATATGAATCGATTATTTCTCGGCTAATTTTTTATGTAAACGAATGATATGCTCTATAAGCTTTTGTTCACTCATAGCAGTCATTAGATGATCTTGAGCATGAATCATTAATAGAGATTTTTCACATGGCTGACCATTTAATTCAGCTTGAATTAAAGTCGTTTGTGTTTTATGTGCATGACCAATTTCTTGGTGAGACTCTTCGATTAAGCGATCTGCTGTTTCAAAATCATTTGTTTCTGCAGCTTCTAATGCCTCGTAAGCTAGTGATCTTGCATTCCCACCGTGTGATATAATTTCAAAAATTTCCTGTTCGTTAGTCATCATCATATTCATACTCCTTAATTTTTGTTTTTTATTTATCCTTATTGAATTACCAATTCTTCTTTATAAAATAATGGTAAGTATTCTTTATGAGCATCTAAAAGCGCATCTAGTACTTCCTTTGCAACTTCATCACTTGGAACTAAAGGATTAATCGTTAATGCCAATAAAGCTTTTTCATAAGATCCAGTAACAGCGGCTTCAGCTCCAACTCGTTCAAATGATTTAATCTGCTGAACTAATCCATTTATTTGAGGTGGTAATTCACCGACTGATATCGGAATTGGTCCTTGCTTTGTAACGATACAATTTACCTCTACAGCTGATTCATTCGGAATCCCTTGTATTGAACCATTATTTTGAACGTTTAATACTTGGATATCCTTTTTATCGTTATAAATAGATGTAATTAAGCTACAAGCTGCATCACTGTAATAAGCTCCACCTCGTTTTTCCAGCTGAGGCGGTTTAATAGCTAAATTCTCATCTTTATATAATTCAAATAAATCATCTTCCAACTTCTTAACGACCTCTGCTCGAGTAGTCCCAGTTTTAAAAGATTCTAATTCTTCATCTAATATATGTTTCGTTTTGTAATAGTAACGATGATATGGATTAGGAAGTACACCTAATGACATAAGAAATTCTTTTTGCCATGGTAATGGTGCGATATTTTTCATTGTCATTTGTATTTCGGGATCCGCTAATAACTCTAATACTTGTTCAGTCACTTCTTTTCCATCAACATAAACATGAAGTCCATAAACCATATGATTTAATCCAGCAAAATCAATATGTACACGACTTAGATCCACTTCTAACAATTTAGCGATCGTCATTGTCATATTAATTGGTACATTACAAACACCAATCACCTTTTTATGTTTACTATATCGAAGTAATGCTTCTGTAACCATTCCAGCAGGATTTGTAAAGTTAATCAACCATGCATCTGGGCATAGTTGCTGCATTTCTTCAGCAATTTCAAGTAATACAGGTATTGTTCTTAGACCTTTAAATAGACCACCTGCACCGTTCGTTTCTTGACCAATCATACCGAATTGTAAAGGTATACGTTCATCTTTAATTCGTGCCTCTAGTAAGCCTACCCGCATTTGAGTTGTTACAAAATCAGCATCCTTTAGCGCTAATTTTCGGTCTAACGTTAAGTGAATTTCCATTGGAACTCCAGCTTCTTTTACCATTCGTTTAGCTAAATTACCAACGATCTCTAACTTTTCCTTCCCTGCTTCTATATCAACTAACCATAACTCACTTACAGGAAGTTCATTGTATCTTTTAATAAAACCTTCAACTAATTCTGGAGTATAACTAGATCCTCCACCTATTGTTACGATTTTAATTCCTTCTTTACTCATGATTGTCTCACCTCAAAATAGTTTTTAGAACCGAATATATTATTCATTTTTATAGTGGGAATAACAGAAAATAACTCATTACTGTGCAAACAGCGGTAGAAATTAAAATGAACTTTAATGCTTGTCTTCTATTCTTGTATTTCCCCTCAAGCTTTAAAACGACAAAGGGTAAACCGATACTACAAGCAATACTATTTGCAATAAATAATGATGTCTGATAGGCAAATCCTATTTGTTGAAATAGAGGACAAAGTATTAAATTGATGATTATTACGAAGGAAAAAAATATAATTGCACTTTTATAATTAAACTTTATAAACCAACTAGATTCTTTCAAACTGATCACCCTCAAATTTGGAATAAAGAAAGGTCGAACTGTTTTATTAACAGTCCAACCTTCTCTCATTTATAATGTAAGACTAGTTTTTTCTGTTACGGTCGTTACATTCTCTTCTTGTGCAAGCTTATTATCATAAACTTTAAAGAATGGTAGATAAATAAAGAATGAAATTGCGATGTTAATGAATACTAGCACAATCGCTCTCCAGTCTCCACCAGTAGATAAATATGCTCCAATTGGTGCAGGTAATGTCCAAGGAACCATGATATACGTTGGCCTTACAAACCCTGCAACTGTAGCAAAATATGATAATGTTGCTGTAATAAATGGTGTTAATACAAATGGAATAATTAAAATTGGATTTAAAACGATTGGTGCACCGAAAATTACCGGTTCATTAATATTAAAGATACCAGGGATAATTGCTGATCTACCAACAGCTTTTGTGTATTGTGATTTTGAGAAAAATAACATTGCTAATACTAGTCCAATTGTTGCTCCAGAGCCGCCAATCCAAATAAACCATTGAAAGAAAGTTTCAGGTGCTACGTGAGGAATAGTTTGTCCAGCCGCAACAGCTTCAGCATTTTTTGCTAAATATACTTCCCAAAGTGGTCTTGCCACAGTACCAACAATTGAGTCTCCATGAATACCAAAAATCCAGAAAAACGTAATAAAGAATACTGGTACTAATACTCCTCCAAGACTGTCTCCAGCACTAACTAAAGGAGAGATCGCTTTATCAACTAAACTATGTAAATCAATTTTAAATACAACAGTTACTAAAGTTAATACGATAACAACAAATGCAACCGGAATTAATGATTCAAACGAACGTGCCACTGATGGTGGAACCGAATCTGGCATTTTAATTGTAATTTTCTTCTCTTTAAAAAATCGTAAAGATTCTACTGAAAAAATAGATGTACACATTGCTACGAATAATCCGTGGCCACCCATATTGCCCATCGGTAATACCATTCCAACTTTATCAACTAGTTGAGGTGTTAAAGTTAAAAGGAATGCAGCAGCCGATAATTGAGCACCTGATAAAGGATCCATCTTGTAGTTTTTAGACAAATTATATCCAATACCATAGGCTATATATAGCGACATAATATACATAGTTAAACGATATGGAATTAAAATCTCAAAAATATGTTTTTTTGCCCAAAGTGAGATTGCCCACTTTTCTGGTAATGGAGGAAAAGCAATTATTAAGAATAAAGAACCAATAATAATAAAAGGTAGTGCAGAAATAACTCCATCACGAATTGAACGTAAATGTTTTTGTTCTGAAATCTTTGCCATTGGACCAGAAAGTTTATTTTCCATAAAATTAATAAAACCGTTCATAATGCTCCCCCTTTTTCATTTTTGATAACTACTAAAATTATTTTTTAGTAATCTCTTGTACTATTGTTAATAGTTTTGGTCCACCAAGTGGTGTGTAAGCCATAGGCGGTATTACTTCACATGGAACATTTGCAGCATCTGCCTCGGCTTTAAAGCTATCAAATCGGTGACGAACTTGTGGTGCTACCATCGCAACGTCCCAACCGTTTTTTACTTCTTCACCAAACTCTTGAGTTCCCACTGCTTGTACTTCCATTTGAATACCGTTTTTTTCTGCTTCTTTTCTTAATGCATTCACAACAATCGCACTAGACATTCCCCCAGCACATACAAATAATACCTTCATACTCTTAGCCTCCCGATTTAATTTTTAAAAAAATAAATGATTCAAAAAACTGAAAACGTTTTCTATGAAGCTATTATATTCTCAATAAAATAAAATTTCAATTATTTTCAATAAAAAATGAAATAAAATTTTAAGAAGATGTAAAAAAATTTTTCACATCTTCTTAAATAATGATTATTTAGTTTTCCTTAAACTGAAACTTACTCCAAGGATGTAAGAAGTCTAGTAAGAAAATTTCTTCCTCTGCAATGCGTCCTACTACATTCGTTTTCCCTGAATTCTCCATATCTTGTAGTGCTATTTGCAATTCACCTTTATATTGTCCATATAATTCATTTTCTATTAAAATATCGCCTCTACGAATATGGGGCGTATAAGTAGGTTTAAACTCTTCATCTCTATATTTAACGCGAGACTGAGTGGAACGAATTAAGTAATCGGATACGTCCCCGCGGTAAAAATGAAACTCATCTAAAACAATCTTTTTCTCTAAATCTGTAATTGAATCATGTAAATCAATATTTAGTGTAAATAAGTCTTTACCGTTTTGATTTAGCTCCGCAAGTTGTTTGAACTCTTCTTCAGATGCATAAGCATTTGCGATAATCACATCATCAATTAAGTCTGAATAAAATAAATGTTTCGCTTGAGTTACGACTGATAAATTACGGTGCATCTCTAATGTACAAAGACCTTCTGATACAGGCCAAGGTCCATATGTTGCAGCTTGTGAATTAATAAATGCTGCTGTACGAATACCATGCTTTTTAAACTCTTCACTGCATGTAACAAAATGTGAATAGCTCAAACCTGCATAACGATGAGGATAAAAATTATGAGATCCGATTAAATTAGATTGATTTGGCTTATAAGCTAAAATATTTTCTAGATATTTCGTAGCATTACTCATGTTAATTTCAATTTTTAACCCATATGGATTATAAGTCATAATGGACTCTTCATTCCCAGTAAATCCCATATCAAGTCTAATTCCATATGCTCCTAAATCAGCAAAAAACGATAAATCATTATACGTAATATTCAATGTACCAAATACTCGAGGGGCAATATCAACAATGACTTCCATCTCAAAACTATTTGCATAATCAACTATTTCTTTGAACTCTTTTATTATCTGTTCTTTGTCACCATTTACTGATAATAAACATGTAAAGATTCGTTTAAAACCATATTGATGAGCTAATTTAATATAAGCCTTATCTTTTTCAACAGTTGAGTGCTCTGGATAAATTGAAATTCCTAATTTTTTCACGACGAATCCTCCTAGTACGGTATTGGTGTAATAGTTCCTAAAACAACTAACCGATTTGCCTTTGTTGCTCCAGGTACATTACTTGGTAGACCGTTTAAAGTTTCATTTGCTAAAATCGCAAAGGCAATTGCTTCTTTTGCATCCGAAGAAAAACCAATGTCTTCTTGAACTAATACTTTAGAATCCACACCTAATAATTCTTGAAGCATGCGTAGTAAGGTTTTATTATGACTACCTCCGCCACCTACAATCACTTCATCAATTGGATGATCTGGTAAAATAAACTTTTTATAATTTTCAGCGATCGATTTTGCAGTAAACATCGTCATTGTAGTCACTAAATCAATCGGTGAAATATCACTAAACTCTTCCAATATTTCATCAACAAACTGTGTACCAAATAACTCTCTTCCTGTTGTTTTAGGTATAGGTGCAAAAATATATGGAATACTCATGCATCTTTCTAGTAATCTTTCATTTACATTACCTTTAGCAGCTAAATCACCATAAGCATCATATGGAACATTAAAATAGCGCTTACAAATTTCATCAATAATCATATTACCTGGACCTGTATCAAAGGCTACCAAATCATCGATTGTAGCACTCCTTGGAATGATCGTAACATTACCAATCCCACCAATATTTTGTAGTAAACGCGTTTTCGTTTTACTTTTATAAAGTAATAACTCAGAATGTGGTACTAAAGGCGCACCATACCCACCAGCTGCCATATCCATCACTCGAAAATTGGAAACAACTTTCGTCTTTGTTTCATATGCAATAACCGCTGGCTCTCCTAACTGCAATGTAGATTGAATGAAATTCCCAACAACTTCAGGCTGGTGATAAATCGTTTGACCATGCGACCCAATAAAATCAAGTTGATCTAACGAAAATTCGTTTTTACTACAAATTTCCTTTACTGCATTTGCAAAAGCATAGCCAAGCTTAAAGTTTAAACTACATAAATGCTGAGCGTTTGAAGAAACAAGTGTAATCGCATCTTGAATTTCTTTTAATAAACCTTCCTCAAGGGGAACTGTCATAAAATCAATCATTCTTACCACTGTTTCAGGCCCACATCCAGTAATTTCTACTAAAGCTGCATCGATTCCATCTAAAGATGTACCCGACATTAATCCAACTGCATATCCCAATTCATTCACTCCTTCATATTTTTATTAATAATACCTTAAAACAGAATTTCAAATTTGTAAAAGAAAAGAGTGAAAGTTTATTTAGAATTTTTCAAAAAGTAAATGTTGATGTTTTTAAGAAATCATTGAATTGAAAGAGATTTTTGTAGACTGATTTATTCGCTGCACATCCCCCATGACTAATTTCATATCTAGAGCCCCATAATGCATTATTACTCATTTCATCCTATCCCACAAAAAACACTTGATAAAAAAACCAAATAAAATATTTGCTAAAAACACATTCATCACTTTGATAAATAGGCATAATTATCTTGTACAAATCAGTAACTAGTAAAAAAGCATTGAATGAACAACAGAATAATTATACAATTCTTTACATAATCAAACAAAATTCCGATCGAACAATAAGGAGAATCTAAGATGAAGAATTTAGAAACACAAATAGATGAATTAGCAGATCAATATTTTACGAGACTAATAGAGATCCGGAGACATTTGCATATGTATCCTGAATTAAGTAATCAAGAATTTCAAACAACGAATTTTATCAATCAAGAATTAGAAAAGGCTACTATCAAAAAAATTCAGTTGAATAGTCAAACAGGAACTGCTGCCGAGATTAGTGGTAATTCAGGGCCGATTGTTGCACTCCGAGCTGATATTGATGCACTTCCAATTCAGGAAGAATCCGATTTACCATTTCGTTCAGTTGTTGATGGAATCGCCCATATGTGTGGACATGATGTTCATACTACTATTACACTCGGAGTTGGATTTATTTTACAGGAATTAAAACACCTGATTCCTGGTACAGTTCGATTGATTTTTCAACCTGCTGAAGAGTCTGAAGGTGGCGCTGAGCAAATGATCGCTGAAGGCTTACTTAACGATGTAAAAGCTATTATCGGACTTCACAATATGCCGGATCTTCCAGTTGGTACGATCGGAATTAAAGAAGGCTTCCTAATGGCAAGTGTAGATGATTTTGCAATTAAGATTAAAGGGAAAGGCGGTCACGCAGCACTTCCTGAAAAAGCAATTGATCCGATTGTAATTGGTAGTGCTGTTGTTAACCTTTTACAAACTCTAGTTAGCAGAACAATTTCTCCAAAAGATTCAGCTGTCATAACTGTTGGATCGTTTCAGGCTGGAAATACAAATAATGTCATCCCTGAGTTTGCAGTTTTAAAAGGCACAGTTCGAACTTCAAATGAAACAATTCGAAAGCAAATTCAAGAAAACTTTCAAACACTAGTTCAAAATCTTGTACATTCACTTGGAGGAGAAGTCGAAATAGATTATCAAGTATTACTGCCCACAGTATTTAACGATACGAAAGTAACATCAGTCGTACGAGAAGCAGCAATCTCAACAGTCGGAGTAGAACATGTTGTGTCTGCAGAATCGACAATGGGCGGAGAAGACTTTTCATTCTATCAACAAAAAGTACCTGGTTCTTATATTTGGTTAGGCTCTGGAAATAAAGAAAAAGATATAACGTATGGATGGCATCACCCTAAATTTATGGTCGATGAAGACGCAATAAAAATTGGTGTAAAACTAATGGCCCGATCAGTATTAAAACTATTAACCGATACAACTCTTGATAAATAATAGACAAAAAAGTGAATCATTGATTGAACAAAGTTTTCACTTTTTTTGTTTTTCATCTATTGGCTTAAATATATTTTTAAATAACTATGCGATAGGTCTAATGGATTAGTCGTTTTTCCTAAAAATAACATTCCTACCAATCTACCCACTACCTTTTCCAACACTTCCTGCAATATTTTAGGACATCCATTAATATAATTACCTTGTAGAGTTTATAGGGGGGATTATATGCCGGATGTTTTACAAACAGCCAATTTTGAGCATTCGTTTTGGTTGCATGTGTTAAGGGATCATTCCCAATTTATATTGGATGCTTTACCGTCTAAGCAAGAGGAAGAAATTAAGATTGCACAATCATTTTACGTCATTTTTAATAATTTATTTACTAGGGTAAATAACAATGAAAATATGAGCGAGATTACAATTCAAGCAGAAAAAAGTGCTTTAGCACTACGCGAATTTAAACTTTCATTGCTAACGAAACATATTACTGATGCTAATTTTACGATTTACTTAACACCTACATTTTTAAACCATATGGTTAATGAATTGGAAGAATATTTATTAGTACTATCCTACTTAAAACAAAATCAAATCCCACCTGTCTTCAATGAACTTCATCATCATTTATTATGGGTGCTAGATGCGGCAGGTCATGCAGATGCCATTTATACGAATCTGGATGGTACAGAAAAAATGCTAAGAAAGAAAAGTCATGAATTCACAAAGCATTTTGAACACTTTTATCTAAAAGCAGTAGAATTGACCGGATATTTACGTACAAAACTAAGCACATTTCCTGCATTAAAAAGAATGAATCAAGACGTAAAATTAGAAATTCAGCTATTTCAAATATTTCTAAAAGAAATTGAAGAATTAGATATCTCAAGCCAAATGTTAAGTAACTTTTCTGCTTTAATGGCAGATCATATGTACAGAGAAGAAATGTATTTCTTAAAAAAATTAGAAGAATCTTCATCTATTAATAATTAAAATTAAAGCACCCTATTTAACACGTAATATGATGTGTTAAATAGAGTGCTCTTTTACTTTATCTAAACTATTGTTTTATTGAAATCCAGTTATTTTTGATTACTTTTATGACTGCATTTAAGCGATCTGGAACGTCTAATTTCATCAAAATATTGGCGACGTGGTTTTTGACTGTTTTATTCGAAATAAATAATTCCTTACCAATTTGGATATTCGAAAATCCCTTTACTAAAAGGTGAAGTATTTCGTATTCTCTATTTGTAAGGAGCTCTTTTATATATGAATCATTGGGCGGCATAAAATGGATTGAATTATCCTTGAGAAACTTGTATTCTTTTATCAATTCATTTGTATAGCGATTATCTACCATGAATTGTCCACCCTGTACTAGCTTAACAGTATTCACTAAATATGCCTCGTCAACATCTGTTAAACAAATACCTTTTACTCCTACATTCAATAAACGATCTATTTCATAAAAGTCTAAAGAGTTTTTAATGGTAATAATTTTCGTAGAATCATCATGTAACATAATATTTCTTGCATACTTTACCATTTCTTCTCCCGAAACTTGAGTTATAAGAATTGAATTACTTATTTCCTGAAAAGAAAAACTATCTTCTAAATTAATTTTAATAGCATTTATTTGATTAAATTCTAATATTGTACGAATCCCCGCAACGAAAAGCGAATTTTCAACAAAAATAACAGTATTATTATTTCTTGGATGATTTGGAACTAATTTTGCTAACATTACTGCCACCTCCAATTTGCAAATTTTTTATAGCAACATTTGTATTGTACATATTTGAATTGATTAAATAAATTTAATATTTTTGAAATTAAAGTTAAGTACTTCTTAAACAAAAAATTATTCTTATTAAAATTTAAACTAAATCCTTGAAATAAAAGATTCAAAAACTTACGGTCTTATATTATGATATCTATGTACAGATATTTTTTATTACTATAATTTTCCCAAGGAAATATTTTACATTGTAACGTTTCAACTTATTGCTTTTTTAGTAAAAAGAGATTTCTTACAAAATTCAAGAATTATTTTAATAATATAAATTTAACTATGCACAAGATTTTCCACTAAAAAAGGTGTATCATTAAACTGTTTTCTTATTTTAAGTGTTCCTTCATACTGTATCCACACTATAATTTTATTAGCTCCTCAAAAATTAATGAAATGACTAAAATATAACCAACGATGTCCACTATCTTTTAAGTTTTTATGTTCTTAAATTACTACTTGTATTAGAATTTTTTATTATTAGGAGATTACTATGAATTTCGAACAATTAGAGTATCTTGTTTATGTAGCAAGTGAAAAATCAATATCTAAAGCTGCCGAAAAGTTATATATCTCTACATCAGCTATAAGCCAATCTATTTCACAACTAGAAAGAGAATTAAATATAACAATATTTAATCGTTCAAGAGTCGGAACTACTCCTACACCTGAAGGAAATATTGTAATAATGAAAGCAATAAATATATTATCGAATATTAAGCAATTAAATGAGGAACTTTTTAACTTAAATATTAAAAAGGAAAAACAGTTAAAAATCGTTGCAGCAACAGCATTTTTTGATATTTTTCAAGAAGCAGTAACAAACTTCAATTTAGAAAATCCTCAAATCACAATTGACGTCGAGGAAATGCTTCAAGAACAGTTACTAAAAAGTTTTAATCCAGATCGTTATGATGTTGGTTTCCTACCAATAGAGAAAGAAGAATTAGATAAATATCCAAAATTGGGTAAAAAGTTAATCAGTAGAGCTAGAGTAGGTATAGTAGTTGGAAAGAATTCTAAATTATTCAATTATGAATATGTAACACCTGCAGATTTAAATAATGAGAAAATAGTAATATTAAAAAATACAAAAAATGGCATAGTAAAAAAGTTTTCAAAATGTATTACGAATCATGTTATCTTAACGACAAATAATCCTAGACTACTATTAAACGTTGTAAAGGAAAGTGCTGGTTTTTCTTTTATTCATGAGTTTACAGTAAAAAACTACCCAACATTTCGTAATGATGAACTCAAGGTAATACCAATTACATATACTGATGAAACGAATTACATCTATCAGGATATATGGGCTATTTATTCTCGAGAACATGGGTTATCAAGTTCATCCAGTGAGATTATTAAACACATATTATTTCAGTTAAATAAATAATGAAAAGGAATAGGAACAATCCATCTATAAGGCTTTCTATTCCTTTTTCATATTATTCATAAGTAACAAATGCAATCTGATCAGATATAATTTATAATAAATAAAAAGTTTTCATGATTTCTTTAGGAGGTGATCTATTATGACAAATACTGTTAGTTTGTCAGATAAATCAACATCCCATGCAAAGCCTAGATTTAGAAAGGCGATACTTTGCATGGGTAGGTTTTACTAATCGCCCAAGTAAGCAGTTCTGATTCAACGGCTTTGCACCTTATTTACTAAATAAGAATAAGGGGCTGGCAAAGATGGCATATATAAAAGCAACTGCTATTTTACCTGAAAAGTTATTATTGGAAATACAAAAATACGTACAGGGAGAAACACTTTATATTCCAAAATCTGAAAAAGTTCACAAAAAATGGGGCTCACGTTCAGGTACAAGAAAGCTAATTGATAATCGAAATAAAGCAATTAAAGAAGCATTTAAAAACGGTCAATCAATTGAGCACTTAGCGAAAGAATATTTTCTCTCAATCGAAACAATAAAAAAAATTGTATATACTAAATAAATGAAAAAAACACTGATAACCTCATCAGTGTTTTTTTATGGCAAATTTGTTTCTTACATAAACTCAACATATATAAATTCACTATTTTGATGTAAATTAAAGATGTTAAGTTATAAATCGAACTTTCCTCTCAAATTAGGAGTGATATAAATGAAACCTTTTATTAGAACAGAACAATATAATTTTATTAGACATCAACTTCAAGTCCTAACAAATGGACATTCTACAGTAAATGATAAAACCGTTTTAAATGCTTTACATTCACTAGTTAATGATAAAATACTAGGTTTATTTCCTGAACTAACTGAAGATCAACATCTACTCTTCAGTCCAGTTAGCACAATTAAAAATTCTGATCAAACAGATGTTTTACTGAACCGTCTAAAGCCTTATATAATTCCTTTTAAAGAAGTATCAGAACAATCCATCAAAAAGCTTTTTCCTAAAGCTAAAAAGTTAAAGCTTCCTTTATTACAAAATATTGATTTAGTTGAGACAACATATATTGGATGGGATGACTTAGGCTCTAATTCAAAGTTTATTGTCACATATTTAAATGACAAACTTATTGGTTTACAAGGTACTTTTAATCCTATGAAAAAAAGAGGCAACTGTACAATATGTAATAAATACGGTGATTTAGGATTATTCATGACAAAAACAAAAGGGAAAATTGAAGGTACTTTTACCCAAAGAGGAAATTACATTTGCAAGGATAGCCAAGTATGTAATCAAAATATAATGTCGCTAAATAAACTGCATGATTTTATTATGTTGGTTAAGTAGTGAAAACTAAAAAATCGCTTAGTGCTACAAACCTAAGCGATTTTTTTCTATTAATTATCATTTATTCTACGTTAGTATCTGTTGATTTCTTTTTAGAGAGAAACCAACCACCTAAAGCGATTAATAGCATGACAGACCAGAAAATCGTATTCCAGATTGGTCCTTCAACGAAATGATGTGAAATAATGTGTAGAGATGGATGTGCCAAAGTATGCATTAGTAGTTTAACCCCTACCCATCCAACTAAAAGCATAGCTGCTGTTTCTAGACTTGGACGTGTTGTCAGCAATTTAACAAAAATACCTGCCGCAAAGCGAATAACGATTAAACCTGCAATTGCTCCAATAACAATGATGATAAATTTAGCTCCATCCATGCCACCTATATTACCCATTTTTGTATTAGGTAGATCAATTACTAGCGCTACTGCTGCTAAAATAGAATCAACCGCAAATGCAATATCTGCTAATGATATTTGAGCAACTGTCATCTCAAAGCTTTTTCCTTTTTTTCCTTTATCATCATCATGCTTTTTAAATAAATGCTTTAATGCGATGAAAATTAAATATGCCGCTCCGATTGCTTGAACCTGCCATACATTAAATAGAAATGAAATAATAAAAATGGCACCGATTCGAAAAATAAAAGCTAAAAGTAAACCAATATTGATTGCTTTCTTTTGTTGTTCCTCTGGTAAATGTTTTGCCATAACAGCAAGCACTAGTGCATTATCGGCCGATAATAAACCTTCTAATAAAATTAGAATAATTAATACCCAACCGTACTCTAATAACAAAGATAGTTCCATGTTTTCCCCCTATTTAATTTACTTTTAACTTTTTTAACCACTTTTTAATTATATTCCCTTTTTTATAAATTCCTTATCCAAATTTTTGAATATTCTAGTACAATTTTCTCCATTTACATTTTTATTAGCTTCAAATTAGTTGACTTAGTCAACTTTTTTATTTTATATTATTAGTAATCTAAAATTTCAGAATATTGAAGGTGAGAAAAATATGAATCATGTTGAAAAAATACGCAAATTTAACAGACATTATGCCAATGTATTGGGAAAAATTGATCAAGAAATCTATAATCACCCTTTTCCATTAACTGAAGCCAGAATCATTACAGAAATCAACGAAAACAACGGATGTACTGCCACAGATATTATCGAAAAACTCGGCATTGATCGCGGTTATTTAAGTCGCATTATTCAACGATTTGATGACGAAAACATCATTTCAAAAATCCAATCTCCTGAAGATAAACGTCAATATACTCTGCATTTAACAGCAAAAGGAAACGAAATCTACAATAAATTGGTTAATGATGCGAACATTGGCGTAGAAAGTATGATTCAAAGCCTTTCTACTCCTGAAGTAAAAGAACTAGTAAAATCAATGGAAACAATTGAATCCATTTTCTCTTTAAATCAGACATCTATTCCTGAAATTTCAATTCGACCATTTAAACCTGGCGATGTTGGGTACGTCGCTTATATTCATGGAAAGATTTATAGTACAACCTACCAATTTGGTCGTGTATTTGAATATTATGTAATGAAAGGGTTAAGCGAATTTATATTGAATTCTAACGGAGGCGAACTTTGGGTCGCAGAAGTAAATGGAGAAATCGTCGGATCAATTGCTATTACGAAAGCAAATGAGTCAGTAGCACAGCTTAGATGGTTTGTATTAGATGAAAAATACCAAGGATTAGGTATCGGTAAAAAGCTAATCGAAACAGCACTCAACTTCTGTAAGGAAAACCAATTCGAACATGTATTTTTATGGACTGTAAGCACATTAGAGACCGCACGTTATCTTTATAAAAAATATAACTTTACTTTAACTGAAGAGAAACCTAACTTCGAATGGACTGGATCTGAGTTAATTGAGGAAAGATGGGATTTAGTGTTTTCATAAACAAAATATTTGAAAAGAAGGTCATCCATTAAATGGATTGACCTTCTAATTTTCCACTTATTTTAATTTACCTAATTCATCAATAAATGCCGGTTTTTTAACGTATTTTTGTTTAAAGTCACTAATAATATTCTGAGCGTATTGGCTACCAAAAATTTTATTAAACTCTACGATTGTTTTACAAACTTTTTTATACATTTTCCGTTCAGTTGCTTGTCCTGCTTCTACTTCAATTAGTTTTGCATAGATTTCTCTTGTTTCTTCCAAATATTCTTCTACTAAATGCGGATAAAGTTTTTTAATTGAAGAAATATGAGATTTACAATATTGAAGTAATTTTCCACTCATTTTTTCCTCAATTAATATTTCAACATAGATATTAGGAATATAGCGTTGCTTTTCTAATTCAGTTAATATTTCTTCTAAAACACTAGGCCATTCACTTGGTTGATAAAGCATTTTCAACTTTGAATAAGACTCAAAATGGTTATCATAAATAAATTCTAAAAGTAACTCAGATTGTTTATTTTTATCTTCAAGCTTTTCGTAGGCAACTAATTGATATTGTTTCCATTTCTTAACTTGTCCACGATATTCTTGATCTTCAATTATTCCATCCTCACAAAGCCTCAATACCTCTAAATAATCATTTGATTGAATTAAGTGATCAATAGCTTTTTCTCTAAATTCACCTAACTTTATATTTTTATAAACGAACTGCATTGCATCGTCAAATCCATCATATTGTTCAATAATTTGATATTGAAGTAACTTTATATTTTCTTTATTGTAATTTGCACTCCAAGAATCACCTTTTATTTCACTTAAAAGTTTTTCAAGTTTATTTTCAAGTTTGTTTCTTAACTTTTCAATACTGCAAAAATGAATGCAACTCTCTAATAGACTATATCTCCATTCACTCCAATCGTCGTATCGTGAATGCTCAGCCTCTTTTAGTATCTTCATAAAAAAGGACTCTTGTTGTTTTTCATCTAAATAGCTTACAAAATATGCTGCATCATTAATAATGTCCAAACTATTTGAAACAACCGGATTTATGAAGCCCCCAGAGTCATCACTATAATTCATCATGTTTAATACTTCTGGAAGAATAATTAAACATAATGAAATTGCTGTATCGGGCTCTTCCTCTAAAAGCATTTGTCTCGCTTTATCTAACGTCATATAAACACCTTGCAATGCATCGCCTAATTTATTCCACGGAATAAAACCTCGATATTTAGATTGATTGATATATTCCTTAATTAATTTTTTGCTATTCAATCTTACGTCTTCATTTGATGAATACTTAAATAATAATCCTTTTTCAATTTCTTCATTTTCCTCAGCTAAGTCTAGAACAATTGTAAGTAATTCCTCTTTCTTAAGAGTAGAAAGTATTTGTTTTAAATTCTTTTCTTTATTTACCGTAGATTGCTTGCTCATTGTTAGTTTATCTCCTCATTTAAATGACATTCTCTTACCAATAAAAGTTTAAAGATCTATTTTCTCTTTAATTATTACAAAATAAATAATAAAGAGGCAACGCAAAAAACATACGTTGCCCCACATTCCTTCTATCTACACAAAACCTAAATAACTTTTAGTAATATAAGAATAGATGATTTTCCCATTTTAATTATACTTATTAAATAAACTTGCAAGTGCAGTTCGATATGGCTCAAATTCTTTTTCCCCACTTTACGGAGAAAATGAAGAAGATAAGTTCCTACCTAAAAATCCTTCTAAATCCATTTCCAAATCATTTCTATAACCCATCGTTTCATTCAATACAAAACACCTTCTTAAAAAATGTTTTATGGGTTACATTTGATGAGCATGAAGTCTAGCAAAAATCCCATCTTCCTGTGATAGTAGTTCTGTATGCGTACCATCTTCAGCAATTCCTTCTTCAGTAATTACTAAAATTCGATCCGCTTTTTTAATTGTACCTAGTCGATGAGCAATAACTAATGTTGTTCGATCTTTTGATAAATCATTCAGTGCCTCTTGAATAATTGCTTCTGTCTCTGTATCTAATGCTGAGGTAGCTTCATCTAATATTAGGATTGGTGGATTTTTCAAAAACATTCTAGCAATTGCTAATCGTTGTTTTTGTCCTCCAGAAAGCTTTAATCCTCTTTCTCCAATTTGAGTTTCATAACCATCAGGCAATGAAGCAATTAAGTCAGTTAAGTGGGCTTTTCTAGCTGCTTCTTCTATTTCACCACCGGTTGCATTTAACTTACCGTAAGCTATATTTTCTTTTAATGTACCTGTAAATAAAAAGACATCCTGTTGTACGATTCCGATATTTGATCGCAATGATTCCTTCGTCATGTTTCGAATATCAATTCCATCAATTGTGATTGCACCTTCTAAAACATCATAAAATCTTGGAATTAATGAACAAATTGTAGTTTTCCCAGCTCCTGAAGGACCTACAAAGGCAATTGTTTTACCGGCCTCAATAGAGAAGGAAAGATCATTTAAGATTCTACGTTTGTTTTCATAACCAAATGAAACATTTTTGAACTTAATATCCCCTATTAAATTAATTACTTCAATTGCATCAGGAGTATTTACAATGTCTGGCTCATTATCAATCAATTCAGTAAAACGTTTAAAGCCCGCCATACCCTTTGGATATAATTCAAGTAATGCACTAATCTTATCGATCGGTTTAAATAAAATGTTTAAATATAAAATAAACGCTACTAATTCTCCATACGATAAAATTTTCGTGAAACTTAACCAAGCTCCAAAAACTAGAATAACAAGTGTCATTAAACGAGTAGATACATAGATTCCTAATAAATTCACGCTCATTACTTTATAAGCTTTTAGTTTCGTTTTACGGAAGTATTGGTTATTTTTATTAAATCGTTTCATTTCATATTGTTCATTCGTAAAAGATTGAACTACTCTTACGCCTGAAACACTATCTTCAACTTGCGCATTAACATTCGCTATATTTCCATACATTTTACTCCATGAATTATTCATTTTCATGTTTGAGTATGAAATTAACCAGACTAAAAATGGAACGATTATGATTGCTACTAATGCAAGCTTCACATTAATTGCTAGCATAATCCAAAACGCACCGATGAAGGTCATAATTGCAATAAATAAATCCTCTGGACCATGGTGCGCTAATTCACCAATATCCATTAAATCATTTGTAATACGGCTCATTATATGACCAGTCTTCGTATTATCAAAGAAACGAAAAGATTGACGTTGTACATGATTGAATAACTCACGACGCATATCAGTCTCAATATTAATACCAAGTTTATGCCCCCAATAATTCACAACAAATTGCATACCAGAACTTACTAAATAAAGTACTAAAAGTCCGATGCTAATCGAGATAATTTTACTCCAATTCCCTTCTGGCAGCAGTTTATCAATAAACCAAGATACTGCTAAAGGAAATCCAAGCTCCATTAATCCTACTAATATTGCACAGAAAAAGTCTATATAGAATAGCTTTTTGTGCGGGCGATAATAACTAAAAAATCGTTTAATCAAAATACTGCACCTCGAATTCTATTGATTAATCTAGTTCGTTAGATGTTAATACCTTACCACATGTGATTTAAGTGTGCTATTATTTCAGAATTTTCCAACTAACCAACAAAAATATCGTAATACTGAATATCATTAAACAAGTATAAAAGACTAATTGTCTCATATTTTAATAAAGTATGTACTAATTCATTTACCTGTTCAAATGTCGAATTGTGCTCTTAAATATTTTGTAAATTCTAAATAAAATGTATTTTATTTTCAACATTAGTGTGTTACGATTCAACTTGTGTGTTACTGGATATTTTTACCATAAGGGAGGGAAACATGAATGTCGTGGTTTACAAAATGGGCCTTTAATAATAAAGCCGCCATTACCTTTTTATCCGTTCTCATTTTATTAATTGGAGTATTAAGTTATAAAAAGCTTCCAATGGAATTCTTACCTGCTGCAGACCAACCAATTGTTTCTGTCATTGTTATGGGCCAAGGTACTGATTCGAAAACAATGGAGGATCAAGTAACTACTCCGATTGAAAGTGCTGTCTCTGGTGTGAAGGGAAAAAGTCATATTTATTCAAGCACAAGCAATGGTTTTTCAAAAATTGATGTATATTATGAATCAGGAACAAATATGAAGGACGCTAAACAAGAAGTCCAAGAATCTTTAAATAAAGTCACACTACCTCAAAATGTTAGTAAACCTACAATTGTTCAATTAAACACTTCCATGATCCCTATCGCAGATGTTGCAATCACTTTCGAGGATGGATTAAGTCCGAATAATATTGATTTTGCAAACAAAAAAGTTCTTCCCTATTTCAAAGACATAAAAGGCGTAGCTGACGTTCAAACATACGGTACAGAAAAATCTTTTGTTTCTGTAAAAATCGATAATGCGAAGCTAGCACAGAATAAAGTATCACTAGAAACTGTCATGGGTATTATTCGCGGCCAAAATTCTGCAGTTTCAGTTGGCGAGGGTATTATAAATGATAAAACTAGTAATATTAAAGTCGTTGGGAATTTAGATAATATAGACAAAGTAAAGAATCTTACGGTCGCTGATCATGTTAAATTAGCTGATATTGCAACTGTTGAAGTGAAAAAGCCAGCTAACAATCTAACAAGAATCAACGGAAAAGACGGATTATTATTAATCGTCACGAAGGATAGTAATTCTAATGCAGTTAGTATTACAAAGGATGTAAGAGAAGCTACTAAACACTTAAATAAAAAATATAAAAATATGAATTCAGATGTCATGGTCGCAACATCAGATATGGTTAAAACTTCTGTACATGCAATGATTAAGGAAGTTTTACTTGGTGCATTATTTGCTACGATTGTCATCATGTTATTCTTAAGAAATGTACGTTCAACACTAATTACCATTGTTTCCATTCCGCTATCGCTATGTTTAACATTATTTTTACTTGCAGAGTCTGGCATTACACTGAATGTTTTAACACTCGGTGGAGTAGCAGTAGCAGTTGGACGATTAGTTGATGATAGTATTGTCGTTATTGAGAATATTTTTAGAAAAACTCAATCAGAGAAATTTTCAGTTCAAATGATTATTGATGCTACGAAAGAAGTCGGAAGTGCAATTACAGCCTCTACTTTAACGACTGTTGCTGTATTTTTACCGATAGGAATTATTAGCACGGGACTTAAAGATTTCATGCTTCCATTTGCCTTAACCATTACTTACTCTTTATTAGCTTCATTGTTTGTTGCATTGACCGTCGTTCCATTATTAAGTGCATTCTTCCTTAAAAAGGCTAAATTAAAAGCTCATAATCCTTCAGTACGATATAAAAAAGTTCTTACTTGGTCTTTGAATCATAAATGGGTAATTATAGTCGTTTCATTCTTATTATTTGTCGGCTCAATTGGTACTTACTTCGCTATGCCAAAAGGTGCAACAGATAATTCTTCTTCAGATTTTGTTCAAACAACTTTAACGTATCCGAGTGATACACCCGTCGAAAAAGTAAAAGAAAATACTCTTAAATTAGAAAAGTATATTCTTGAACAAAAAGGAATAAAAGGAGTTTATACTCAATTAGGTAGTACAGCTGATGCTGCAAAATATGGAGATGTCCGCTCTTCTACCCAAGCAATCTATTTAATTACATTAGATGATAAAAAACTGACTGATCAAGTTGTAAAGAAAATCAATACGCAAAAATCTAACTATGCGGATGCAGAATTAAGTACGATGGCATCTAGTTTATTTGGAGGTTCTAAAACTCAAATTACGATCGATGTTGTCGGAAATAATTTAAATGATTTAGAGAATACCGCAAGTGAAATTAAAAATAAAATCAAAAATATTGATGGGGTTAAAAAGGTAACAACAAATGAGGAAGATAAAAAAACTGTTTATTCATTAGAGGTTGACCCTTCAAAAGGTAATGCTGAGCAACTATCTCAACAATTATTTGTTATGTTGAATCGAACGCCACTTGGAACAGTTACGATTGATCAACAACCGACTGATGTTTATCTTGAACCAATATTAGATCCTAAAACACCTGAGGATATTAAATCAGTACCGATTATGACTAAAGCTGGAATGATTCCAGTATCATCAGTAGCTACACTAAAAGTCGAAGAAAAGTCTACTAATCTATATCATAAAGATGGCGATCCGTATTTAAGTATATCTGCCGAAGTAAAGCCAGATAAGCTTTCAAAAATTAATGCAGATTTAAATAAAGTTATTTTTGGAGATAAAAAATCAAAAGGCATGAAAATTGCTGATGGTGTAAATGTATACATTGGTGGTGCCCTTGCACAGCAATCACAAGATTTCTCAGATCTATATATGATCATGCTTGTCTCTATCGGATTAGTTTTCCTAATCATGATTATTACATTTAAAACATTCCGTGCACCTATTGCTATACTATGTTCTTTACCTTTAGCGGCGATCGGAGCTGTGCTTGGATTAATTATAAGTCGTATTTCAGTTGAACCAACTGCACTATTAGGAGCACTCATGCTCATCGGAATTGTCGTGACAAACGCAATCGTATTACTAGATCGAGTAAAACAAAAAGAAAAACAGATGATTCTACGTGAAGCAATTATCGATGCTGCAGTAACTCGTATTCGACCAATTCTTATGACGGCTGTAGCTACAATTTGTGCAATGTTACCATTACTATTCAAAAAAGCCGAAACCGGTAGCCTTGTATCCCAAAGCCTTGCAGTTGTCGTAATTGGCGGATTAACTGTTTCAACATTATTAACACTAATTGTCATCCCTGTTATTTATGAATTACTTTATTTTAGAAAATCTAAAAAACAGCGTAAACAACAAGATACTAGTAAACCAGTAAGTTTGTAAATAAACAAGGGATATCTCGATGTTTTTGAGATATCCCTTATTTTTAGTTAAAGATCTGTCACAAACACTTTACGATCTCGCCTTAATTCAAATAAAAAACACAAGGAAAATGAATTAACCTTGTGCTTGTTTATACCACCATCAACTTCCTGGAGGTTTTGGATCATCTTCCTTCTTATTGAATGCGTAAATTTCATTGTTTGGCGAATGATGGCTTTGAATCGTATTTATTCCTACACTCACCAGCACAGTCATAACTAGAGAAAGAGCAATAAGTTTAATCTTCTTTTTCATCTGAGAACTCCTTTATTATGTGTCTTCTTCATTTGATGTAAACTGATTTGTAAATACTTATTAGCTAAAAGTGGGTCGCCTTCTCTTTGGTAATATTCGGCTATTCGTTCACTGTATTCATAAACCTTCATTCGATTACCGCGTTTCTCCATAATTGGTAAGCCGTCTGACATTAAATACCGGATTAATGCCTTCTCTTCGTTTTTTGCTTCAAAATATAATACTCGTAATTTCACATATTCTAATTTTGTTGTATCTTCGAATGACACTAGTTCATGTTCTAGCATATTCACAACTTGTTCATTTTTTTGTAGTTTTAGCAAATGAGTAGCAATATTTCCTAATGTAAGGTAATAACTCTCAGTATATTTCTCTATTAATGCAAGTGATTTATAATAGCACTCCAACGCTTTTTCTGAAAAATTTTGAGTACCATATAAAAAACCTAAATTATGCCAAGCCATTTCTTCAATTGTTGTGTTTTGAATTAATTCTGCATCATCTAGTATTTCTTTTAATAAATTTTCTGCTCTTTCATATTCACCTGTTTCAGTTAAATGAATTGATAAAATTGTTTTCACATCTAACATTCTAATAATATTATTCCTTTTTTTGAAAACTTCTAGTGCTTTATTACCGAAATAGATTGCTAATGCAGATTGTCCTAATCTACAATGCATTAAGGATTTTAAATAAAAATATTCAGTTATGTCATCTCGATACAGTTTCCTTAAATCTTTTACTTCTTCTAGTAAGTCTAAAGATTTAATAAAATTATTCCTTTTATGATTAAAAATTGCATTTAATACATTCCAAACAAATAGTTCAAACCCAGAAAACATCTTCGTATTTTGACCCATTTTTTCAATTATTTGCTCTGCCAAATCGACCTGATTTAAAAACAAAGTATACCTTAGCATGTATAACTCATATACATAAAGCAATTCCGTATACTGGACAAATTCCTTATATTCCGTTAGGTCTTGATAGAGTGTATTTGCTTTTTTATGATGCAGTCGTTCAATTGCGTCATAGAACTCCTGTAGTTTTATTTTTATATGACTAACTTTATTTTTTTCATCTTCAACTGATATTCCTAACTTCATACACAATAGGTTTAAAGTTTCAATATTAACCTCTTTTGAGTTGTTCTCAATCTTACTTAAATGAGAAATTGAACAAATTCCATCACATAGCTGCTCTTGTGTCATCTGTTGTTTTTTTCGATGGTAATTAATAATTTTTCCAATTTTCATAGGTATTTTCCTTAAATATTATTTTAATATTATTAATATTCATTATAGTGTAAAACTACTCCTATTTCATCTTACATTTTTTCCCAAGATTATAAAACTCTAATTATATATATATACCAAAAAAAACATAGAGTCGAATTCAGACTCTATGCTAGTAAATAATTATCTATAATAAATCAATCTCTTTTGGTAGTTTAACAGTAGATAAAATTAGCGTCTCTTTTACTCGATCTTTAGCGTAGGAAGAATTGTTTAGTATCTCGTAATCAAGATACCCAGGATGACACATGACTTCAACAGATTGACCGTCCTGAACCCGTGTTAATATCTTTTCAAAATAGTCATCTGTCACGCCTTCCCCGTAGAAATCATGAAGAAAAATATCCGTAAAAGGAGTGATTCCTTGTAAAGCATTTTCAGAAATGCGTCTAACACTTAAATTATATTTTTGAGCTAACTTCTGTACGACTGGTAAAAAATCAGGCACGGTATGAACATGGTGGTGGCTATCAAAATGAGTTGGTTTTAGTCCCGATTCTAAGAATTTTTCTATTTGTGCAGTCCATTCTCTTTCTAATTCATCTAGTGATATATTTTTATCTTCAAAGAACTCATGTCTACTTTTAAAGTTACCATTTCCATTAACAAGTGTTGGAACATCATTTAAAAGTGGCTTTCCACAAGTTAAAACAAGATGGATCCCTACTTGAAGACTTGGATTTTCTTTTGCTAGCTCTACAGCGTGACTTACGCCGGGCATATTCATCATCATGGTAGTTGAGTTAACAACTCCATTTTTATGTGCATCAATTATTCCATAATTAATTCCCCTTGAATAACCAAAATCGTCTGCATTCACAATTAGTTTAATCATTTAACTTTCACCTCTTTAAAAAATTGAGGTAAATATTTTTTATGTGCTTCTAGCATTTCATCAACAATTTCCTTAGCAACTTTATCTGATGCAACTAACGGGTTAATCGTTAATGCTAGAATGGCCAAGTCATAGTCACCTGTTACCGCGGCTTCACAAGCAACTCTTTCAAATGATTTGATTTGTTGAACGAGCCCTCTTACAGATACCGGTAGATCTCCCATTACAATTGGTTTTGGCCCATCCTTTGTGATGACACAGCTTACCTCTACCGCTGAGTCATTGGGAATACTAGCAATCGAACCATTATTCATCGTATTAACCGGTTGAATATCACCTTTATCATTATAGATAGAAGAAATTAAGCGAACCGCTGCATCACTATAATAAGCCCCGCCTCGTTTTTCGAGCTGAGGTGGTTTGATTGATAGATTTGGATCTTTATAAAGTTCAAAAAGATCATCCTCTAATTTTTTAACAACTTCAGCACGAGTTCCTACAGTTTCGGCATTTTTGATATCCTTTTCAACCATTTCACGCGTTTTATAATAATAGTTATGATAAGGACAAGGTAGTGCGTTTAAAGCACGAAGAAACTCAGGTTCCCATCCATATCCTTGAATATTCTTAACAAAACTAGAGTTTTCTGGATTCGTTAATAATTCAATGACTTGATCTTTTACACTTTCGCCGTCAACAAATACATCTAACCCATAAACCATATGATTTAATCCAGCAAAATCAATCCGTACACGAGAATGCTCAACTTTTAATAATTTGGCAATTCCCATTTCCATTCCGATTGGGACATTACATAAACCGACTACTTTTCGATGGTCAGTGTAACGAAGTACCGCCTCAGTAACCATACCAGCAGGATTTGTAAAATTAACTAACCACGCATTTGGACATAGATCCTTCATATCTTTTACAATATCTAAAATGACTGGAATTGTTCGCAAACCTTTAAATAATCCTCCTGGTCCATTTGTTTCTTGACCAAGTACACCATATTTTAAAGGTATTCTCTCATCCTTTGCCCTCGCATCTAACAAACCAACGCGAAATTGAGTTGTAACAAAGTCAGCATCTTTAAGTGCTTTTTTTCGATCAAGTGTCAAATGAACTTCTACAGGAAGACCTGCCTTTTGAAACATTCGTTTTGCTAATTGACCAACAATCTCTAATTTCTCTTTGCCTTCTTCAACATCTACAAGCCATAGCTCTCGTAATGGAAGCTCATCGTACCGTTTAATAAAACCTTCTACTAGCTCTGGAGTATAACTTGATCCTCCACCAATTGTCGCAATTTTGATTGATTTACTCATACTATGTAACCCTCCTTTTATTGGTTGCTTACTTCTTGCCGCAGTTCAATAATCTCCCTTGCTAAATCTTTAAGCGTCATTGCTGTCATTAAATGATCTTGTGCATGAATTAATAGAATTGGCGTATCAAAATCTTGTCCACCAGCCTCTGCCTGAATCAATTGAGTTTGATAGCGATGTGCTTGACTAAACTCGCGATCTGCCTCTGCAAGCTTCTCAAAAGCTAGCTCAAAATTCTTTTCTTTTGCTGCATAGATTCCCTCCATTGAAAGACTTCTAGCATTTCCACTATGCAAGATTAACTGAAAGGAAAGGTTGTACAATTCTTCTTTTGTCACTAGAATCACACCCTTTATTAGAATGGAAGAAAACAATACCAAGAGCCTGCCTATTGGCAAGCTTCATGTGTTTTTACCAAGAATCAAAACTTTTGTATCCTGACAGATTGAAAGCGAGCTCTTTCCAAAAGTTTGGGAGCCTGCTAGATAGCAAGCCCCTTTATGCATTAAGCATTTCTTATTTTGGTGAGCCTTGCTCAGTTTGTAAATTTTGTTTATCCCACATTCTAAAGAATGGGAAGTAAATTAAGAACGCTATAACAAGATTAATTAATTGCATTGCAGAGCCTCTCCAGTTACCTCCAGTTGCTAGCCAACCGCCGATAATTGGTGGAGTCGTCCAAGGGATTGCAATACCATGTGTTTTAGGAGCAAATCCTGTTTTCATTCCTATATATGTGGTTACAACAAGTACTAATGGCGTTAGAATAAATGGAACTAAAAGCAATGGATTCATTACTACAGGCGCACCGAACGTAATTGGTTCATTAATATTGAAAATACCAGGTCCAATCGATAGCCTTCCTAGTTGTTTTGCATGCTGACTCTTTGCAAATAATAGCATCATAAGTGCAAAACAAATTGTTGCTCCAGAACCACCCATGTAGATGAAGATATCAAAGAATTGTTGTGTAACAACATTTGGCATTGCATGATGAGCTTGAAGAGCTAAACGGTTTGCATCAGTTGCTGCTAACCATACTGGACCCATTACACCACCAACAATTGCCGCACCGTGTAAACCAACTGACCATAATAATTGAATTAATAATACGGCAATTAGCGCGCCAGCTAATGATCCACCAAGTCTACTAAGTGGATCTTGTAATAGATCCCCAACCACATTGTGCAGGGTTTCATAGTGTGTATGTTCAATTAATAAACGAATGATCCATACTAAGAAAATAACTAGAAATGCAGGAAATAATGCAACGAATGATTTACTTACACTAGGTGGTACACCCTCTGGCATCTTAATAACAAAATTCCTTTGAATTACCCATCTATAAATTTCAGTTGAGAACAACGCAATTATAATAGCAACAAACAGACCCTTACTTCCTAAAAACGCCATAGGTAGTACTCCGCCTACTTTAATAGCAGCAGTTGCCCCATCTGGTGTAAACATTGTGAAGTATGGTGTTGATAAAATAAATGAAGCAATCGAGATCGCACCAGCATTCAATGCATCTACTTTATAATGTTCAGCGAGTCGATATGCGATACCAAATCCTGCAATGAGCGCCATTATATCAAATGAAGCACTTACTGGATAAAGAAGCTTTGTTTGCCAAGCGGCACCGAATGTTTTTGCCATAAAATCTGGATATCCATCAAACGGTAAGAAGCCTAAGATTAAGAAAATAGAACCGACAATAATAAGAGGCAGTGTTAAAATAATTCCATCACGTAATGCTTGCAAGTGTCTTTGACCTGCAATTTTTCCAGCAATAGGCATTACTTTCTCTTCTAACATTTGAGTAAAGTTGGCCATCACAAATCACCCCTAAATGAAATTATGAACCTATTAAATCGATTGCAAATTTCAGGACCTCTGCTCCTTTACACATCCCGTAATGAACCGGATTGATGGCATCAACTGGTATTCCTTTTTGTAAACCTTCTTTTTTTAATTGTGGGAGTAGATACCTTACTTGGGGACCTACAAGTAATACATCTGCTTGATCAAGATGATTTTTAACATCATTAGCACTCACTGCCCAAATCCTTGCATCGATTCCTTCAGATTTTGCAGCAGCTTCCATTTTAGTAACTAATAAACTTGTAGACATACCGGCAGCACAACATAATAATATGTTCATTTAATCCCCCTTTCTCTCTAAAGAAAACGCTTACAATACAATTAAACTTCTACTAACAAGCAGAATTTACCCCTTACCTCTCTCCCTCTAGAATTTTAATCTCAAGAAATATATATTCGCCATTTTGGACATTAGGACAAATATAAAAAATATTTTTCCACTAATTGAACGCAATAATTTCCTGCTCCTAAAGTCGCTTAAAATAAAGCTTTGTACAAGCCTAAAGTATGATAACTTGTTAGACTAAACTGACAGGAATTTGCATTTAAACTACCTGAAAAAAGTCTCGCATTTGTACTAAATAATGCATGTATTTTGCGCTGAAATGCTAGTTTGAAATCCTTCCATTTTTAAATCTAGTAAAAAAGGAAATGGGTTTAACTCAAACCATTTCCTTTTTTTATCGTCATTATTATTTAAAATTAAATAGAGGACTTAAGTTACATGGACTTACCCCTGTCAAGTAGACACTATAAAAAAGGTATTACTTTAAGCAGCCTTAGCCCTGTATTCAATAGGGCTAAGGTTATTTAATTTCTT
>NZ_JBHVPN010000017.1:0-108608 GCF_042887255.1 Gottfriedia sp. NPDC057948
ACTGGAGGAGCCGTGTGCATTAATAGTGCAAGCACGGTTCTGAGAGGGTTTGGAGTTCAATTACCGAAAGGTAAAAGACTCCATTCTACTCGACTAGTTCAATAAGGTATTCTATTAATTCACGTTTATTCCAATCTTTGTGGAAAGTTCCTTTATATACTCTTTTTGTGAGTCAAACTTGGAATTTATATATACCTCTTTCATTCTTTTTTGTGCTTTTTCAGGATAACCATAATAATGATAAAGAAGCGTTAAATGATGTCGGGGTTCAAACCGCCCCAATTCTTCCTTTAATTCAATACCTCTTATAATATCTTCAATGTTTTGATATTGTTCAAAATATGGAAGTATTACATTTACAATGTCACTTTCCACCTGCTTTTTTATTTCTTCGATATCCGTTTTATCTGATATCTTATACCAATTTTCACGTATATTCTTTATATCACTTATTCGTAGTCTTAACATCGAATCTACTTCTAATGGAAATGTCGGGGATTTCAATTCAGATAAAGTGGTATATACTTTATCGCAGTAAATTCCCGTATTAAATATAAACTCTACCTCATTTTTTGTATTCCATTTAGAAGATTGGATGTTAACAGTCCAAGCAAAGTCAGAAAATATCTTAGCAAAGTTTTTTCCTTTCTTCTTAAATCCTTTTGCTTTAAATAAAGGTGCAATTGTTTCTTTAATTAATTGATTTAACTCATTCTGCATACTCATATTTCTCCTTGGATGGAATGCTTTGTATAACGGTTCATATAATAATTTATCATACTGAATCCTAAATGTCTTATTGAACTAAACTGCCATTATGTTGAATAAGAAAAAGCGATCTTCTATTGAAGAATCGCATCAGTTAGGTGAATAAGGTTATAAACACTTATCTTTAAAAGAACTATTTAGAAATTCCATGGAATTGAATCAATAAATGCCTTTATAAAATTTTTTATCCAAACAAGAATTGATTTTATTTTTTTCATAATAATAAACATTCCTTTTGCAATAATGTACAAATAATAAAGACGAAAAATATAAAAGCTACTTCGTTATAGAATTATCGCATGCTTTAGTTGTATAAGTAAGTATCTTTTAGATTCATTTTAGGAACTTGGAAAGCCATCTTTTGATTTTAAAAATTCTCATTTGTCGACTTTTTTAACTTTATGAGTTTCTCAAGACGAAGATAAATAAAGCTAACCGATATACCCACAATGAAACCACCTACTACTGCAAGGTCACTCCATTCAACAATTCCCCCTACAATATCATCCCAAAATACACTTTTCCAATTTTCCCAGAAGAATCGGTCTCTGTGATTAGATATATGCATTTCTGGACTAGTTGAAATTCCGATAATCCCAAGCTGAAAAGCATTGGATAAATAATAAAAAATAATTGAAACAAGCCACGTTGAGCTACTTGCTAAAGCGGACATCAATCTTGATTTGGAAGTTCGTGCTTCATTCAGAGCGATGGGTACAATTGGTACTAACCAAACACCATAAGTCAGCACTTTCCAAAAAAGCTCACCTTGAACAAGCACATTTGAAATAAAACTATGAAAGTAAAAATCAAACACCCCAAATACAATCCCAATTACAATATAGACGAACCATCGTATTTTCACTAAACAATTCCTCTTTTCAGATTTATTTATCTTAAATTAGATTGATATTGTATATTCGGCTTCTAAATTAAACTATCCTGCCATTTTGTTGAATAAAAAAAGCGATCTTCTATTGAAGAATCGCACTGCGTTAGTTGCATAAGAAGTAATAAATACTTGTTATTTTAATTGATAAAATTGCTCTAATTTTTTATCTAACTCTTTCCAAGTAATTAACGTATGAGAGGGATCCTTATCTAAAATGACATCTATTTTTTCAGCTACTTTTTTAATTCTTTTAGATGGATCATCTCTTTTTCCTGCTTGATAAATTGCCAATTTAATAAGTTCTCTATTCCCATTTTCCCAAACCCATTCTTTAAGCTGTAATCGACTAATGTATTCATTTGTGGGGATCACTTTACCTCGCCAATCGCAAATTTCAAATAGAGGATATCTATCACCTGTCCATTCTTCAATAATACGTATTACTTTTAGTAGAATGTAGTCTCCTGTCAATAATTGATAACTAATTACATCACCATCTTTTAGATCAGTATTAGCAATGAACCTCTTTGGTATTTTTTTAGCTTGTGGTTGTGAGGAATTTATTTGTTCTTTTAGTTTTAGTAATACTGCTTGCCGTTTCTTTTTTAATTGATCGTCATCTGCCCAATATTCAAGATCATCACCACTATCAATAATTTGAATGGCTATATCTTTTACTTCGTCTTGGAGTCTACCTAATTTCCATTGAATACACGCAAATGTTAACCAGAAAGTAGTGATTTCATCATCATCTAACTCATTTTGAAATTCGGCTATGACTATTCTACTCGCGTCTTCACTCGAGTAGTTATTACTTAATAAATCTTTATACCTAAAGCTAACATCTTCAGTTAAATCATTTGATAAAATTGCTACTCCCCAAGCACCCACTATATTTCCCTCATTTCAATCATGATAAGACTATTAATTATTCCCTATATATAATTCAACTAACGCATGCGTTAGTTGGATTCAAAACGCACAAAGGTATCTTCTATGCCCATCATGTTTTTTAATGTTTTACCTAAAGCATAGTGATTAGGGAGTTCTTTTTGTAAAACACAAATAAAATATCCTGCTTTCCCTTGTGATATATTAGTTAACTGTAAGTACTCATCATTTTCATAAATGTAAGAAACTAAATAATCATAATAGTCATCTTTCTTATCTTTAACATTTAATCCTACATTGTACAGTCTTACTTTTGTACCTGCCCAAATTTTGTCAACATCATTAATTTTCTCCATAGGAATCCAATTAGACTTTCCCATTTAACCACCTCATACTTACGATATAAGTCCATTTTTATTAAATATACCATACAGTTTCTTAAATTTCTTATTCAACTAAACTGCCATTTAGTGAAATAATATTTGATCCTTTTCTAGCTTTCACCCACCGATTTTAATCATGAATTTCGTCAATAATGCTTGGTAAAAGACCTTTTATTGGAGGGGATTCATTAATGATATTATCTAAAGCATGGAAAAGTTACTATAATGATAAGTTAATTGAAGGATACTCAACAACTACTCTAAAAGCAATATAAAATACAAGCAACACTTTTAATTAAACACTTCGGTGATATTGATATTGCTCATATCTCAACTGATACTTTAAAAGAGTATCTTGTAATTGTTGGAGAAAATTTAAAACTTGCAAGTCTAGCACACAGAGTTCGTTTTATAAAATCTTTATTCCGTTGGGCTCATGAAGAAGGTGAAATTCATAGTAACCCTTCCTCATAGTTAAAAGAACCAAAAGTTGGAAACAGAATTCCTAAATTCTTAACTGTTAAGGAAATTGAACTCCTTCGTGATGTATGCAATACGCCAAGAGAACAAGCAATAATTGAGTTTATGTATTCAACAGGATGTCGTATAGGCGAAATTGTCTTATTAAATAAAAATGATATAAATTGGACGAATCATTCGGTAATAGTACGAGGACAAGGTGATAAAGAAAGGAGAGTATACTTCAATACTCGAGCTGAAATTTGGTTATTGAGATACTTAAACGAACGAGACGATGCTGATCCTGCATTATTTGTAACAGAAAGAGCACCTCGTCGGTTAAGTATTGCTCAAACGCGCCATGTAATTAAGGAGGTTTCTTTAAAATCAGAGTTTAACAAAAAGATTTCTCCCCACTAATTAAGGCACAGTTACGCAACTCATTTAATTGATAACGGAGCTCCAATTGAAGTAATCCAAATTAGGTCACGAAAAGAGTGAAACAACACGAATATATGCGAAACTAAGTGGAAAGCAACACCAAAATCATATTTTAAATACTTTTAAAAAAGGAACTGCAACGCTCCATTTAATAGCTTCATATAAATAATCTCTTGTATAAAGAAATTAGGACGCGATAGTTAAGATACGGGTATATCCTAAACATCTTAATGGCATTCTTGAAAAATGAATACGAAAAAATTCAGTCATATCAATGGGTGAATCCTAAACAAGTAAACCAATACAATCGACATAGTACGCTAATGTCCGCGTATAAAAACATAAATGACGAGAAATTTCGCTATTATATTCTAAAGCAGAAGTCAGATGTGTTTCATTCGATGAAGAGCTTTTTCAAGCAGGAGCATGAGAAGGCAATTAAATAGTAATTGGGTATGGAGAATTAAATGGAGTGCAAAATTCGTAGAAAATGAGAAACAGAGGGACCAGATTTGTTGGTTTTTCTGTTTTTTTATGTTTTTTTAAAATATGTTGCAAAACGTACTTGTTGCGATTTATAATTATTTAGCTTGATATAATTCGCAATTATTACGTTTTATGTATATTATTTAGGAGGAATAATTATGAGAGTACCTATTACAGTTTTAAGTGGATTTTTAGGATCAGGTAAAACAACGTTATTAAATCATATTTTGACGAATCGAGAAGGGTTGAAAGTTGCTGTTATTGTAAATGACATGAGTGAAATAAATGTAGACGCCCGACTTGTAAAAAATGGAGGTTTTTCACGTACAGAAGAAAAGCTAGTTGAAATGCAAAATGGCTGCATTTGTTGCACGTTAAGAGATGACTTGATGATAGAAGTTGAAAGATTAGTAGATAATGGAGGAATTGATTACATAGTAATAGAGTCTTCAGGTATAAGCGAACCAATTCCAGTTGCACAAACTTTCACTTATGTGGACGAGGAGCTAGGGATTGATTTAACTAAAAAAACTCGTTTAGATACAATGGTGACAGTTGTAGATGCAAATCGTTTTTGGGAGGATTATTCTTCAGGGGAAACATTATTAGATCGTAAACAAGGAACTGATGAAACAGATATTCGTGAAATTGCAGATTTGCTTCTTGAACAAGTTGAATTTGCAGATGTTATTATTTTAAATAAAATTGATCTTTTAGAAGAACACGATGTAAAAGAAATAACTGCATTTCTTAAGAAAATTAATGCACAGGCAAAAATTATACCTGCTATATTTTCGAATGTCGATTTGAAATCTGTATTAAATACTCATCTATTTGACTTTGATAAATCTAGCCAAGCAGCAGGTTGGATTAAAGAATTAAATGATGAACATATTCCAGAATCAGAAGAATATGGTATAAGTTCATTTGTTTATCGTCGTAAGAAACCATTTCATCCAGAACGTCTATTTTCTTGGCTAGAGAATTGGTCAGTTGACGTTGTTCGTGCGAAGGGATTCTTTTGGTTAGCTACAAGAAATGATATGGTAGGAATGCTATCTCAAGCTGGTTCTACGATAACCATTCAAGGAGCTGGAGAATGGATTGCTACATTACCTAAAGCAGAACAAAAGGAGATGAGAAGAGAAGATCCATTGTTAGAATATAAATGGGATGATAATTTTGGTGATCGGATGACTGAACTCGTTCTTATTGGAATTGATATGAATCAATTAGAGATTGAGAAGTCACTTGATAAATGTTTGTTAACAGAAGAAGAAATGGAAACAAATTGGAATGAATTTAATGATCCAATGCCAGTATATGTCCAAAATTAAACATATGAATCTACTAATTAATCTAGAAAAATAAGTTTAAATTAGATAAAACTTATTGATTTTTAATGGTTGGACGAGCATATGTCTGTTTCGTATAGAATATATTTCACTATAAAAAATTATTTGAGGTGATGTATGGTACGGAAAGTTGGACAAGAAGTAATAATTTTTTTGGTTCTATTTTGTTATTTATTTTGTTATGTATTTATTGATTTTACGAATTTATCGTCTTTATTTCATAAAGTACCTAAAGAACTTTTAAATATGAACACTATATTTATAAGTTTGTTTTTAGAAGCTCTTCCATTTGTATTAATTGGAATCATAGTTTCTTCAATTATTCATGTTTTTGTAAAACCAGAGACGATTAGTAAAATTCTTCCTAAAAATGCATTATTGGCATTTATTCCTGTTGCTTTAATTGGCATGATTATGCCTGTATGTGAATGTGGTATTGTTCCGATTGTCAGATCTTTGTTAAAAAAGGGTATGCCTGCGTATATTGGGATTGTTTTTCTTAGTAGTGTACCAATCATAAATCCAATTGTATTTACTTCAACCTACTATGCATTTCAATCGAATTCTCAAATGGCATTTTTAAGGCTAGGGTTAGCATTTATAGTAGTTCTAATCATTGGTTTTTTTACATTATTATTTTATCGAAATAAAAATGTACTATTAGAAACTAGGGAAAAGCACGAGAACCATAAACATGTTCATCATATTCATTCAAATACAAATCGAATAAGTGAAGTCATTTCTCACATTAGTAGTGAATTTTTCTCAACATGTAAATTTTTAATTATCGGTGGATTAATCACAAGCGTATTTCAGACTTTTCTTGATAGAAGTGTGTTAATACATCTATCAAATCATACGAATCTATCAAGCATGGTTATGATGGGATTAGGATATTTCTTATCTTTATGTTCTGGATCTGATGCATTTATAGCTGCATCTTTTTCGAGCACATTTCATGTAAAATCTATTCTAGCGTTCTTAATATTTGGAGCTATGATTGATTTGAAAAATACATTTATGATGTTTGCATATTTCAAGAAAAGATTTGTATTTTTTTATATTTTCTTAACTGCAAGCGTCGTATTTGTAGTGACGTCGATTTGGAATTTATATTGGTGAGGTGAATAAATGTCTTCTTTTCAAAATCGATTACGCTCTGTATTTTTCTTCGGGATTGTTCTAATGCTTTTGAAGCTTTTAGTTTCAGGAGATATTCAATATTTCATTGCACCAAAGATGGTGAAATTCACAATCATTACTTTAGTTGCTTGTATAATTATTGGATTAATTCACTTCTTTGAATTACTAAAAGAACATCATACTTCATGTAATTGTTGCTCGAATCAAAAAAATAGGACTTTAAGTTTAGTAGTTTTAATAAGTATTCCAGTTATAACAAGTAGCTTATTTTCAACAAATGTTCTTGGAGCAAGTATTGCTTCAAAAAGAAGTATTTCTTATAGCCAAAATATAGTAAAAAAACAAGCCAAAAAAATAAAAGTAAAAAATGATAAATCAAATTTCATAAAAGTTGATGATTCGATGTATGGACATATTATTTCAGATGTACAGGATAGTTTAGATCAATATGTAGGTAAAAAAATATCTTTTAATGGTTTTATATATCGTGATAAGCAAACAAGAAAAAATCAGATTTATGTATCTCGTTTTGCTATTACCTGTTGCGTAGCTGATGCTCAAGTGTTTGGATTGATGATTGAGGGAAAAGAGGTTTCAGGATTTAAAAGTGATCAGTGGGTAAACGTAACTGGTACAATTCATAAAGTGAAGATTGGAAAATTTTATGAACCTATTATTCAATTAGAAAAAATAGTAGAAATAAAACCACTAAAAGATCCATATGTTTATTTTGATTAGGAAAGTTTAATTAATATTTAATCAGAAAAACATTGAAAACGTAATTGTTTCGTTTTAATATTAAGCGTACTATACTTGCTTATTTTTGGTAAGTATCTATTTTTACTTAATAAATCGTAACTATTACGTTTGAAAATATAAAATAAATTCTAGTATTAGATAGAAGGGCGGTGCACTTACAGTAAAATATAAATTTTATTGTTTAGTGATATGAAAAATATAAAATTAAGATCGTTATTGTCATTTAGTATTTCTCTCTTTTTATTAGCAGGATGTTCATCTAAATCGATTTCTACTTCGAATAAATCAAAGGAGAACGAATCTAAAAAAATTAAAATAGTGACTACTTTTTATCCTGTATATGAATTTACTAAAAATGTTGCAAAAGAAAATGCCGATATTAAACTATTAATTCCATCATCAATTGAACCCCACGAATGGGAACCAACACCAAAAGATGTTGGAGCAATTCAGAATGCAGATTTATTTATCTATAATAGTCCATATATGGAAACCTGGGTTCCAAACATTGAAAAAAGTTTAAGTAACAAAAAATCATCATTTATTGAAGCAAGTAGCGGTATTTCTCTGATTAAAGGGCAAGAAAATGAAGAAAAACAAGGTAATAATAACCATTCCGAACAAATGGATCCACATGTGTGGTTAAGTCCAGTATTAGCTCAGAAGGAAGTTCAAAATATAGCAAAAGCTCTAATAAACATTGATCCAGAACATAAAGAAGAATATAAAAAAAATAGCGATGATTATATTAAGAAATTAAAAGACCTTGATAATCAATATCGAACTACTTTAACGAATATGAAAAATAAAGAAATCATTACACAGCATGCTGCATTTGGATATTTAACAAAACAATACGGTTTAGTACAAGTTCCAATTGCTGGCTTATCTCCATCGAATGAACCAAGTCCATCAAGACTGGCGGAACTTAAACAGTTTGCAAAAAGTCACGATATTAATACAATCTTCTTTGAGGAAGTTGCTTCCCCTAAAGTAGCGAATACACTAGCAAATGAAATTGGTGCAAAAACAGCTGTCTTAAATACACTTGAAGGTTTAAGTGAAGAAGAACAAAAACAAGGAATTGATTATATAAGCGTTATGCAGAAGAACTTACAAATATTAAAAAAAGTATTAGAAAATAAATAATAATTAAGTAAAAAGCGTGTTCCTACTTAGTGTCACGCTTTTACTTAATTAAGAAAGGAAATGAAGAGATGAGTTTAATCCAGGTAAAAAATGTCAAATTTGGTTATCATCATACTTCCGTTATAGATAATGTAAGTTTTGAAGTAAATAAAGGGGAGTTTATTGGAATTACAGGTCAAAATGGTGCATCTAAATCGACTCTTTTAAAACTAATGCTCGGTTTATTAAAACCATGGAGTGGTGAGGTTCAAATTAAAAAAGATGCAAATAATGAGTTGATAAAAATTGGATACGTGCCACAACAAATCGCTTCATTTAATGTAGGGTTTCCAAGTACAGTAATTGAACTTGTGAAATCGGGTAGATTTAATCAAAAAAAATGGTTTGAAAAAATGAATAAAATAGATCACGACTCAATTAAAAATGCACTAGTAATGGTAGGAATGTGGGATTTTCGACATCATAAAATTGGTTCATTATCTGGGGGACAGAAACAAAAAATTTGCATTGCTCGTGTATTAGCTTCTGAACCTAATTTATTAGTTTTAGATGAACCCACTACTGGAATGGATAAAGAAAGTAGAGAAAACTTTTATCAATTTTTGGATCATCAAGTTAAAAGGCATAATCGAACAGTCGTTATGGTGACCCATGAAAAAGAGGAAGTTGAACAATATCTTGATAAAATCATACATCTAGAGAAGGGGGAACATGGCATATGGAGATGCTTAACCTTGAATTCATGCAACGGGCATTTTGGGTTGGTGGATTAATCGCTGTAATCGCACCAATATTAGGTGTATTTTTAGTATTAAGAAGACAGGCTTTAATGGCAGATACACTATCTCATATTTCACTTGCAGGAGTAGCGATTGGTTTTTTTATTCATGCTGATTTAACATTTTCCAGTATGTTGGTGGTAATCATTGGAGCAATTGCAATTGAATATATGAGAAGAGCCTATCTATCATATTCAGAAGTATCGATTGCTATCCTAATGGCAGCAGGATTGTCACTTGCTCTCTTTTTAATGAGTATTAGTGCTGGAGGGATGACTACCAATGTAGAACAATACTTATTTGGATCAATTGTTACTGTTACTCAGAAACAAGTCTATTTGATGATTGGAGTGACAATCGGCGTATTATTCTATTTCCTCTTGTTAAAAAGACCTCTATTTTTAATGACTTTTGATGAGGATACTGCTTTTACAAGCGGGGTAAATACAAAATTATTATCCTTATCGTTTAGTGTATTAACAGGTGTTGTCATTTCAGCTATAATTCCTACAATTGGAGTGTTGCTTGTTTCCGCTCTACTTGTTCTCCCTGCTGCATTCGCAATCCGAATTGCGAAAGGATTTAAATGGGTTCTCTTATTAGCGGTATTAACAGCAATTTGTAGTATGTTTGTAGGTTTAACATCTTCATACACATTGGGAACACCACCTGGTGCAACAATCACTTTGGTATTAGTGATTATATTAATATTGGGTTTTATTATTCAGAAAGTTGTTGTACAAATTCGAAGAGAAAAAATAGTTAATCAGAATTTTAATTTAAATGATAAGTATTTATAATAATACTCGGCTGAATTAAATAAAAAATAGGATATTAAAATGGGCGTATCATATGCAGTATAAGCAACCTTTAAAAAAAGACATTAGAAAAATTCAGTCATACCAATGGGTGTATCCTAAACAAGTAAACCAATACAATCGACACAGTACGCTAATGTCCTCGTATAAAAGCATAAATGACGAGAAATTTCGCTATTATATCTTAAAACAAAAGTCAGATGTGTTCCATTCTATGAAGAGCTTTTTCAAGCAGGAGCATGAGAAGGCAGCAATATAGAGAGCGGGATATTGAGAATTAAATGGCGTGCGAAATAGGTAGAAAGTGAAAAACAGAGAGACTCTATTGAGGGGGTTTCTGTTTTTTTGTCATGAATACTCAAAGTTTAATGAATGGCATACAGAGGACCTTATTCAACATAATTGTATAATTGTTGAGCAATATTGTTAAAAAAATAATTTTGGATGTAAAATAATGAACTTGTTTGAATGGGTTTTTCCTTTTGTTGGAATAATCGGGGTACATATTAAAAGTCATGTGTGATTGTTTGTAAACAGATTTGTACTGAACAGATGATTATTCCCAAAAGCTTCTGGTAATTTCATAAGCCCACCTTTATCTGTAATTTAATCTTGAAATTCAATCATTTCATCAATCAGAGTAGAAACATATTGAGTGTTGTTGTTAGCTTTATCCTTTTATTAGTTAGTGATATATATCACAACAAGATGTATAATTGTGATAAAAAACAATAAAAACATAGCTAGTGTAAAATAAAATTTATATAAACGAAGATAGCAGTACACTGTGGAATACCCGGATGAAAAAGGGTATTTTTTTTGTGAAGACAGGAGCGAAAGAAAGGAGGATATACTTGAAAACATTTTATGTTTGTTACACTTGTGAATCCTATATAAAATGGGAAAATGTAACCCAAGGATTAGAAGTTACCATTGAGGAGATTCGAATTGAAGTGATGAATAAACTGTTAAAGTATGATTATTTTATTGTGAAAAATGATAATGGATATAGTTTGATCAATTCCTCTTTAGTACGGTATGTAAGTATTGTTAATGAGAAGACCGAATCAATGAAAGTAAATTAGATTTAATACAAGCTTTTATTCTATAAGGGTAATTAGCGTTGATAGCTCTTATTTGTTTATGTTATCCCTCCGTGGATTAACGAAGCAAAAATGATTGATAGGATATAGAAAATTATTGGATGAACCATCCAGCAAATGATAAGCATTTTTACAGATAAATGACAAACAGTTACATTAAATTTAAAGGGGAAAACAGTGTGGGGAGAATAGAGAGAAGACAGCAAAGAAAATTATCAAAGAAACTATGGAACCGTTTATCTTCCAAAGGCTTCCTTTTCAAAATATTATCGATAGTCGCAGCGTTAGCTGGATGCTTTTTATTTATTATGAATATCTTGATTTGGACAAGTGATGTGAGTAAATTGGAAGATCCTGCACCGCAGCCGACAATCATCTTTGATCAAAAAGGAGAAGCCGCAAGTAAGATCTCAGTTTCGAACATCGAGGGAGTCAGCATAAAGCAAATTCCAACAAATATGATACATGCCGTTATTGCAACAGAAGATCAACGCTTTTACAAGCATAATGGTATTAACTATTTCGGGATTACAAAGGCGCTACTAAAAAACTTAGTAAGTGGAGAAATTGTTGCAGGCGGAAGTACAATCACGCAACAATTAGCCAAAAATGCTTTTCTAACACAAGAGCGTACCTATACAAGAAAGTTAAAAGAATTGATTTTGACAAAAAAGATTGAACGAGTATACTCAAAAGATGAAATTTTAGAGCGTTATTTAAATCAGATCTATTTCGGAGAAGGTGCTTGGGGTATTCAACGTGCAGCCCAAGTGTATTTTGGGAAAGATGCGAATCAGTTAACATTAAGCGAATCAGCGATGTTAGCGGGCATCATTAAGGCACCTTCTAACCTGTCGCCTTTTAAGAATTTCGATAAAGCAATTAATCGAAGAAATACTGTGCTGTCATTAATGGAAAATGAAGGCTATATTAGTCAAAGTGAAGCTCAGAAGGCTAAGGCACAAACAATTTTATTAGCAGATAAGAAAAATAAAGATTACCAAGGTAAATATCCATATTATGTAGATTATATTATTGATGAGGCGATCAATAAATATCATTTGACACCAAACGAGGTTCTTTCAGGAGGACTCCATATTTATACCGAATTGAATCCTGCCATTCAAAGTGCTGTTGAAAATGTGTATAAAAATAACAATTTGTTTCCTAAAAGTCAGTCTGATCAAACCATTCAAAGCGGAGCCATTCTGATTAACCCTTCAACAGGAGGTATTACTGCTCTTGTTGGCGGACGTGGTGAGCATACTTTCAGGCAATATAACCGTGCCACTCAATTAAAACGTCAGCCTGGGTCTACAATGAAACCATTGGCAACTTATACTCCAGCGTTGGAACAAGGATATGATATTTTTGATACTTTAGAAGATCATCCTATTAATATCAATGGCTATCAACCTCAAAACTCTGACAATCAATTTCATGGAGAAGTTACGATGTATGACGCACTTATCCACTCTTATAATGTACCTGCTGTTTGGTTATTACAAAAAATAGGATTAGGTAATGGGATAAATGCAGTAAAGCGTTTTGGTATTCCGTTAGATAAAAAAGATCAGACTCTTGGTCTAGCTCTTGGAGGTATGAATGAAGGAACATCCCCTTTAAAAATGGCTCAAGCATTTTCCGCCTTTCCAAATAACGGCATTATGGTAGAAGCACATGCGATTCAAAAAATTGAGAATGCAGATGGAGAGACGATTGGGAAATGGAATAAAAAACAAACTCGGGTGACCGAGGCATCCATCGCTCAAAAAATTACATTTATGCTCAAGGGTGTTGTCAAAGAGGGAACAGGAGTTAAAGCACAAATAGAAGGCAGAGATATTGCAGGTAAAACAGGAACTACTCAGCTGCCTTTTTCCACTGTGAACGGAGCAAAAGACCATTGGTTTGTAGGCTATACTCCAAACATCGTTGGGGCTGTTTGGTTAGGCTATGATAAAACAGATAAAAATCATTATTTGACATCATCAAGTAGTCAAACCGCGACAGTAATATTTAAAGAAATTATATTGAAATCTGGAAAAGAAATTCCGCCCAATAAGTTCGATCTACCAATACTTGGAAAGAATTATAAAAAACAATTAGAAAAGAAAAAGAAACAAGAGGAAAAGTACAGAGAAGAAGAGCAAGAGCAAGTGCAAGATGATGGTTGGAAAGAAGACAAGCATGAAAAGAAGGAGCATAAAAATAAAGGAAAAGGACATGGAAATGGAAACGGACATGGAAAAGGTAAAGGTAAAAAATGGAAGGACTAAAGAAGCGACCCGCCATAATTAAAAGTAGAGTTTAGTAAATCAAATCTAATATAAAATTCATAGAAAGTGAGAAACAGAGAGACCCCTTTGAGGGTTTTTCTGTTTTTTTGTCATAAATACTCAAAGTTTAATGAATGGGATAGAGAGGATTCTTATTCAACATAATGGCAGTTTAGTTGAATAAGAAAAAAGAATATTTTCACTATGGTATATCATTTCAGGTCTAATTAATTGGTATAATCATATAGAATTAATTTTAATTAAAATACAATTTAATAAAGGGGTTTAATATGACTAAAATGAATTTACCGTACGGAGTAACAGGGGGATATTACATGCCTGGAGAGGAACCTGAGCCACCCTCTATTAATAAATCAAAGTTTTATTCTCTGTGTAAAGAAATCGCTTCAAAAAAACAAATAAACTGTGAAATTCTAAGAGATCTAAATTATAATAATTTTTATGCTGTTAAGTTTTTCTTTAAACCTGAACCTGTTTATGTAGCTGTAAATATAGCACATCCTTATGTAGCATTTTGTCTTGCCGATGAAAATGGAAAATTTGGAAGCTCATTCCCATTGAATTTTATCGATTTTAGAGAACTTGCTGATGGATTTAAGGGGTACAAAATAATGACAGTTAGTGACTTGAATAAGCCATTTATACTTAATGAGCATGAAGAGTTAAGAAATGTTGGGTCAATTAAAGAACAAATTAAACATTGGGGACCAAAAACAATAGGGGATGCAATATTTAATTATTGGGATTGATTAGAGAACCACTAAAAAATTACATAAATTTAATGCAACTAACTGATGCTTAAGTTGAATAACAAGATCGGCTGTTTAGTCGATTTTTTTTATGTCACTATGGCAGTTTAGTTGAATAAGGAATGGTACAATAAATATAAATAATCGTGTATTGGGGAATCTATTATATGGAAAAACACCTAACTAATGAGGTTCTGGATAAAGTATTCTTCGTTGATGGAAGTTTAAGGGATATTTATGTTTTAGATGTCAATTTGGACGATTGGCAAAAATTAATAGATTGGTTACGTTTATCTGATTGGGCTATTCAATTTTATATAGATGGACAAGAAAACACGAATAAAATAACAAATGTATCCAAAATATTTGATGAAAAAAAGAAAAAAAGTGTTTTAATGTCTATTAATATTAATGGTGTTTTGATAAATTGCCATTTCTTTGTAGAAGATGAAATAGAATTTGATATAAATCCTAAAGAAATTATTGGTCTATCTGAAGTTAGTTCCGTATTTGAATTTATGAGTAAGCTATCAAATGTGCTTGGAAAGGAAATTATTCTTACTGAAGAAAACTTTCTTGAACATCCTTTAGTTACTGTAAAATCAGATGGAGCATTGCTTATGCATATTTAAGATAAGTTCTTATTCAACTAAATAATGCTTTAGTTGAACAACAAGATCGGCTGTTTAGTCGATTTTTTTTATGTCACTAAATGGCAGTTTAGTTGTATAAGACTTTGAAAATTTTTTAATAAAAACTTAAAAATAATATGGTAATATTGCTTAAATGAATTGGTTGATTATTGTATTAAAACAATAGGAGGAAAAATGAGATTTAAACACAGGTATACATTTAATGCAGGGAATAAAAAGCTCGAAGAATATCTTACTTTAAATGAAATTCCTTTTGATTTGGAGTATGGTATCGGCGTTTTTGAAATTTTTGAAGACAATGTACATTGGGAAGAAATAAATAAAAATGCCAACCATTATGGTTTATTATCTTTAGTAGATGCTATATATTCGACGGAAGAGTTTAAAAATGCAGAATGGCTAAGTGTCAGAAGTAAATGGAGATGGGCATACCCTCAACCAGAGGGAAATATGGCGTATGAACACATTACCTATAACGATGAAAATTTATGTGATGGTTGTGGGAGTGGACTAGTTCAGAAAGACAGTTTTAGAATGAAAAAGTCACCGAAATGGTCTAGTAAGAATTTTCTAATGCTTAATTGGATTGCAGATGAATTATTTATTAGTAGCAAAGCGAAGGATGAATTGCAAAAGAGTACGCTAAAAGGTTTTGATTTTTATGAAGTTAAAAAAAGTACTAAAGATAATGTAATACTTGATGATGTACACCAACTGTATATTAATGATCAACTTAAACCTGGAATGTTAGAAGATAGTGATACAATAGCAAGTACAATTCGTTGTAATAAATGTGGAGGAACCAAATTTATTTATAGCGGTAGAGGGTTTAAATATCATAATAGTGTATTTGAAAATGTAGATGTAGATATTATCAAGTCTTTTGAAACCTTTGGTAACGGTCATATGTGTGCAAGAAAAATTTTAGTTTCTCAAGAATTCTTCCAATTTATTAAGAAAAATAAATTTGACAGAAATTTAGAATTTGAACCAATTTTATTGGTTTAAAGCGTCAATTTAGAAATAAACCTTATGCAACTAACGCAGTGCGTTAGTTGAATAACAAAATCGACTGTTTAGTCGATTTTTTCTTGGGCAAAATCCAGTTACTCTCTCAATTTGGAAGGTAGTTTTTAGATTATCTAGAATTAACATACTTATAAGTTATTATCTTGGGAGGTAAGTCAGTGATACATCATAAAAGAAAGATTACCGTTGTTTTTTTGTTAGGTATATCTATTATCTGGTACATATTCTTTAAACCTATTTTTTTAATGAATGGTAACGATAAAAATAATATCCTAGAAACTATTCAATCATTAAACAAAGAGCAACAATCAATTGAAATAATAAAAATTTTCGATTTGAAAAAAGATAGATATGTAGCGTATTTACATGATAATATGCCTGCATATATACACTTTGAAAAAAACAATATTGGAAGTTATAAATATATTGATGCTGATTATGGATATTATGATTCTGAGAATGAAATAAGTTCAAATCTTCAAGTTTTTCCACTACCTAGAGAATATAAAGATGGAAAGCCTTTACCTTTGAACCTACTTGCAATAACGAATTACGAAAATACTGTTGCTAAATTGGGTGTACGTGTTATAAATGCGACTGGTAGCACAGAGAAAAATGAAATTAACGTGGGTAAACCAAGTGCTAGTATTCTTACAATGAATAAAGCATCGGAAGCATTTAGTTTGGAATATAAATATTTTGATATAAATGCAAAACTAGTTAAGTAACTAACTAATGCAATAGTTGAACAACAAGATCGGCTTTTTAGTCGATTTTTTATTCAACATAATGGCAGATTAGTTTAAGTGAAAAAATTCACAAATAAGTTCGTGTTTTTATAATTGAATAATATTTTTTATAAGTAATAGGACAATTTTAGGTCCTATCTTTAAAAGTTTTTATTAATATGCTCATGACAGTGTTTTCTAATTAATTCTAATACTTCAATAAAAGTATACGAGTTATTCGTTAGTGCGTAGTGAAGGGAAAATCATTATAAATAAAAAATTAACATATTATTTGATTAAGGAGATGGGTTATAAGAATAATTTACCTTGTTGATTTAGGTTACTTTGTTACTGTTAGTTGGTTGTTCAATAAGTAAAATGTTACAAGTTTTATATGGCAAAAGAGAGGATAGATGGACAGGGGTAAATGCCTGTATTCATTTATCCTTCCTTATACAACAAATGACCTCATTTACTACAACAACTATGTTGCTTGTTGTTCAATTAACGCCATCCATTAGTAGAAGTATATTGGCGCTCAATTGCATGCTATCTTCTAATTTACTACATTTTAACATACGGATTCACTATCCCAAAAATGAAATGCCACTCAACTTTATCCTATTAATTTCCTCATAACTCCCTCACTAGAAAGCTCCGTTATTAGCACCATCAAGCTTTCGAGCGATGGTGCTTTTTCTTGGTTGAACCAATAGCTGAGGATACCAATCATAGCTGATAAAGCATATTCCAGTGTGTAGTCTAGTTCAAAGCTATCTTTCGCTCCTTTTGAAACTAGAATTTCTTTTATTATCGGCTTCATGCTGCCTTTGACTTTGCCTTGAAATGCTGGATCTCCGTGATCTCCAAGTAGTACCACGAGGTATTTGCTATGGTGTGAATACATGCTAACAAGTGCTTCAAACGGGAATGGATCACCTGGAGAAGATAGTTGCTGCATAGGCAACTCTTGTAGCCTGGAAATCAATGTGTTTTCCATTTGCTCCAGGACATCATAAACATCTGTAAAGTACTCATAAAATGTAGATCGATTATATCCAGCTCTCGTTGTAATTTCCTTTATTGTTATTTTCTCTATTCGCTTAGTGCAATAAAGTTCCCAGAAGGCATCTATTATATTTTGTTTAGTTTGTGCGGTTATCGTTGGCTTCTTTTTCATCGTTCTTCCTCCCACGGTGTCTCAAAATCCGACAATTGATGAAAAATGTCGGTTGATAGTGACATTAGTAAATAATACACTTAAATCATACGACACGTTGTCGGATAAATAAAGAAGGAATGGCGTGGTGAAATTAAATGACAGTAATAAACATTCAACATCTTACAAAAGATTACGGAAACAATAAGGGTATTTTTGATATTTCATTTGGAATTGAAGAAGGTGAGGTATTTGGCTTTCTAGGTCCTAACGGTGCGGGAAAAACAACGACAATTCGCCATTTACTAGGATTTATTAAACCGCAAAGTGGGGAGTCTACGATATTAAATTTAGATTGCTGGAATCAGTCCAAAGAAATTCAAAAGCATCTCGGTTATTTACCTGCAGAAATTGCTTTTCCAGAAAACATGACTGGTACAGAGCTCATTTCGCATGCTGCAAATATGCGTGGCCTCCGGGATATGACAAAAGCTCAACAGCTTATAGAGATGTTTGAATTAGACCCATCTGCACGAATAAAACGAATGTCTAAGGGAATGAAACAAAAGGTTGGGATTGTTTGTGCTTTTATGCATGATCCAAATGTTCTCATTCTTGACGAACCCACAACTGGACTCGATCCTCTTATGCAATCGGTATTTGTTAAGCTAATTCACCAGGAAAAACAAAAAGGGAAATGTATCCTTATGTCTTCTCATCTATTTGAGGAAATTCAGGGGACCTGCGATAGTCTTGCCATGATAAAGCATGGTAGATTAATTTCAGTTATGAATGAACAGGATTTTAAGCAATTTGATAAGACAACATTTAAAATAAAGTTTCAAAAACTAAATGATTTTCAATCTATTCAAGAAGAAGGGTTTATTATTAGCGAGATTCAAAAGGACAGTTTGCAGGTCATGGTGGAAATAGAAGACAATCAAATTAACGAACTAATACGTTCTCTTTCTAAAAGAGATGTAACATCGTTTCATGAAATGAAAAACTCTCTAGAAGAGTATTTTATGAATTTTTATAAAGGAGAGAAGAATGACAATGTTTAAAAAGTCTTTATTTATTCACTTAGTTAAATCAAATATAAAAATATTTTCTATCATTGCAGGAGTATTATCCCTGTTAATCGGGATTGTGATGAGTGTATTCACTCCGGAAACCATGCATGAAATTGCACAAGCTAGCATAGATGCTCCTGTTAATCCTTTAGGTGATATTACAACCTTAATTGCTTTTATAGCAAATCAATATTTTGGGAATTTCGCCCTCATCTTTGCCATGATTTATTCTGTTATTATTGGAAATAAGCTAATAGCCGATCAAGTAGATAAAGGTAGCATGGCCTTTCATCTGTCCTCTCCTATCACAAGAACTCAATACACTTTTACAAGCCTCATATTTTCTATTTCTACACTAGTGGTAATGTTTGGACTAATATTTGTTGTAGGATACGGTGTGTCAGAGTTAGTCCAACCTGGTGAGTTACCATTAGAGAAATTCTTTATTCTAACATTAGGGTCTTTGATATTGAATTTAGCAATTCACAGTATTATTTTTTTTGCATCTTGTTTTTTCAACCGTTCAAGCCATTCCCTTGCCCTTGGTGCAGGATTAACGGTGTTTTTCTTTGCTACGAATATGCTTTCTGGTATGAATGACAGTCTGGAAATCCTTAAAAATGTTACTATTATCACTCTCTACGATTCCAATGCAATCATTCAAAGTGGAAGCTACGGTGCTCAATTGATCATACTTGTTGGGTTAGCACTTGTCCTATATTTAATTGGGATACTCGTCTTTAAACGAAAAGATTTACCATTGTAAATGTCCTTTTAACCTTTGAAAAATATAGGGATTAAGAATTGGTTGGCACTTAGTTTTCGAGCTAACTCGAAAACTTAAAACGCACAAAAAACTATGCCTTATCATACACCTAACAAATTAGCTTTTTGTCCTGCTGCAAAACTAGTACTTGTAAATAATTATAGAATACAGATAAAGACAGTCTATTTTATGTTTGCAAAAGATATTAGAAATGTTAAGCTCGAAAAGCTGAACAAAGTTTAGGTGGGAATTCTTTTCTAATTATGTATAAATAATAATATAAATTTAACTGAAAAAGCACATCACTTTAATAAGTGAGTGCTTTTTTAATTAGAAATAATTAAATAATCAAAACAAATATTAGAGCCACTTTTTTTACTTTATGTTTCAAGCTATAAGAAGAACGTATTTTAAATAATGTGGCGATATAGGTAAGGTTATTTCGTTTACTAATCCCCTGCTGCACTAATTTTTATAGTTGTATTTGTTTGTATTATTGGTTGCGGACTTTTACAGGTCTAGATCTCTGTTCTATCAAATAATTAATGAACTTATTCAACTAACGCATTGCCTTACTACTATTACGCTTAAGGGGCAATTCTCGGCTCTTTTTTTTATTATGGGTATAACTCAATATGAATAATTTAATGATATTATTGAAGTACTAGTTATAAAGGAGAAGGGTAATGTCATTTGATTTAACAATAAATTCTAAAGGAAGAAATGAATAATTTATAGAAAGAGTTTCTGAGAGTAAATTGATTTTGGGGTCTAGCGAGTGAAGAAGGTTGGGGTGTATGTGAGTCAAATGAATATGAAGACACTGATGTAATGCCATTTTGGTAAGATGAAGCATATACACGACAATGTGCAATTAATGAATGGTCTTATAACAAACCCACTCCATACCTTTAGATGTGGTTTATGAGTAATTGGCTAAATGGTTGAAACATAGGCTTCATTGCCTTCAATCGTAGTATAAAGGGCCATTTTATTAAAAAAGGATATACTTTAATCAATTAAAATAGAGTTAAAGAAATTACCTAAATATAGCCACAAGCAGGTGTACAAAATTGGATATCAAACATTTACAATATTTTATTGAGGTGTCTAAATTTAATAGTTTTTCCCGAGCGGCAGACCATTTATTTATCACTCAACCGACAATTAGTAAAATGATTAAGAACCTTGAGACAGAGTTAGGAGTTGCTTTAATTGATCGCTCTAGTAAGCAATTAACATTGACCGATGCAGGGCAAATTATATTAGAGCAAGCAACATTAATTGACAAAGCATTTAATAATTTAAAAACGGAATTGGACAATCTTACAGGATTAAAAAAGGGACATATTCGTATTGGATTACCACCAATTTTTAATGCTCATTTTTTTCTAAAGATTGTTGGGAATTTTCATGAAAAGTATCCAGGGATTACGTTTCAATTAGTAGAAGATGGTTCAAAGAAAATAGAAGAAGATGTAGGCAACAAGTTACTTGATGTTGGTATCATTGTTCTTCCTACTAAAAGTGACATTTTCGACCATTATTCTTTTATGGAAGAGGATCTAAAGCTTATCCTTCACCCATCACACCCATTAGCAATAAGAGATGAAGTTGAATTATCAGAATTAGCTAATGAATCTTTTATCTTGTTTAATAAGGACTTTGTTTTAAATGATCGAATTATACTTTCTTGTAACAACGTAGGTTTTAATCCACACATAATATCTGAAAGTTCTCAGCAATCTTTTATTGAAGAAATGGTGGCTTCCAAACTTGGAATTTCACTTTTGCCTGAAAGTATTTGCCATAATTTAAACGAAAATGTTAAATCTGTTAAAGTAACTAATCCTTCAATTAGTTGGAACTTAGGAATTATTTGGGGGAAAAATCAGTATTTCTCCTATGCTGCAAAAGAATGGTTGAAGTTCACGATCGAGCAACTCAAAAAAGGAATTTTAAAAAACTAATTTATATGACCTATACTTAAAAAGACGGTTCATTTTAATTGAACCGTCTTTTTTTCTAACTATTCAATTATTTACAAACGGCATAATTGAAAGCATTTACATAGATAAAAGTTATAATACTGATGAAAACTAACCATTTTACTTCCACTGCATCCAGACGTAAACTTTGTATATGGAACAACAACCTTTAAATGGTCTGGAAGGTATTTTTACATTTAGATTCCAAACATGAAAGGAAGTTAAAAATGGAAGCAAAAAAAGTGAAAGAAAGTCGTATTATTAATACTGCACAAGTATTATCATGCGATTTAAATAACTATAATACTCTGTTCGGTGGAGTTTTAATGAAAAAGCTTGATGACGCGGCAACTCTATCTGCCCGTAGACATTCTCGTGTTAAGGAATGTGTCACTGCTTCTACTGACCATATCGATTTCTTGTGCCCAATTCATCAAACTGACTCAGTCTGTGTCGAATCGTTTGTAACATATACAGGTAAAAGCTCAATGGAAATTTTTTGTAAAGTTATCGCAGAAGATATGATAAATGGTGAGCGACTAATTGCTGCTACTGCATTTCTGACTTTTGTAGCTTTAGATGAAAATAAACAACCGGTTGAAGTTCCAGGTATTATTCCAGAGACAGAAGAAGAAAAATTCCTCTACAAAACAGGTAAAGAAAGAGCAGAAATGCGTAAATTAAGAAGACAAAAAAGTAAAGAATTAGCTGAGTATATTTCTTTAGATAAACCATGGGACAAATAAGAGGAGGAACAATTAATGATTACTTTATCTAGTATAGATGAATTAAAAACCACTAAAGAAACCCTTGAAAAATTAAAATTTGAATACCCTAACCTTTTTGAAAAACTATTATATATGGTTAATCTTACTCGTGCATTTCAATTTAAATACCATTTTCTAGGATGTTTAATTATGGATGAAGATCCAAGTCGATATACGCCAAAATTCGTGGAAGATTCAGTTCTAAACTTGTATAAAAAAGAATTAAAAAACTTATTAAATGATCCTGATTTCCAAGAATTGAAACGTACTTTTTCTGAAAATAAAAATACAGGTTACTCAAAAATTAGCCTTTTAGCACTGGATATGAAACCTGAATCATTATTAGGTTCTTCCAGCATTAAATAAATTTAGACTTCTAAGCTTTTACAATACAACTATTATGTTGTATTTTAAAATAAATTTTGCATCTCTCCTATTTAGAGAAGTAGGAATCATTTTCATGATTTTTGCTTCTTTTTTCTTGCTTTAATAATATGAAAATCGATTCAAGGAATCTTTGACTTACCTTCTTTACTATCTTAAGTTTAAAAATGGACTTTATAGGCTTTTTTGAGTGTCTACTATATGCACCACCTACTTTAAGTTATCTTCCAAAAGGTGAGTTAATTGGACAAAGTAAGTCGCCAAATCAAGAATATACTTTAAAAGCGTATGTTTCGAGTGGGGAGCAACAACAGATTTCTGTTAGGGGCGAACTAAGCTTTAACAAGAAAGCTATAAACCCTATAAATACTGGAATTATCATGAAGAGAAAGCAAATATAAAATGGATAAATAATGAGACTGTGATAATAAATGGTCATAAATTTATTGTTCCAAATCAAACTTACGATTTTCAAATAAATTAAATCTCTTGTTCAACTAACGCGCTTGAGTTGCATAATATGATCGACTGTTTAGTCGATTTTTTTTTGTCACTAAATGACAGTTTAGTTTAATAAGGAATTCGAATATTTTTATGAATTATGTACTAGAATTCATTACAAAATAAAAAGGAATCCTTATTCGATTTAAAAAGCGAGGTTAGAATATAATGAAAAAACAAATACTAAGTCAAAAATGGCTTTAATATTAGCATTTTACCTGTTTTTTCATTTTCTTTTCATAATTATGGGTAAATATAATTTAAATCAAATGAAAGGAATTTATTTATGGAAACAAACCAAAATAAAATGAAAGCTTTACTCAACAAGGTACCAGAAGTTACACTCTATTTCTGGATTATCAAAGTTTTATGTACAACAGTTGGTGAAACATTTGCTGATTTCCTTAATTTTAACCTTGGTTTTGGATTAGGACTTACTACGATCATTATGGGTGTAGCATTTTTTATCTCATTATTTTTTCAATTCAGAGCAAAAAAATATGTACCAAGTTATTATTGGATAACTGTTGTATTAATAAGTGTATTCGGTACTTTGGTAACAGATAATTTGACTGACGCAATGGGAGTACCTCTTGAGACAAGTACAATTGTTTTCTCAATACTACTAGGATTAACTTTTCTTTTTTGGTATCTTAGTGAAAAAACACTCTCTATACACTCAATTTTTACAAGAAAAAGAGAAGTTTTCTATTGGCTTGCCATTCTTTTCACATTTGCTCTAGGAACTGCAGTAGGAGATTTATATTCAGAACAACTTGGACTAGGGTATTTTAAAACCGGAGTAACGGTAATTAGTATCATACTTTGTGTATTTTTAGCGTGGAAGTTTTTAAAACTTGATGGAATGTTAGCGTTTTGGATTGTGTATATTCTTACTCGACCACTCGGCGCATCAATAGGGGATTACTTATCTCAGCCAAAAGTAAATGGTGGTTTAGGCTTAGGAACAACAGTTACAAGTGTAATTTTTCTATCCGCAATTTTAGCTATCATCATTTTCCTTGCTGTTACAAAAATTGATATTTCCGCAAAAAGTGAATCAAAAGAAATAAACAGTAGTAAGAAAAATGTTATGGCACAAACAATATTGGTATTGTGTATTTTCTTAGCAGTAGGTATTGGTGGTTATATAAAATTATCATTACAAACTGCTTCTACTCAAACTACATTATCTGGCCAATTAACGGATTTTGTAAATATAGAAAATAAAATGCTAACAGATGTGAACTCAAAGAACTTTACTTCAGCTAATAAAGATGCTGATAATTTGGAACATCAATGGGATACATCAGAGGCTAAACTTAGAAAAATAGATGGCACAACATGGACTAAAATTGACGGAACGATTGACGTTGTATTAGCAGCAGTTCGTTCATCAAAACCTGATGTAAGTAAATGCAAAACGGCAATAAATAATTCACTTAGTGTAATTAAGGTTGCTAATAAATAAATGACTTTAGATTAGGAATTGCAAATTGCGGTTCCTTTTTTTATTGTCGATAATGTCGATTTTGTAAAGTTAGAAATGCAATTTGAAAACTATGAGCAACTATTTTTCACAATGCGGTTAGGCAATTTTGTAGACAGTTAAAATAAAAAAATCTTTTATAACAGAGCCAAAAGAAAAAAAATTAACAAATCACTCTTTCTCTACAGGTTCACGAATTGAATCTTCACATACATCTCCGCTGTTTGTTGGGTTTATATAAGGTATTAGATAATTTAGTTGAGGATGTTAGGGATATTTATTGTTATACATTTCATAATATTTTACGAACGAAATGCCTTATGCCCCTATTTGAAATAATCATTCTTCCTTCCTAGTACATCCTAAGGCTTGGTGAATTAGTTGAGTGAAGATGTTATCTGATAGGTGCGGTGTTAGTATGAAATTAAAATATACCGACAAGCGTTTCATCGTCCAAAGTGATATTAAAATAAGGTATGTAAGTCAATTGAACAAATATCTACGTTCCAATTAAAGATAAACTTTTAAAGCATTTATAGAAAATAAATATTTTTTTTGAAAAAAATAGATTAATTTAAGTGTATGAATCTAGTAAAAATATGTTAGATTTGGTGATGAACATAAAAATATGTTTGTGTAAAAAGAGTAGGGGATATAAAGGTGGAAATAGAAACGGATACTGGAGGGAAAAATGAAAAAGATATTTAGCATTTTTATAATTGTTTTTATGATGACCATTCCATTTAGTGGTCTTACATTTGCAGAAGAAACGAATACACCAATACAAAATGGTAACCCGATTACTGCACAGATAACAGAAGGAACGAAACACACATATGAATTTACAACGAATGAAGATGGAGAGTATTACATCATACTTGATAATATAGTCGGTAAATACAATCTAACTCTTTTTGATAGTGATCGGAAGACCATTTCAACCACTTATAATGGTGGTTCGAATCCAATTCTTAACTTAAGAGGTAAACTACTAAAAGGTAGTTATACCATTCAAGTAGAACCACGCGATTTAAGTGGGATTTCTATTGGTAGCTATCAAATTAAAGCCACATATGCAGCTTCGTTTAGTAGGAATGAGGTTACATTTGAACCAAACGAAACCATGCTAACAAGTACAATTCTTAAAAATGGAGAATATACGAGCTCAACTGCCGAACATTATCTTGATAGAGATGTCTATCAATTGACAACAGACAAAGCAGGGAACGTATTTATTGCTATTGATGAAATTGTCGGTAATTTTAATTTTAATCTATATGATAGTTCCGGAAATTACGTAGACCACCCTCACCAACCCTCACCAAATGGTCTTATCTATTTCAGTACGAACGTTCCACAAGGTACGTATTATCTTTATGTTGACCCGTACTATACAGCTGGCAAAATTGCTTCTTATCGAATAAAAGCAACATTTCCATCTTCATTAACAAGAGATAAAATTACTTTCGAACCAAATGATACAGACGAAGCAAGCATGCCATTGACATCAAACCAATATTATTCTTCAAGTTGTACGAATATGAATGATAGAGATTTTTATCAGATTACGACAAATAAATATGGTTTTGTCCGTGTTGTACTCGATAATACAGTGGGACTTTTTTCGATGTGGCTTTATGATAGCAAGGGAATGCCTTTAAGTTCATACGGTTCATACGGCTATACGCAAAATTCAGGTGAAAAGATACACCTCAATTTAAATCTAGATAAAGGTACGTATTATGTTCACGTTGTGCCGATTGAACCACCTGGAGTAGATTTACCTGGAACAACAATTTCCTCTTATCGGATTAAAGCGGATTTTCTAGATAAAACACCAAGTGTTGACCCTGTTTATCATATTGATACGCATTTAACAGGTGCAGCCGAAAATGGTACGAAAGTGTCTGCGGCTGTAGGAAGTAAAAAACTTGGAGAAACTGTAGCAGTAAATGGAAAGTATAACATCACGATTCCAGCTCAAAAAGCAGGAACTGTAATCGGAGTTTACACAGTAGATGAAATCGGAAATATCAGTACGACAGCAACCACGACTGTAGTTGATGCGACAATTAAGGCTGTGTCTAGTTCGTACAACAAGATTAAAATCACTTGGAACAACTTACCAGGAGTTAGTGGCTATGAAATATACCGAAGCACCTCAAGTTCAGGGACTTATAGTAAGGTTGGTACGGTGTTAAATGAAAGTACGAATACCTTTACAAACAACTCTGTTGCGACTGGTACTATCTATTATTATAAAGTAAGAGCATTTCGTACTATTAATGGAACGAATAGCTATACTTTTTTCACAAAAAACACGAGTAGTAAAGCTATCCCAGCAACACCTAGTACACTTTGGGTGAAAAAACTGAGTTCTAATTCAATGACTTTATCTTGGTCAAAAATTGATGGAGCAAGTGGGTATCAAATTTATCGTTCCACTTCTCCGAATGGAACATTTAGTTTGGTTGGTACAAACACAAGCGGAAGTCTAACTAGCTTTAAAAATGTGAAGTTGACAAAAGGGAAAACATACTACTTTAAAGTAATTGTTTATCGTACAGTTAACGGAAAGAAAGTATTTAGCCTTCCAACCTATGCTAGAATTTATAAAAATTAACAAAATTAGTTGAGTCATTGTGGTGATAACCGCTCTAACTTCACTTTTTAAAAAATTACGATACTTTTAAATGTTCAAAGTCTTAACAGTCATAGATAGTATGATGGCGGTCATCAAAACTTGTCTTTTTACTTTGTGAACTCCTCGGTATCGTGTGTAGCGTAACCCGTGGAGTTCTTTACTTTGGGCAAAACTTAATTCCACTGTTGAGGGTCTAACTGACCTTAATATTATTTTTCTATCAGGTGAAATCCCTAAAAACCAACGATAAGTAGCATTTTGTTTGACTTGTTTACAAGTAAATCGAACAGAACGAAACCCCTCATTGTATTGTATCAGTAGAATCTTTACTAAGATCAGTGGATCAATTGAAGGTCTGCCAACGGTTGACCGATAATAAGGTTCGATAAGTTTATATAAAAAATTCCAATTTACAATGTGGTGCTCCAAATCAATCATATTCTCATAAAGTTTACGATTTTTTGCGATGTCTAAATTCTCTTGATAGTAGTACATAAAAAATTATATGCTTAGATCTATTGACTAAGTTATTTTTCAACACTCTGACAGAAAAGCCCCTTATAGGGTTTTTCTGTTTTTTTGTCATAAAGATTTTTACATTTGGCATCATATTTGTTCAGTTGTGAATGTGGATTTTGCTTCTTTTTCTGGCATTGTTAAGAAAATAACTGCGATGACGATACATATTCCACCTAGTAATTGGTATACTCCGAAAGATTCCTTTAGCCAAGTAATAGAAACAATAGTTGCTACAAGTGGTTCAATACTAGATAAAATACTAGTCTCTGTTGCTGATAAATATTTTAGGCTACCGATGTAGAGAAGAAAAGAAAGTGTACCAATTAAAATAATTAAAATCAGCATAGAGAATGTTGACATCGTAAAGGTTTGTGAAAATTGTTTCCATTCAAATGAATGATTGTAAATAAATAATACAATACCTCCAATTAGCATACCCCAGCCGATAATAAGAGTCGTCCCCCATTGTTGAATAAGGGAAGTAGGATGAAGTGTATAGAAGGTAAAACCAATAGCTGTTAACAGTCCGAATAAAATAGTTTCCTTAGACATGACAATATTATGGGCTGATCCGTTTGTAATAATAAAGTATGTGCCGATCAGTGCAGAGAAAATTGCTAGCACCTGCATAGTAGAAGGCAGTTTTTTATGCTGTATTGCAACATAAATAGTAATGAGAACTGGCCCTAAAAATTGGAATAGAGTAGCGGTCACAGCGTTGCTAATATGCACAGTTTCAATAAAAGCATATTGTGCGCCAAGCATTCCTAGAATAGAGAAAATGATAAGTTGTAATAGATGAACTGGTTGTTGCCAAATAAGAAATATATTTTGTTTTTTTGTAAGTAAGAAACATAAAATGAAGACTCCAGCAAGTAAGAGGCGAATTACTAAGTAGTCGATAGATGACATTGTCGTACGTTGAAAAAACCACTGAATTAATGGACCGGATAATCCCCATAAAGTAGCTCCTGTAAGAATCATAAATAGTCCAAGACGTCTGCTGTTTTGCATGATCATGATGCTCCTTTCAAAAATTGATTTTATTTGATTTACATGATAAAAAGAATTATATATAACCTCTGGTACTATAAGAAGTATCAATAATTCATTTTTCGAGGGGGTCAGATTTCATGTTAGAGATAACACCTAATTTGAATATTGAGTCAAAAATGCCGTTGTATGTACAGTTATATGGGTATATAAAAGAAGAAATAAGAAGTGGAAAAATCCCTCCAATGACGAAGCTTCCAGCAAAAAGAAAGTTAGCTATGTATTTAGAAGTGAGTAAAAATACAGTTGAATCCGCATATGAACAACTTCTGGCAGAAGGGTATATTGAATCCGTTTCACGTAAGGGGTATTTTGTATGTGGAATTGAGCAAATGATGCTTACAGAGAAAAAAAGAGAATTCGTTAAGGAAGTATTATACGAAGAACAGATATATAAATATGATTTTACACAAACGGGTGTAGATCCAAAGACATTTCCATTCGCTGTCTATCGGAAAATTTCAAATGAAGTATGGCATCAAGAAAATAAGGAACTTCTATTCCTTGGTCATCCTCAAGGTGAATCCAACTTGCGTGAAGAGATTGCGAAATATTTATATGAATCAAGAGGTGTTAGATGTTCATTTAGTCAAATTGTCATAGGAGCCGGAACCCAATTTTTAATAAGAATCTTGTTTCAATTACTAAAGGGAAAGCATTTTGCAGTTGAAAATCCAGGGTATCATCGGAAGTTGGTTGTTTTTGAGAAGGGTGAAGGAAATGTTCAAATGATCCCACTTGATGAGGATGGGATTTGTATTGCAGCTTTAGAAGCTAGCAATGCGAAAGTTATTTTCGTTACCCCGTCTCACCAATTTCCTTGTGGAATGATTATGCCAATTAAAAGAAGAGCACAACTATTACAATGGGCACAAGAGGAGTACGGACGTTATATTATTGAAGATGATTATGACAGTGAATTTCGTTATTCTGGAAAACCAATTCCAGCATTGCAGGGGCTTGATACAGAGGGAAACGTAATTTACATGGGTACATTTTCAAAAGCATTACTCCCATCATTACGAATGAGTTATATGGTGTTGCCAAAACAGCTAATTAAGTTGTATCAATCACACTATTTATTCTACACACAAAGTGTTTCGAGAATCGATCAAGAAATCATTAGAAGATTTTTAAACGAAGGACATTGGGAAAAACATATTCATAAAATGCGAGTTGTATACAGAAAAAAGAGAGATGTACTTGTTTCGGCGATAGAAAGGTACTTTTCTAATAAAGTGGAAGTGATAGGAGAAGATTCTGGCTTACATATTTTATTAAAGGTTCACAATGGAATGTTAGAAGAAGAGTTAATAAAAAGAGCGGCAGAAAATAGTATTAAAGTATATCCAGTCTCAATGTATTATAGTGAAGGGAATAATCCCAAAAATACAGTTTTACTTGGATTTGCTATTTTAACTGAGGCCGAGATTGAAGAGGCTATTCGATTGCTATATAATTCATGGTTCAAAATATAACATGATGTTAAAATAAATAATGCTATAAGAGTATGAGAAGGCAGCGAAATAATTGCTGAACAATAGAAAAGAATTAAGTACGTATAGGATAGCAAGTGAAAAACAGACAAGCCCCTTATAGGGTTTTCTGTTTTTTTTATAAATAGAGGGTGTCTTTCAAAAAATGAAAACTTTTCAGCTAATCATGGAATATTAACTGGTATATCACCTTAATATTGTGGGGTGTTTTAAATTTATTTAATACTTCAGATTTTTTGCTTTTGTAAAATAATTTATTTTATTTTGTGTTATAATTTTAGAGTGAGAATGTAATCTATGCATCTTAGAATTTCTAAAAGGAGCAATATTTTTAAAATGAAATGGTTAATTGTATTTGGACCAGTAATAGAATTAGCATTATATGCGATAGTTTCTAAGTTTTGGGTAAGTGATTTTAAAGAAATAAAACCAATAATTGTTTTACAAATAGTACTTTACACTTTTCTTATTACACCATTATTACTTTGGGGATACATGTTAAAGCACTAATAAATATAAGTATGCATACTAAGGATAATTAGAGAAGTATGCTTTTTTTATCTTTATTTTTCTTGGCCTATTGGAATGTTATAGAACTAATCATATAAATAGAAAAGCCCTTATAGGGTTTTTCTGTCTTTTTATCAAGAATCATTCCTTCCAAAATTGTTCTAGTAAAATAACAATCATGGTACCTACGAGTAAAAACAAGTGTCTCCATTATCTAACGAAAATGAAAGTATACAATCGCGATAAACCGAATCAAATTAGGACAAATCGTCACTGCATTTGTTACTGTGTTCGTAAAAACGGCTAACCATCAAGCTTTTAAGACTTTCTTTCAAGAAGAAGAAGCAGTTTCTGAGGTACATCGTACAAGTGGTGACGGATGCTATTTATTAAAAACGCATTTTTCTTCGAATGAAGAACTGGATTCATTTCTAGAAAGATTATTAGAGTACGGGAATTATCGTGTGAACCTATCAATAGGAAAGCTAAAATAAAGCTAATTTTTTTTGTTAACTATCAAAAGTTATGAACGGGACCATAGATCGAAATGAAGTATGAATTGAATCAAGCAAAACCAAAAAAAGCCCGATATAGGGCTTTTCTGGTTTTGTAATGTAATAAATGATTGCTAAACTTCCCTTGTTTTAGCAGTCATAAAATAATACCACTTGTATACATAGTTACTTTTGTATTGACCTCAAAGGGCACTTTTGAATAGTCCTTTTCCCAATCTATCTTCTTCCATGTATTCGGATGATAAGCCATTATATATCTACCAATCCCTAATGCATCACAATTTGATTCTTGAAGAATGCTAATTACTTCTTTTAGCTCCTTTTCGATATTCTTAGCAATTTTGTTTTCTATTTCCCTTTTCTTGATATTACTAGCTAAATCTTCGCCAGTATACTCGATTAAATCAATCTTTATTTTTAAATCAATCTTTACTTTAGGTTGCTTTTCGTTTTTAATTTGTAGGTTTCTTTTTATACTTTTTACTTTAAAAGAGATAATCTCATTATTGCTTCCCATTGGTTCCGACAAACTCATTGTATTACTTTTTTTGTCTTGCAGTAATAGCAATAATTTTGACTGTTTATTATTCAGGATCTTACCGGTAAATCGATTGTTTTCTAAAAGTGCCACACCTTTAATTTTTATTGTTTCATCATTTATTTTTTCTAAATAAGGGACGACTAAATCAGTACCTGGATCGTCCATTTTTTTGTAAATAGTTTCTTGTGTCTCTTTTGGAATAACTGAAATATTTTCAGCTGACTCAAGCATTTCTGAAAGTGACTCACTGATAATAATATCTTTATAAGTTTGCATTTCAATAATATTAGAGGCCTGTCCTTTTACGATTGCTACTCGTGAAGTTAGAGGGTTTCGAATAAATCGGAAAAAGGTATCAAAATAAGGATACAAATTGTTTTTTGCCAAGTTTTCACCTAATAGCATCACTAGCAATTTGTTGGAAGAATAACTACCAGGAATTTGATAATCAATATTGTTGCGTACATCTCTTATACTTGCGCCTTGATCATTAACAATATAATTAGTGGCCTCGGTTTGGTCACCTTTTGCAATATTAGCACTGACGCTTGCTGTTCCCTTAATTCTGTCATTAGGAAGTTGGTCAAATGCAATACTTAGTACTAATGCAGAGTCCTTCAAGGAGTGTTGATCCCAGCAACCTGTTAAAAAGAAGATTAATAAATAAACGAGGTAATGATATCTTTTCATGATACTTTAACTTCCTTACTTTTAATCTTAAAGAGTAGGGATATACATAGGATTAATGCTGGAATCAATAGTATAAAAATAAAACTCGAAATAGATAAGATTTTTATTAGGATTTCTAAATATCCATTTGAAGAAGGTACTAAATTACTTACTAGAAAGATAATTAAGCAAATTGCAAGAGTAGAAAATGTACTAACTCTATTTCTATTTATCAAATTTGAAATGCCAACATTAGCTAAATTTAAATAAGCCACATAGGAAGAGGCAATTATGACAAACCACAATGAAAGAAATAGTAAATCGAGTCGCTCTAGTACTTTAAAAAAAGTTAAGGTTTTAAATAAATAAATTGTTGGTTCTGGAATTAACTCCATTTCTTTTTTACTAAAGAATACGAAACATAAAACGACAGTAAATAGATTAATCATTGTAATAAATAATATAGAAAATATAGAGCTTTTTATTATTTTTCTATGAGGGCCTTTTACAAATGGGTAGACAACTAAAAGACACTCAAAACCATGTAGAAAATAATAAGACGTATAACTTCCTTTCAATATATGGGCAAAGTTAACTTGAGCAACTGGTAGTAAAAATTTCCATTCCACCTGTTGAAACGCTTCAATACTAAAAACAAAAATGATTAAAAATGTCCAAAAAGATAATTGGAAAAATCGAGTCATCGTTCGAATATTTTCTTTTCCTAAATAGATACCAATTATCAATAAAAGGAGTAAAATACTCCAAAATGGTGAGTTTGGAAAAACCCATTTACTAAAAACAAATAGATAGGATTGATTAATTAAATAAGCAATAAAGATAAAGTATAAAATATAACTAATTTTTAATATTCCACCAATCCATTTTCCAAAAAAAAGCGTACAAACTTCAAAAATTGTTAAATTAGGAAACCGCTTAATTAAAAATGAATATAGGAAAATAGTACATACTGAATAGAGACAAGAAAATACTAAAGAAATCCATCCATCGTGAGCACTTTCTTTATATAAATACATTGGTAACCTTAATGTTGTAACATTTAATTGGACGATTACCATATAAAAAAATAATTGAAAGGATGAAATGGTCTCGTTTTGCTTAATTATCATTTTTTCCACCCTTTCGTTCCTTGGGACTGGATCGTATCAGTAGGTTGCGCATTTGTCGGTCGAGTCTTCATTTTCCAATTTGGCACTCTTATCAAGGTATCCTTTAAATCCTTTATTCGAATTGGTGCAAGAGGTGAAAAGTATGGAGAACCAAAAGATTCTAGTTTAACAATATGAATAAAAATAATCGTTAAACCGAATATAATACCTACAAATCCATAGATTGATGCCAAAATAATCATTGGAAAACTTAATAATCGAAGTGTAAAACTCATTTCATGAACAGGAACAACAAATGATGCAACTGCTGTAATTGCAAGTACTACAGTCATGGTATTTGAAACTAAATTAGCCTCTACAATAGCTGTTCCGATAACGAGGCCTCCTACAATACCGATCGTTTGAGCAATCGGGCTTGGAAGTCGAATGGATGCTTCTCTTAATAATTCCAATATCAATTGCATAATGATTGCTTCGACAAATGGAGAAAATGGTACAAATTCGATGCTGTTTTGAATAGTAGTAACTAATTCATATGGGAGAATTTCATAACCAAATGAAACAATTGATATGTATACTGCAGGTAAAGTTATAGAAAGAAAAAAACTAAATAGCCTAATGACTCTTAAAAAAGACCCAACTAAAACTCTCCCATTATAGTCGTCAGGAGTTTGAAAAAACATAAAAAAAGTAGCTGGCATAATTGAAACGGTAGGACTACCTTCAACGATTACGGCAATTTTACCGTCAAACAAATTTGAAATAATTCGATCAGGACGCTCTGTTTTTAATAATTGTGGGAAAGGAGAAAAAGAACTATCCTCGATAAATTCTTCCAGTTTACCTGATGTTAAATTATTTTCAAGTTGAATTGAATGAATACGATTTTTAACATTTTGTAGAATATCTTTATTTACTATATTATCTAAATATAAAATTCCAACATTTGTAGCAGGATCACCAATTTGTAAAATTTCCGTTTTAAAATGAGAACTTCTAATTCTATTTCTAATATAATTTACGTTTTTACTTAGGCTCTCAACAAAACCGTCGTGAGCACCTGAGACGACTTTTTCATTTACAGGTTCACTAGTTGATCTTACTTCAAATAAAACAGTATCTATTATATAGACTTCCCTGGATCCATCCTCTAATATGATTGTATTTCCATTAATAAGAGAAAATTTAATTTCGTTAAAACAATCAGTTGTAGAAATAGTTGAAACCGGAAGATCAGTCATGATATTTCCATGTTTTATATTTAAAAGTACCTTAATAATTTTTTCATTAATAATCTCTTTATTTGAGATTGTATCGATAAAAGCAATACATAGTGGTCTATCATTGAAAGTAATCTTTCTAGTTTTAAAATCAAAAACATTCGAAAACTCTTCTTTTAATTTTTCTAAATTACTATTAATGTCTTTAGAAATTGTAATTGTTTGTTCCGTTTTCAATAATATTCCACCTCCTATCGTGTATTGTTTGTAAAATAGAAAAACATATTCATTGGTTAGAATAAGTAATTGAATGTTTATAAATAGAGAAAAGGGCTATCTCATAGGTCAGATTAACTGACACGAGAAGCCCTAATTTTGATTGTCATAATAATACAGAATGCATTAGTGCTAGTGGGGGGGATATTATTAGCCCTTTTCAATTTAAGTTGTTATTTTAAATCTTTTCATAGATATAATTAGCGGATTTTTAACTAGTTTTTAAACAATTAGAAGGTGAGTTAGAAGTTCTTAGTCTAAATTAATCTGAAAATTAACATGAAAATCGGTAATCTCATATGAGGTTACCGATTCGTTATATTCATTCCTCTATATCAACAGGCGAATTAATCTGATCTTTATACAAATCAAAATACAGTTGACCATTCGTTCCACAAACACAATATGAAACATCAGCTAATTTCAATCCTCTTTGCTCAATTTCAGTAACAATCCAATCTTTTGTTAGGTGGTTTTGTGTGATGTTTTTATCAATAAATTGACCATCCATAATGATTTCAATAGGGAAATCTGATTTGGAAGGACTAGAAATTCCCAAATCTTCTCTAGTTACAAAACGATATAACGGTTTCTTTAATATAGATAAATGGCCATCAGGTTCGAAAATAGCGAATTCTACCTCATCTATATCAAATATATCTCTCCTTCTTAGTGCTTGATTGAATGAATCCATTGTAACTTTTAGTTTTTCTATGTTTTTTTCAAGAATTTTGCCATCTTGTATGACAACTGTAGGCTGTCCATTGAATAACTCTCTAGCTTTTTTATTTTTTAGTGAAACTAGAGTAGCAAGAAATAAAAACGTACTGAAGATTATTAATGCAGTAAAATAGTTACTGATACGAATAGATGTGTTAAACGTCAGATTACCAGCAATCGATCCTAATGTTATTGAAGTAATATAATCATGATACGTCATTTTTGATATTGTTTGTTTTCCAAGTAAGTGGGTAATACAAATTAGTAAAACAAATGCTGAAAGAGTTCGAATTATGACTTCAATCGTTCCAATCATTACCTTCACCTTTAATTTTTTTTTACTATATTTTTACATTAAAAGATATAGATAATACGTAAAAGTAGATTCTTTTGTAAAGTACCTATAGAACAGATCGTATAGTAAACGGGTCAAAGGTAATTAAAGAAGAGGGCATTTAAGTAATTAAACTTAAATGCTCTTTTTACTTCTACATAGATTTACCTTATTTGGTAAAAATGTTATTAACTAATAATGGTAGATTAGCTTTACTATAAACAGATAAATAGTTCAAAAAATAACTAAATTCCATAGGAGAATTTTAAATGGAACACGGATTGTTAGAAGTTTCAAACGTGATTATAGGAGAATTCTTAATATTACTCTTAATTGGTGTGATATCTTGGTTGGCTGCAAATAAATTTAATAAACCTTATACAATATTTCTAGTCATTATTGGTTTATTAATTGGCCTTATGAATATTGATTTTTTAGATAAAATTGCCGACTTATTTACCAAAAGCGAGACTTTTTCATTAATCGTTCTTAGTCTTTTTTTACCTTCGCTTCTTGGAGAGGCTTCGATGAGGTTTGAATATAAAGAAATTAAAAAATATAAAAATGAAATTCTAAGTTTAGCTCTTTTAGGTACATTCATAACATTTGTTCTTGTTGCTGTTGCTTTGATTTATATTTGTAAGTTACCAGTAGTAGTATCTTTTACGATTGCTTCTCTTATGTGTGCAACTGATCCTATTTCGGTTATGGGAATGTTTAAGATTTACAATGTAAAGAAAAGTATTGCGGCTAGTTTAGAAGGAGAAAGCCTGTTTAATGATGGAATAGCAGTTGTATTTTTTAAAATATCTACCGTATTCCTATTAAGTTACATTAACATGGGATTATCAGGTATAGGTGCTGGCATTTTATTATTCTTCAAGGTTGTTCTTATCGGAGCAGTTATGGGGCTAATTTTGGGATTCTTAGCTTCATACATGATTAGTTTCGTAGATAATTACCCTCTTGAAACAATGGTGTCTTTTTTACTTTTTTATGGAAGTTATCTATTATCAGAGCATTTTCATGGAAGTGGCGTAATTGCAGTTGTAATTGGAGGCATTGTGTTTGGTAATTATGGAAAGAAAATTGGAATGAGTGCGGTAACCGAAGATTACATCGCAAGTTTTTGGGACATCGTATCGTTTGTAGGAAATACGATTTTATTCCTACTAATCGGTTTAGTAGTTTATCGATTAGATGTATTTTCAAATTGGAAAGTTTCTTTAATAACGATATTGATTGTATTAATTGCTAGAACAATTGCAGTAAATATTAGTTTGCTAAATATAAAGACCTTTACAAATAATGAAAAGTTTCTGATTAACTGGGGTGGGTTAAAAGGTGCATTGTCAATTGCACTGGCACTAACTTTACCAGCTGATTTCCCATATAGAGAAAACATTTTGCTAATTGTATATACAAATGTGGTGTTTTCATTGCTGATTCAAGGTTTGAGTATTCCAAGAGTAATAATGTATATAAAACATAAAGAAAAAGTTAGACAGTAAGATTTCTTTTATTTGCAAATGGAAAATGTCATGTGATTGATAAAATTTTCAATGCTAGAAACAGATCAAAGTTCTGACACTACTGATTGATATAAGAGGCTGTCCCAGTTGCGAACAGACTATTGATCATCTTAAGATATATCTTGTAAGCATGTCATAATGCTATCAGTGAACAAGAAATATTTACAGTGTTCCAAAAAAGTATGAAAAGAAAAGTAGGTAAATAAACCGGAATATCTCCATAGAGGGTTATTCTATTTTTTTGTTTTTATAAATGTTCAGTATAAAGGACCTTCTGAACTACTAGTATCCAAGTTGAAGAAGGTATTTTAAATTATATAACGAACTCCCAATAATAAACTTTTTAAAGATTGGGTGGGATTAATAATAAAACAAAATGAAATTTATAGTAGTGAACAAATAAAAATTAGTATAATCGAGCAACTTCGGAACGCAGGTTGCGTTTTTGCAGAAGAAGAGACTCAACTTCTCATTTCTGAAGCTAATACTTTTGAAGAACTTTTAACAATGGTAAATCTTCGAGTAACTGGTTCACCAATAGAATACATTCTAGGTTGGGCAGAGTTTTATGGCAATAGGATAGCAGTAGGCCCAGGGGTCTTCGTTCCTCGCCGTCGGACAGAGTTTCTTGCTCAAAAGGCGATTGACTTATCTGTACCTGGTGTCAAAGTTGTTGATCTTTGTTGTGGTTCTGGTGCAGTAGGTGTAGCGATTTCCAAGGCAGTAGGGTTGGTTTCGTTGTATGCGGTCGATATTGATCCTACTGCAGTCCAGTGTACCAAGTGCAATATTTCTAAACTAGGTGGTCTTGTATATGAAGGTGATCTTTATAATCCATTGCCACCTCATTTACATGGGAATGTTGATATTATAGTGGCAAACGCACCATATGTTCCTACTGAGGCAATAACGTCTCTCCCTCAAGAGGCACGTCTTTATGAGCCAAAAGTTGCACTCGATGGTGGAAAGGATGGAAATGATATTCATCGGAAAGTGGCAGAAAATGCGTCTTTCTGGTTAGCTTCGGGTGGGCATTTATTAATAGAGACGAGTAAAATTCAGGCTCCTCAAACAGTTGAAATTTTTACTCAGTGTGGACTAATAGCTGGGTTAGCACACGATAATGAATTGGACGCCACAGTCGTAATTGGTACAAAACCGCCATTATAGAATTAATTAAAAACAACCAGTGTAGCCTCGTTATGGGTTACTCTGGTTGTTTTTAGTATCAAAGTTTATTTTTTGTTCGACTTTTTTGCTAAATTCTGTAATTCACTTTGAGGCTCAGTTGAAAATTCAACGTCTTTTCCGTATCCTTGTGGATTAACACTTGGAGCTTTTTGTCCTCTTCCAGATGATTTTTTACTCATGTGCTTCACCTCCAAAGATAGTGTTTCCGAAGAGTGTAGATTTATGAGTAAAAATAATCTTGTACATTCTATATAGAAAGATTTTTCTCTTTTTCAAAGTTAGAAGATGTACTTTGTTGAGATATTACGCGGTCTAAAAATTTTTTTGTAAGTGGCATAAAGAAATTTAGTATTAACCCACCAAAACAAACGGTTAGTATCGTCCCAATGCCAATTGGTCCATTTGAAATGAATGCAGCTATTAAGAAAATGAGATAAATGACTGTTTTCGAAAAAAAGATAGTTGTACTTGTTAATTCCTGTAGGATTAATGTTAATCGGTCCACTGGAATAGGTGCAAAGTTTGTGTGTAAATAGGTTGCAGTTCCTAGTCCTGAAATAACTAATCCAAAACTATAACAAGCTATTTTGCTATACCAAATTTCAGGTGTTACTAAATTGTGTAATAAATAAAGCCACATATCAATACCGATACCTGTAATAAAGGCAGTTACTAATCCTAAAAATTCTGGTCTTTGTCTTTTTAAAAATGAATTTATACATATTAGAAGTAAAGCAATGATCATTTCCCAACTTCCGACAGTCAAGCCCACATTTTTGGATAACCCTACTAAAAGTGCATCAAAAGGTGAAGTTCCAAGGTTAGATTGTATGTTGATTGAAATACCTAAGGTTAATATTAAAATTCCTAATACGTAAAAGACATGTTTCGCTTTAATTAATCGCTTTATCATTTAGTTATTTCTTTTAGCATTAGAATATGAGGGATCCCGTCTTCTATAAAGACATCAGAGGAAGTGTGATAACCAAGTTTTTTATAAAAACCTTCTGCATGTGTTTGGCCATGCAATTTTACTTTCGAAGCTCCTTGTTCTTCCGCGATTTCTTCTAAAGCTTTAATAATGTTTTTGCCAAGACCAAATTTTCGGAAAGACTCAAGGATACAGATTCTTTCCAATTTACCTACTCCATCAACAAACCTAATTCTTCCTGTTCCGACTGGTTGTTCATTGTAATGAACTAATATGTGTTGGCAATCTCCATTCAATTTGTCGTATTGATCAAATTCATCTTCTAGAGGTACACCTTGTTCTTTCACAAATATATCTTTCCTTATTGCAAATGCTATTTTTAGTTCTTCTTCATTCATTATTTTTTTTGTATTCATCACTTTTATCAGTCCCTATTAATTAAATTTTTTGTTTTATTGCAAATGCAACAAAAATAAGTTAAATTCAATATATATCATTTTTATTGCATTTACAACAAAATTAATACTAAGGAGTTATTTATGAAGGAAATTCTTCGTGAAATTGGAATGATCGCAAGGGCTCTAGATTCGATCAGTAATATTGAATTTAAAGAGCATGACCTTACAAAAGGGCAGTATTTATATCTAGTTCGAATAGTTGAAAATCCAGGAATCATTCAAGAAAAATTAGCTGAGATGATAAAAGTAGATCGAACTACAGCAGCGCGTGCTATAAAAAAACTTGAAATGAATGGATTTATTGAAAAGAAAGAGGATAAAGAGAACAAAAAAATAAAAAAACTCTTTGCAACAGAAAAAGGGGAAAATGTTTATCCATTTATAAAAAGAGAAAACGATTATTCTAATATCGTTGCACTAGAGGGACTGTCCGCAATAGAAGTTGAAACCATTTTTACTCTACTTCAAAAGGTAAGAAAAAATGTAGAAAAAGACTGGGAATTTGTAAAAAAGGGGAACAAGAGAAATTATTGATTAGATTAGAGGAGAGACGGATTAATATGACGATCAATATAACAAAGTGTAGTTCTAAGGATTCACAAAAACTTCAACAAATCGGTTATGAAACGTTTAATGAGACATTTAAGGATCAAAATACGCTAGAAAATATGAATGCTTATTTAGAAAGAGCGTTTAAGTTAAATCAAATAGAAGAAGAAGTGTTAAATCAGTCTTCGCAATTCTTTTTCATTCATTTTAATCAAACCATCGCTGGCTATTTAAAGGTCAATAGAGACGATGCCCAATCCGAAAAAATGGGTTCAGAATCACTTGAAATCGAGCGGATTTATATAAAGAAGGAGTTTCAAAAACACGGGCTTGGAAAAGTTCTTTATAATAAAGCCATAGAAATTGCGGAGGAACTTAATAAAAAGAAAATCTGGCTAGGCGTATGGGAAAAAAACGAAAATGCGATCGCATTTTATAAAAAAATGGGATTTGTTCACAATGGGTCACACTCATTTTATATGGGTGATGAAGAACAAATAGACTTGATCATGACTAAAACACTTGGGTAAAATTGTCCACATTAAAATATTCTCTCAACTACAGATTAATGGTAAAGAACACAAAGGAGAGAACTATGGAAACGACGATAAGACAAGTAAAAAAGGAAGATGTATGGGAAATAAGGCATAAAGTTATGTGGGTAGATCAGCCTTTTGATTACATCAAATTGAAAGATGATGATTTAGGGGTTCATTATGGCCTTTTTGAAGGATTTACTTTAATTTCAGTTATTTCTATTTTTATAACGAACGGAGAATGTCAGTTCCGTAAATTTGCAACTCTTCAACAAGAACAAGGTAGAGGGTATGGGAGTATGTTGTTAAATTATGTAATAAAGGAAGTTCAGAATAATTGCGTGAAGAAAATTTGGTGTAATGCTAGAAAGAATAAAGTGAGTTTTTATAAAAAATTTGGTTTGATAGAGACCAATACCAGTTTTATAAAAGGTGGGAAAGATTACGTCATTATGGAGAAATATTTATAGTAGATAAGTATAAAGGTTGACAATGATACTGATAATCATTATCATTTAAATATGATAACACTCAATACAAATAACCCCGGTATTGATTTATGGTGTCATAAAACCTTATGTATATTTCCCCACCCTTTTTTCATACGGTTATCCAAAAAAGCTTGACTAGTCACCAAGCTTTTTTGGTATTTATTTGGTTAATTTTAGGGGGAGAATGAAATGAGCGGTCAATTTGGATAGTTAATCTAAATTGGTAAAGAATAAAATTAACATAATTCAATAATAAAATGGAGTAAGCACTTGAAAACTTTAATATTTTGTTCAATTATTTTTTTTCCTATTATTATGAATGGATTAGTCAGATTTAATCGAATGTTTAACACAATCTTTAATTTAATCGCAATCATTTCTTATGTAGTATTTGGGGGAATTTCAGCAATATCAATTTATGAAATTATAAAACATGATGTTGTTTTTATGACTAATATCCATGCTGTATTTCTTAATATTTATTTTTTAATTGCTGGCTCTTACTTAGGTATATATGGTTTATATCTATTGATTAATTTGATGATGAAACAGCTTAATCAAACTAATAAGTAATGACAATGAAAAACACCACAACGCATCATTTCTATAAAATCATGCATTGTGGTGCTTTTTTATCGTTATTTTTCTATTTGCATTTCTAGTTTTGAATCATACTCTTTTTTCGAAAGTTCACCTGGCCAGTATGCAAATCTACCTAATACGGTAGTAATTGCTGGGACTAAAAGTGGACGAACTATGAATGTATCAATTAATACTCCAATACAAGTAACAATTCCAAATTGAACTAATACTTGAATAGGTAGTGTTGCTAACACTAGGAATGTACCGGCCAAGATTAATCCAGCAGATGAAATAACAGCCCCGGTTTTTGCGACGCCATTAGAAACTGCTTCGCGATGAGTTTGTTTCTTTTTATTTTTCCATATTTCCGAAACCATGAATATATTGTAATCTTCACCTAATGCTACTAAAAATACAAAGGAATATAATGGAATCGAACCTTGTATCGCGCTAGCCCCAAATCCGTAGTGAAGAATTAGCCAGCCAGCACCTAATGCTGAAAGATAAGATAATATGACGGTTAGAATTAAGTAAATCATCGCTGTAAAGGAACGTAAATAAGTTAAAAGTAATAATGCAATTAATCCAATCATTACCGGAATGATCACGGATTCATCATGCTCAGTTATATTTTTTGTATCTAAATTTGTTACTGTTTCTCCACCAATCCAGTAATGCTTATTTACTTGTTGTATATCATATTCGTTCAATAGTTTCTTAATTTTCTTTTCTAGTTGAGGTATTCTCTCTAATCCTTTAATAGAATATGGATTATCGACTAAAGAAATTTCATATAATTGTAATTTTTTATTCTCTTTACCTGTAATAGGATCAGATACATCTTTTACGAATGAAAGTGATTCTAATTCTTTTTTTACAGGGATATTTTTATTTTCTGTATCGATTATTACTTTAACAGGTGCTAATAAACCTGATGAATAATGGTCAGATATTAAATCAAAACCTTCTCTTGAAGGCATATCTTTAGGAAATGATTGAAGTAAATCGTATGTGTATTGTACTCGAGGTACAAATAGAGCTAGCCCTCCTAAAAGCATGATCGAGACTAGAATAATTGTCCAAGGTTTTTGAGTAACTACTTTTCCTATTTTTTGATTAAATGTTACTTTGATTTTTGATTTCTTAATTGATTTGCCTTTTTTCTTAGCTCTTAATTCTTCCATTTCCTCTGTTCTTGGGATAAAAGGAAAAAATGAAACTCTGCCAAAAATAGAAAGTAGGGCAGGTAGGATTGTGATTGCAGCAATACCCATAATAAGGACTGCCAAACTAAATGGTACTGCGAAACGATGGAAAGCACCATATTGAGCTAATAAGAGAGTACCTAATCCAATAACGACTGTTAAAGCACTCATTGAGATGGCTCCACTAGATTCTCGGATTGCGAGCTGAAGTGCTTTATATTTGTTTTCTTCCAAAAGTAAATATTCACGATATCTTGATATTAAAAATAAACAATAATCAGTTCCTGCACCAAATAATAAAACTGTCATAATCGAAACGGCTTGGGAATCCACCGTTATAATACCTTTATCACCTAAAAAGCCTAATAATGGATTTACGATTCCATATGCGAAACCAACGACTATTAACGGGACAATTGCCATAATTGGTGAACGATATAGAAGGATTAAGAAAACTAATACAAGTGATACTGTTGATAATAAAAGTTTAACATCGGCTTGTGAAAATAAACTTACAGCGTCTGTTTGAATACCAACCGGGCCAGAAAAGCGGACTTTTAGACCTGATTCTGTTAATTTTCGTTTTACGGGGTTATCACCAGAATTATTTTTAATTAGCTTTTCTATTTTGTTGATGTTTTTTTGTAGTACTTTATCATCTGCTTTTTTATCAAAAAGAACGGCTGTAATGATTGTAGTACCATCCACTGAAGAACTTCGTTTAATTGCCTGGACAGGCATTAAATCATATGACGGAGATGTTAATTGATTTTTTAATGGATTATTTCTAAGTTCTTTATAAACAGTTTGAATGACTTTGTAATCGTCTTCACTTAGACCGTCTTTACGGTTCCAAACAATTAATAAAGGATTTCCAGAATCAGTTGGAAATTCTTTTTTTATTAGCTGATCCGCTTTTTGAGACATGGATTGCTTAGGTAAATTATCTGCTGTATTGTTTTCTACTTCGTTTACAGATGGGAAAGTAAATGATAGCACAACCGTTAATAAAACCCAGATCAACAATGTTATCCATCTTGTACGTTTACTACTTACAAATTTGCCCCAAGAATGAAAGGGGTGCTGTTTCATATGGAATTCACCTCACGTAAAATTTATTAACCTAATTATATATACTGGTAAGTTAATTATTCAAGAACTTTTTTTATGATATAATGAAGGGGAATTAAAAGGTTAGGAGAGGAGCATTTTGGAACAAATTAAACGTCCTCTTGGAAGACCACCGCAGGATTCAAAAAAAAAGCCTACAAAAACAACAATCGTTGAAAATGCAATTCAATTGTTTCTTCAAAACGGATATCAATTAGTTTCGATGGATGACGTGGCTAAGAATTGTGGTGTGACCAAAGCAACGGTTTATTATTATTATCCAACAAAAGCAGATCTCTTTACGGATGCAATGGTTCAAATGATGCTTCGAATAAGTGATCGAATTGCTGAGATTTTATCTACAGATAAATCGTTAAAAGAAAATCTCAACGAATTGGTAAAAGTCCATTTAAGAGCAACTTTTGAAATTGATTTAAAAGCTTTTACGAAAGAAGCGAAAGTCTCTTTATCAGATGAACAATTACAACAGATGAATAAAGCGGAAGAAATGATGTATAATGTGATCGAAAAAGCAATGACAATGGCAATAGAGAATGGAGAAATACCTAAAGGGAATCCAACATTCTATACCCAATTGTTCTTAGCAATTTTATCGGTTGGAAATTATAAGGATACAGATCAAAATTCAATTTTCGCTACAATAGATGAAATGGCTGAACAGATCATAGACTTCTTTTGGAATGGAATAATGGGCAATAAATAAAAGAAGATTTACTTTTTGAGTAAATCTTCTTTTTTTGCGTGTTAAATAAAACATATTCAAAATTGAGAAAAGGCTCTTGAGTAAGTATAGAGCTAGAAAGTGAAAATAACATACTCATAAAAGGCTCATGAGTATGTTTTAGAATAGTAGGTTCGGTTTATTTGTACAGTAATCTTTTAATGTCCTTAAAGATAAGCAGGAATTTAACTGAACAAGTTGAATTAGTTACTACAACTGGTAAATAATACAAAAAATCACATTGTTTACGCATCAGCTCAGCCTTATTATTAAAATAATTTTCAACTAGGCTTTCACTTTGATTCCTTAAAAAAGTTTAAAAGCAAGGCTTAGGATGAACCAAATAAATACCTAAATCTGCTGTCCAAAATTTAAACTTTGAGGTGTCTACAATGAAAGATATTTTACTAATCTTATTATTGCAATTGATTTATGTACCTGTCTTAACATTACGAACAATTTTTCTTGTAAAAGGGTTGAGTGTATCTGCTGCGCTTTTTGGTTTTTTAGAAGCAATTATCTACGTTTTTGGATTATCTCTTGTTTTTTCCGGAGATCAAAGTACTGTTTCTATGGTTGTTTATGCAGTCGGATTTGGAATTGGATTACTAATTGGCAGTTACGTAGAAAACCGCTTAGCAATTGGCTACACAACACTAGTAGTTAATTTGACAAACAAAAATAAATTGCTAATTAATCGACTTCGCGAGGAAGGATTCGGAGTGACAGTGTTCCAAGGCGAAGGAAGGGACAGCGAGCGTTATCATTTGGATATATTGACAAAACGTAATAGAGAACCCGAACTAATGGATCTTATTGAACAATATGAACCAAGTGCCTTTATTATTTCGTATGAAGCGAGAAGGTTTAAGGGTGGGTTTTTATTAAACGCAATGAAGAAATCAAAACATAACAAATCAAACGTATTATAGACACTATATAGTAAATAAAAAATCAGAGAAACTGGCGTATAGTTTCTCTGATTTTTTTATTTAATGATTTAAAGAGTGTGTTGGCTGTCAATTAAGGAGCTTATTAAACCAAAATAAATGTAAAGAAAGATAGAAGAATTGATGTAATGATTATGGAGATTAGAGGGCGTAATGATTTTGTACGTAATTCTTTTAGGTTAATATTTAATCCTAAGCCAGTCATTGACATTGTTAAGATAAATGATGTAAAAACAGCAATGTCTGACATGAAATTTTTAGATACTGGAACTTCTTTTCCAAGGACGTAACTCCCTACAAAACTCATAATTACAAATCCAACTAAAAACCATGGAAACTCCAATTTTGCTTCTCCATCTAATTTTCCTTTCTTCTTCATCCAGAATAAAAGGATAAAACAAACCGGAATTAATAGAAAGACACGAGAAAGTTTGGCAAGCAATGCATGAGCGAGAGCATCTTGACCTGCAGGAGCAGCTGCTAAAGCAACATGAGCAATCTCGTGAAGACTTATTCCAGCCCAAGCTCCATATTCAGTGGGACTAATCGGTAATAAAGGATAGATTAGAGTATAAATGATGGAAAATATTGTGCCGACTAATGCGATGATCCCGACGGCCATAGCTGTGTCTTCATCTTTAGATTTAATAATTGGAGATACTGCAGCGATTGCAGCGGCGCCACAAATGCCTGTTCCAATACTTAATAATAAGGACAGATTAAAGTCTGCTTTAAGCCATTTTGCTATAAGCAAAAGAACAACAATCGAAAATATAATTGTTCCAGCCCCTTTTAGTAATAAAGGCAAACCATCACTAAAAATGACAACTATGTTTAGTTTTAATCCGTACAGTATGATGGCAAATCTTAAAAATCTTTTTGAAGAAAATTGAATTCCTGCGCGCAATTTTTCAGGAAAACCCAAAAATTGTCTATATACTAAAGCAAGTAAAATGGCACAAGCAAGTGGTCCAATATGATCGAACCCTGGTAACTTTGCCAATAGAAAACCTAAAACAGCAATGATGAATGTAAAAGCCACTCCATAGATCATTGCTACATTTAACTGTTTAATAGGCTTTTTTTGTTGCTCTGGTTTTGTATTGATTATTGCTTTTTGTTCCATCGTGTTCATCTCCTAAGGGCGTTCTATATTATTATCGTATCGAATCATTTACTATAAGGAAAATAAATTATTATTATAGTTATGATAAGGAAATACGATAGATAGAAAATAGGGTAGAAATTGAACAAAGTTTTTTAGTATGAGCTTTGTTTTTTTATTTTGATTGAAATGTGATAAATAGCGAACAGAGTTTTTCAATTCGTAGAAAGCTGTTAAATTTGGTTTGAAAGAAAAATGGTAAGCAAATTCAACGAAGAATTGCTTACCATTTTAGTTTATAAACAAGATACACTTATAATGATCTTAATGAAGATAATCAAAAGTATTTTTTGCTAACAAGATAAAGGTTACTGTAATAAAAAGGATTCGAACGTAGCCACTTCCTTTTTTAATAGCGAATTTTGAACCACAAATTGCTCCTGCTATTTGTGCAAGTCCCATAGCTAGTCCATAGGCGTAATGAATTTGTCCCAAGTACATAAACATTAATAATGCAGCTATATTACTACCAAAATTTAAAAACTTTGCGTTGCCTGCAGCTTTTAAGAAATCAAACCCCATCATTAAAAAAGCAAATATTAGGAATGAACCAGTTCCAGGGCCTATGAATCCATCATAGAAACCAATCCCAAAAATTAAAAGCATAAACAGAATAATGTGAGTAACTGACAGCTTTTTATTGGTAGTCGTATCTCCCCAATCTTTCTTAAAAATAGTATATATTGCAACTGCTGCAAGCATAACGAGCATAAGAGGCTTAAGAACTGTAGGGTCAATTAAATGAACTGTCCAAGCTCCCAAGATGGAACCAATAAATGTGAGTGGGAATAACTTATAGACAGATTTCAAATCAAGCTTTCCAGAACGATAGAACATGATTGTGCTCGTTAAAGAGCCAATTGACCCAGCTAATTTGTTCGTTGCGACGGCAGCAGCTGGGGATAGACCAGTAAATAATAATACTGGCAAAGTAATTAGACCACCGCCTCCAACTACAGAATCAATAAATGCAGCTAAAAATCCAAATACAATTAAAGTTAATAATAACGACGGATCAATATGGAATATCATCAAATCTACCTTTCTTTTATTTACTAATTTGATAGTAGTTAAAATAGGAAACGAAGTAAATCATTAATTTAGTAATATAAGAATTATATTTATTTTTACACAATAAAATAGCAGTAACATTTTTTCCGTATAAGTTATTATAGGTGAGATTTTAATTTCAACTTGTGCCACTTTCTAAAATTTCGCATATATTGGTATGTGATAATTTAATGGAGAGGTGTATATGGATTGAATTACGAACAAAAAATTACAACTACAGAAATAGGACAAGCTAAAGAAAAATACTTTGAAAAAAACATCAATCGTTTAATGAAAGAGATTGTTACTAAGATCGAAATGAAGATGGCACTTGAAGAACTAAAAGTTAAACGTATTATCCGATTTGATGGTCTAGAAAATGATGAAGTTATTAGACAAGTACAAAATGATTTAACGAAAATATTAGAGGATTCAATTAAAGAAATACAACTAAAAATGAGTGAAATTGAGATTTATCTTAAATCATTAGAAGAAATAAAAGGCAATTCAATAAAAAAGGAAAGCGATTTTAATAAATAAAAAAGAGTGAGAAACACTAGGTTTCTTCACTCTATTTTTTTGCCTTTGTTTGTGTTTGATTCATCTCGGGAAATTGCTTATTTATTGTTAATGTTGATATTAATCGTAATTTTTTTATCGCAATGAGATAATGATTGACCATTTTGTACAGCACTTAATATTTTAGCAATTACATCTGTACAGCAATCACAATTCTTGTGTTTGCAGCGGTCACACTCATGGTCTTCGCAGCAATCACATTCGTGATCTTTACAGCAGTCACATTCATGATCTTCACAGCAGTCACATTCATGATCTTCACAGCAGTCACATTCATGGTCTTCGCAGCAGTCACATTTATGATCTTCACAGCAGTCACATTTATGATCTTCACAGCAGTCACATTCATGATCTTCACAGCAGTCACATTTGTGCTTGTCGGAATGTTTTCGAATTTTCTTATCTTTTTTGCAAGAACAATCAATATTAATATTCACCGTAATACTGCCATCACATTTCTTGTGTTCGCAACAATCACATTTCTTGTGGTCATGACAATCACATTTCTTGTGGTCATGACAATTGCATTTCTTGTGTTCATGACAATTGCATTTCTTGTGGTCATGACAATCGCATTTCTTGTGGTCATGACAATTGCATTTCTTGTGGTCATGACAATCACAATTCTTGTGATCACGACAATCGGATTTCATGTGTTCGCAGCAATTACAATTCTTGTGTTCATGACAATCGCATTTCTTGTGCTCGTGGCAATCACATTTCTTGTAATCACGACATTCGTATCTCTTGTGGTCACAGCAATCACAATTTTTGTGTTCATGACAATCGCATTTCTCATGTTCGCAACAACATTTGCATGGCGGACATGGAGGGCAAGGTCGACACGGAGGACAAGGCGGACATGGAGGACACGGAGGACAAGGCGGCTTAGGCGGTGGACTTGGCGGCTTAGGCGGTGGATTTGGTGGCTTCGGTGGTAGAAGTGGTTTTATTGGTGGGCAAGGAGGTTTAGGTTCGCATCTACATGGCTCACTGTCACAGTTACATTTCTTCATTATATATCACCCATTAAATTTGAATTATTCAGGTCTTCTAACTATCAATATGTTCGATGTGGATAGCTTGTCAGTGTTTTTGACTATACATTTTTTATTTTATTTAGATGAAAACTTGTTACAGATTTTAGCCTAAGAAATATGTTTTCTAAAATAGGAAAGGTAACTCCCGAAAAATAGGAGTTACCCTTATAGTTTTAGTTAAAGTGCATTCAATACTTCAGTTTAATTTTATCTTATTTTACTGTTTTGATCATCATACCTTTTACTACAATACCAAACTACTGTGAAATGACAGTATCACTTTGGTGTTAATACTATTGAATTGTTGCTGCTTATGTTTCATTTAAATATCACCCACTAAAATTATATTATTTTAGGTCTTCTAACTATCAATATGTTTTATTTGGGCAGCTCGTCAGAGTATTTGACTATATTTACCTTTTTTATTTAGATGAAAATATGTACGAGATTTTGGCCTAAAAAATATAAAATCTAAAATAGAAAAGGTAACTCTCAAATACAAGAGTTACCTTTAAAAAATTATAGTGAATTAACTTCCTCAGTTGAAATTACTTTCTTATTTGATTGTTTTTTATGCAACCATTGATAAATAATTGGTATTACTAAAAAGCTATTTAAAGTAGATGTAATCATCCCACCGATTACAACAATTCCTAATGTCTGTGAAATAACTGTATCACCTTGGTGTGAAAATGCTAGTGGTAATAGTGTTAAAATCGTTGTTGCTGCTGTAATTAAGATAGGTCTAATCCTTGAAAGACTACCAGAAATAACGGCTTCTTCAGTACTCATACCGTTTTTACGATTACGCTCAATCTTATCAACTAGTACGATACCATTTGTTACTACAATTCCAGTTAACATTAAGACACCGATTAGTGCTGCTAAATTCCACTCTCCACCTACTATTACTAAAGAGATAACAACACCACTTAATGCTAGTGGGATACTTAATAATACCGAAACTGGAGCTCTCCATCCCTTAAATAATGATGAAGTAATGACCATAACTAAAAGTATAGAGAAGGCTACGGCAATTGACATATCAAAAATCATTTCTTTAACTTGTTGAGTAATACCTCCCATCGAGTAACTTACTCCCTTAGGAAGAGCTTGTTTACTAATGGCGTCATCAACTTGTTTTGAAACTTTACTAATGTCATTCGAAGTTATTTGACCTGTAACGATTGAGTAAGGCTCTCCATTGCGTTCATTAATCGTTGAAGGTGCATTATCTTTCGTAATAGATGCAATTTGTTCAAGTTTGACGGTTTTATTACTACTTGTTAAGAATGTTTCATTTTTAAGCGAATTGATCACATCTTCTGGCGATGCATTTAATTGAACTTGAGTTTTTCCACTACTAATTTGATCAAGATACATATCAACTGGCAGACTTATATGGTTAACTACAAATGTAGCATCTTTAGATAGTGACATATAACGGTTAATTACTTTCGTTATATCCGCTAATTGAATTCCATTTTGTTCAATTGCTTGTTGGTTAAATGTAATTTTATATTTTGGAAGACCTGATGTTAAATCTACTTTTCCATCAACGCTTAGTCCATCAATTTTAACAAGTTTTGATCTCATTTGATCTGCAATTTTATCTAATGTAGCTTGATCAGAGCCAGTAAATATGACTTTCAATAAAGAGTCATCACCGGCAATACTTTGACTTGAAACAGTATAAGCTACATTTTTAGATAATTGTGGCAGTTGTTTTCCAAGTTCTTTTATGACTTGGTCTGAGTCTTTTTCGTTCTTTAAAGCAACAGAAATGTTAGCTACGTTAGGTTTTTGTAGGAAACCACCGCCTTGGTCAAATACATCATCACTTTGAGGCGTATTGGTTGATCCAAAATTAGATAGATAAGATTTTATTTTTGGATTATTTTTTAATTGATTTTCTACTTTTTGAACCTCGGAATCTACCTGCATTAATGTACTTCCTTGAGGTAATTCAAGTTTAATTGCCACTTGACCAGTTTTAGCACTTGGTAAGAATGAAACAGGTAAAAACGAACCAAATGCTACTGCGAAAATAAATAGTAAAGCTGAAATGAAAATTGTAAGTTTTTTCTTCTTTAATGATGATAATAAGATCGGTTTCATCATTGGTTCTAAAGAAACAGCATTTGTTTTCTTTGTATTATTTTTCCAACCCATTAGTGCAAGTGCTGGAATAACAAGAATTGCTACAAAGAACGATATAATTAAAGAGATAACAACAGACCATGCAAATCCGCTATATGAAGCACTAATAGCTCCACCTACAAAGGCAATTGGAATATAAACAGCAATTGTTGTAAGTGTTGATGCTAAAATCGCAGGAGTCATTTCATAAACTGCTGAACTTAATGAGTATAGTAATGATTTATCAGGATTTTGTTCTCTTTTACGGTACATATTATCAAGGATAACGATTGAATCATCAACAATACGACCCATTGCAACAATTAAACCTGAGACGGTTAAAATATTAAGTGTGATACCCATTGATTTTAGGATAGCTGTTGTTGCTAATAATGAAATTGGTAATGAAATTGCAATGACTAATGTTGATTTTACATTGCGGAAGAAGAAAAATACGCAAATCATTGAGAAAAGACATCCAAGTAAACCTTCACGAATTAAACCGTTTAATGAATCATTTAATTCTTTTTCACGATCTAATTGAGGTGTAAATTTAACAGAACCGTCTTTTACTTGTTGTAAGCTTTGAATTCTTTCCTTCACATTTTTTGCTACGTCGGTAATGTTTGCACTTTGAGTTTTAATAACATTTAATTGAACACTTGTTTTTCCATCTGTTCTTGCAATCGTTTTTACATCATTTAAGGCGTGAGTAACTGTTGCAAATGCTGAAAGTGGAATTTGATCACCATCTGAATTTTTGATTTTTACATCATTTAATTGTTTCTCATTTAAATTCCATCCATCAAATTTAACTGGAATAGACAATTGATTTTGTAAGATTGTTCCTTCAGGTAAAGATGGAACTGTTACAGCTAAGGCTTTATTTAAGTCATCTAAAGTAAGTTTATTTTTTGCTAGGTCCTTCGTTCTAACAGTTAGTACGTATCCGTCTTTTGCACCACCGAACACTGAAACATCGGATACGCCTGGTACTGTTTTAAGGTGTTGCACAATATCCATTTGAGTTATTGATTTTAAAGTATTATCATCTAATTTATCACTAGTCAAACTGTAAGTTAGGATTGGGAATGAACTAGTTGTAAGTCTAGTAACTAAAGGTTTAGATGTAATTGTCGGAGGAATGTCCGCATTTTCTAAAGCTTTATTTACATCAATTTCGGCTTGTTTCATATCTGTATTCATTGGAAAATACAGACTCATAAAAACTCCGCCATCATAAGAGCTAGTTTCAATATCTTGTAAACCTTCTGTTGTTCTTACAGCACTTTCAAGACTATTAGTAATATTTTGTTTTACTTGATCGGCCTGGTACATAGGTAGACGCATGCTTACAGTAAGAGTTGAATTGTTTATGCCTGGTAAATAATCGCGTTGCATTTGGTAAGCTGAGATAGCACCCCAAGTTACAATCATAACGACACAAACAATCATTAAAATTGCTCTTTGCATGGTCCCTTCTATAAATTTTTTCATCTTAAACCTCCTAAGATTTATATTTTAAATTGAAAATTATTTCATAAATCAAATCCTTGTCATTGTAAAATTCCTAACTGAAACTTTAATGAATAATCAATTAAAATTAGATTAAAATGAAAAAAATACGAATCAAAAGTTCTATAATGGCATTTATATAAGGAGCTTCTTAGAATACAATCAGTCTTAAAAATAGAATAGAGATACTAAAACTATTAATAGAAATAGGTGAGTTAAATGAAGAAAATCTTAATTATTGAGGATGAAATAAATATAGCTCGAGTTTTAAAATTAGAAATAGAATATGAGGGTTATGAAGTGTTAGTCGAACATAATGGAAAAGCTGGTTTAGAGTCGACTTTAAGCAATAATGTCGATCTAATTTTATTAGATGTTATGTTACCTGAATTGAGTGGAATCGAAGTTTTAAGAAGGATTAGAAAAACAAATCAATTTGTTCCAGTAATTTTATTAACTGCTAGAGATGCTACACATGATAAGATTATCGGACTTGATTATGGTGCTAATGATTATATTACAAAACCTTTTGAAATCGAAGAAGTCTTAGCAAGAATACGTTCGTGTCTACGATCAAGTAATCTAGTTCATGAATTTAAGAAAAGCGAAGACGAAAATCCCATTTTAACGATTGAGGATTTAGTTGTTAATTTAGAAGCTAGAGAAGTAAAGAGGGATGATAAAGTCATTTCATTAACACCAAAAGAGTATGATTTATTAGTTTATCTATTAACAAATCAAAATAAAATTGTGACTAGAGAAGGCATCATAACTACCGTCTGGGGTTATGAGTACGAAGGGGAAACAAATGTTGTTGATGTGTACATTAGACATTTAAGAAAGAAAATTGAAGAGGACTTTGACGTCCCTTTAATTCGAACTATACGAGGTGTGGGGTACACAATGAGGAAGGGTTAAGATGAAAATAACAACTAAAATAAATTTATTAATTACTTCATGGATTTTAATCATTCTAATTTTAATTAACGGGTTAGTTTTTTATTTGTTTATGAAAACAACTGTAAATATGGAAGAGCATGTTGTAAGTCAAAAGGCGCATGAAATTTTAAAAAAACATGAAATCCATAACTCATTGGTGATAAATGAAGAAGCATTATATCCATTTATGTCTAATCATTCCTATATTCGAATTATTAATTTAAACTCGAAAATAGTGACAGAAGTAAGTAATGATAAACTTTTGAATCGTATTAAACCTAAATTCACTAAGAAAGAAGAAACGAAGCTAATCCCTTTTAGTGAGCATCAAAATATAGTCGTACGCGTACCAATTTTACAGAACCAAAAAGTGATTGGAACGCTCGAAATTGGTGAGTTGTTAGTAGGACTTGAAGGTCGAAAAGATTTGTTATTAACAATAATGGCAATCGTTACTGGTGTCTCTGCAATTTTATCAATGATGGCTGGAAGATGGTTAACACGCATCATAATGAACCCAATTACTTCTATGATTACTACGATGGAAGATATTGAAAAAAGTGGGGTTCCAAAAAAGATTTTAATAAAAAATGAAACGAAAGATGAATTGCATAAAATGGCAAGCACGTTTAATCGAATGATCAGTAGGTTACAAGAAAACATCGAAAAGCAGAAACAGTTTGTTTCAGATGCTTCTCATGAGTTAAAAACTCCGATTACTGTCATTAGTAGCTTTGCTAACTTATTAAGAAGACGTGGTTTGAAAAATGAGGAAATGGCGACGGAAGCAATAGAAACGATTTATTCGGAAGCCAACCGTATGCAAGATTTAACAAAAACGCTATTAACTTTGGCCGAGTCGGAACGTTTAAAGAATATCGAAATGAATCCAGTAGATCTAGTTGCTTTATGTAATTCGACTTTAGTACAACTTCAAAATGTATATAAACGAGAAATTTCTTTACACGCACAAAAACAGAAAATATTAATCAAAGGTAATGAACTTAAAATTAAACAAGTAATTATTATCTTCTTAGATAATGCTATAAAGTACAGTTCAGACAAAATTGAGGTAAGCATTAGTTGTAGTAGTGAATCAGCTATTCTTTCAATAAAAGATTACGGAATTGGGATTCGAGAGGAAGAATTAGAAAATATTTTTGAACGATTTTATCGAGTTGATAAAGCGCGTAGCCGTGAAACTAGTGGAGGCACTGGACTTGGTCTTTCAATTGCAAAAAATATAATTAGCTTGCATAATGGGAAAATTAATATTAAAAGTGTTGAAAATATAGGAACGGAAGTAGAGGTAGTATTTCCACTAGATGAATTTAAGTGAAAATAATCAGTACATGAGTATTGAAGATTGAGGTTTTAATATGAACGAAATCATCCATTTATTAAATGAATATGGTTATATAATCCTATTTTTATCATTAATGTTGGAATTGATTATAGTTCCTATTCCGAATGAAGCATTAATGAGTTATGTAGGTGTTTTATGTTTTCATGGGAAAATGAATATTGTTTTGTCCATTATTTTTGCTGGCCTTGGAGGAATTGTTGGAGTAACAATCTCCTATTGGTTAGGATATAAACTTGGTACACCTTTTTTTCGTAAATTTGGACGCTATATCCATATGGGTCCTGAAAAGATCGAAAAGATGTCAAAATGGTATGAAAAATATGGGAAGGTATTATTGCTTGTATCTTTCTTTATTCCAGGGATTAGACATTTCGCAAGCATCATATCCGGAATCATAAAATTACCGTATCGATCCTTTGCTATCTTTTCCTATATTGGTGTATTTCTTTGGGTTGGAACCTTTATATGGTTAGGTCAAATCATGGGACCAAAATGGGATATCTATCAAGTAGAAATTAAAAAGTGGTTAGTATTAGGTAGTATATTATTAGGTATTATAGTACTCACCTTCTTTGTTGTTAAAGCAAATAAGGAAATAATTAAAGAGTCATTACTATTAATTTTTGAATCAAGTTTCAAGAGATTTAAAAGTTTCATGAAATTAAAGTTGATCATCCTAACGTGTTTAATTTTTTTCGTTACGTTCATTATCTTAATGATCGGGTTAATTCAGGACAAAATTAGTAATGAATTTGATAAATTCAATTCCGTATTCAAGACCATTGTTTTTAATTTATTTAATCAAAATTGGCATGGGAGTATGAACTTTATTTATTCATTATCGACATGGAAGGTTTTATTGGCAGTCTCACTTGCTACCATTCTTGTCATATTAATAAACAACAAAAATAAATGGCTAGAATTGCTCTTTTTTATCGCTAGTTTAGCTGGAATTCTTATTCTATCCATTGGGATTCCTTGGATCTTCAACTTTATGCTAGGTAGTAATGTAAGTAAAAACTTTCCAAATGAAAAATCTATGTTGATTTTGACAGTATTAGGTTACTTCATTATTATGTTAGTTCGGCATAACAAAGCTTATTTACTTAATATCGTAATGTTCTTCTGTTTTATTTTTGTTGTTCTACTATTTTCTATAAGCAGCGTCTATTTGCACCACTTATTACCTAGTGACATTGCTGCTGGGTTTGTATTCAGCTCAGTTTGGTTAAGTGGAATCATATTCTCACTGGAGTTATTTCGATTTGTCTCGCTGTTGAAAGAGAATATACGTGAGGAAAAATTGTTAAAAAAGCAAGTCGAGTGACTGTAGTCTTCCTTTATTACGATTTTAGGAGGTAATGGATTATGAGAGGTAAGAATGTGTGGATATTAAGTCTGGTCAGCTTTTTTACAGACATGGGTACTTACATGGTAACACCGTTAATCCCAATTATTCTTTCAGCCTCAGGTCCTTTCATAATCGGTGTTATTGATGGCTTATCCGAAAGTCTGGCTAGTGTATTAAAGTTATATTCTGGTAAGCGTTCAGATCGACTGAAGAACAGAAAAAGCTTGGCGATTCTAGGATATGGGTTATCAGGTATAGGAAGGCTTGTTCTAATTTTTTCAAGTTCATGGATCGGAGTTTTCATTTGGAAGCTAGTTGATCGAACAGGAAAGGGCATTCGTACAGCCCCAAGAGACGCTATAATATCAGAATCTGGTGGGAAAAATAAGCAAGGTAGAGTTTTCGGTATTCATCAAATGATGGATATGTTAGGAGCTGCTTTAGGAATAGGAACAGCTATTGTTATTTTGCAAGCGGTAGGAAATAAAAACATTAAGGATGTGTTTTTATATTCATTGGTTCCGATAACAATCGGTTGGATTATTTTATTTAGTGTAAAGGAAAGAATAAATAGACCAATTGAGCAACCTTATAAGCCATCAAGAAAGTTAGATTTTAAATGGGAGCTTTTAGATTCCAATATAAAGAAACTATTATTAATTGTACTATTGTTTACAATTGTAAATTCATCCAATTCTTTTTTGTTATTAAGAGCAGCAAATCTTGGATTCTCGAATCAAAGTGTATTATTGATGTATTTAGTATTTCATTTAACAGCTTCTTCCTTTTCTTATATTTCAGGTGCTTTTTCCGATAAATATGGACGTAGAGGAATACTAACGGCTGGGTATGCTTTATATGGAATCGTTTATATCGGTTTTGCAGAAGCTCACTCAGCCACTGGTTTAGTCATTCTTTTTATTCTATACGGACTTTATTCAGCTTTAACAAAAGGGGTTGAAAAAGCACTTGTCGTAGAATTAGCGAGACCTGATGAGAGGGGAACGGCACTCGGTTTCTATGCGATGGTTTCTGGAATTGGTTTTTTTCCAGCTTCGTTGCTAACAGGTTGGTTATGGCAACAATTTGGAGCTAATACTTCATTTTATATTAATGGAGTGATTGCATTATTTACTGCTTTATTGTTAATGAGAGTGTTGAAGAGAATTTAAGAAGTTACTTAAAAAACTAAATAGACTATTAGTATAAAAAACAGAAAAACCAACATGAAAAGTTTTTCTGTTTTTTTTATGGGAAATTAATGATGAGCAAGCCATTCCAACTCAATCTTTAAAAGATTTATAAACTTTTCATATAAATTAGATGAGAATGAGCTATTTGAACGGATCCATCCAATCGGTACCGTCAAAGGTTCTACATCAATTAAAGGAATTGAAACAGTTTGTCCATTTAAAATGGACGCTTCATTTTTTAGGGAAATACATGTATCAAATGTGATTGCTAAGTCTTCAATAACTGCACCCCTTATAACCTCTAAATTATCAGTTACAAATAATACATTCATTGGAAAATCTTTTAAATACTCGGTTAAAGAATTTAGATAGTCATCATTATAAAGTACAAAGCTTTCATCTTTTAAATCGTTAATTGTTACCGAATTTTTTAAAGCTAAATGAGAGGACTTACTAGTGCAAATATGAATAGGGCTCCTTAGTAAAACTTCTGCCCGAACTTTTTTTAGATCATTCATTAAATAATCTCGAAATTGAATGAAACCAAAATCATACTTTTGTTTTATGACACCCTCTACAATCTCTTTTGACCCTTTTTCTACTACGTTTAGAGAGACATTTGGATGATTTTTTTTTAGTTTAGAAAAGGTTTTTAAGATAGTAGCCATATGTCCAGGGATTGTAGCGATCTTTAATACCTCGCTAGGTTCATTTTGGAGACTCACAGATTGTTCTATTAATTTTTGATAATTTTGTAACAGTTCTTTTATTGTTTCAATTAATTGCTTTCCTTCAAATGTAAGATTTGTTCCTTGTCGATCGCGATTGAAAATTTTAACTCCTAATTCATCTTCAACACTTGAGATTGCCTGACTAATTGCTGATTGTGTGACATGTAAATTTTGAGAAGCTATTGAGATAGAATTTGTTAGAGAAACTTCATAAATGTATTTAAGCCTTTCAATATGCATTGTGCCACAACTTTCTAAGTTAAGAATTTTTAATAACAGATTATAAAAAACACTAAATATATTTTATAATAGTCTACCATTATAATTAACTCATTAATCTGTAAAAAGAATGATTGGAGGCAATTTATGAATTATATTGAAATTTATTTGTTAGCTACTATTGATTACGATATCGACTTAAATAAATAGAAAGTAAGATATTTCAAACATACGAATTGATCCCAGTTCTGAAAGAAAAACTAGGTGGGAAAAAATGGTAGTCGGGAAAATAATTAAGTTTTACCGTGAGAAAAGCGGATTTAGTCAAGAAATGTTATGTGAGGGGATTTGTTCTAAATCATACTTAAGTAGATTTGAAAGTGGAAAAGTTACATTTACTTCTGAAATAATCGCTTTATTTTCTGAACGATTAGGGATTGATTTGAACGAAAAGTTAGAATCATATAATCGAATTGGAAAACATTTGAATGAATTAAACTTAGCCATTATAAAGCAAAGATCCAAATGTATTGAAGACAACTTTAACCAACTTAAGAATATACCTTTTATTATGTCAACAAAATATGCAGTGGAGTATTCATTATTGTTGGCGAGATTTTATCTTTATAAGAAAATGTTTAAAAAAGCTAAACAAACAATCGAAAGAATTGAAAAAGAATTTGTTCACCTTAATGAATACGAAAAGAATTTTCTTCTGCATGTGAAAGGAATCTATTTTATTAGCATTTATAGAACCACTGTATGTGAAGATATGAGAGATGCTGTTAGAGTATTGAATCAAATAAATAATGGAGTGTATAAAAATGAAGAATATTATTACCATCTAGCTCTCGCTTATTATTTCGCAGGCTCTAAATTATTAGCATTTATGTATGCAAGAAAATCTCTAAAATATTTTAATTCGAACCATAACTATGTTCAGGCATTAAATGCGCAATCACTTTTATTATTTCAATATGATAATGAACAGGACATGCCTTTTGAAGAATTGATCGAAAAATATCAAAGTTTAATTCGGAGCTGTGATCGTGTAGGTGCGCAAATACAAAAAGGGATTCTATTAAATAATTTAGGTGTTAAATATTTTAAAAGAAGAGATTTTGAAGTAGCCTCTAAATGCTTCGAACAATCCTTACATATAACAGAAAACAAGTCAATCTATTATTTGAGACGTTATTATAATTATATCGAAGCGTGTTTAGAAGGGAACTTACTTGAAAAGACGGAACTTTTAAAGTTGATCAATTTAGGAAGTAAACTAGCTGAAAAATACGAAAGTTCAATTCATCGGACATTATTTATGCTCTTAAAGCTAAACTGTGAACGTAATCAAAAAGAATATTATAAATTTTTGAGCGAAGTAGCAATACCCCAATTTAAATCAACAAATAATATTTCTTATTATGAACAGTATGGAAAAAAATTATATTCATATTATATTCAATCCAACCAGTTTGAAAATGCAATTGAATTAGAACTTCAATTCAACCCATTATAGTAAACCATGAACACAGTAGATTTGTTCATGGTTTACTAGTTTAGATATAGTTCCTTATCTGGCTTAGTTCTTATTACTAAGTTACTTACCCGTCTGTAACTTCAGAAATAGCGCGATAAAGAATATCTATCATTTCATCAAGCTCCGATTCCTTTGAAGCTAATGGAGGCATAAATACAATAACATTTCCAAGGGGACGGGTGAGTAGTCCAAGCTCTTTTGCTCTTTTGGTTACTTTCACACCAATTCGTTCGTTCCAATGGAAAGCTTCTTTAGTATCTTTAGATTTTACTAGTTCAATTCCAATCATCAAGCCACTTTGACGTATATCTCCAACATGTTTTAACTCATTAAATTGTATCAGTTTCTCTTGGACATAAGATGAGATTGTTTCGACATGTTGTAATAATTTCGTTTTATTAAATAAATCTAGATTTGCTAATGCAACAGCGCATCCAAGGGGATTACCTGTATAGCTGTGCCCATGAAAGAAAGTTTTTTGTTCTTCGTATGTACCTAAAAATGCTTCATAAATTTTGTTAGTCGTTAAAGTTGCTGCAACTGGTAAATAGCCACCAGTTAATCCTTTGCCACAAGTTAAAATATCTGGCGTAACTCCTTCTAGTTCACAAGCAAACATTTTACCTGTTCGACCAAATCCTGTTGCAACTTCATCAGCAATTAACAATACATCATACTTTATGCATAATTCCTGTATTGCCTTTAAATACCCTTTTGGCATGACAATGATACCACTAGCTCCTTGAACAATTGGTTCAATAATTAATGCCGCAATTGAGTTAGCCTTTTCGATGAATAAATTTTCAACCTCTTTTAAATAGGAATTGATTATTTCTTCTTCAGTTCCCACATATTTTGAACGATAAAGATGTGGATAGGAAACCTTTAAACTTGGAAACATTAACTCGTTATATGCTTGATGATACAAGTCGATTGCCCCTACGGACACTGCTCCGATTGTATCTCCGTGATAAGCTTCCTTCATTGTAACAAAAGTATTTTTACCAGATCTTCCTATGTTTCGCCAATATTGATAGGCCATTTTAATCGCAATTTCTACTGAGGTAGCACCTGAGTCTGAATAAAAAACTTTCTCTAATCCGCTTGGAGAGATTTCAACTAGTCTCTCTGCTAATAGAATGGCAGGAATATTGGCCATTCCAAGAAGTGTCGAATGGGCAACCTTCTCTAATTGTTCATGAATGGCTTCATTTAATTCTTGAATATTATGTCCGTGAACATTTAACCAAATAGAGGATACACCATCGTAATATTCATTGCCTAATACATCATATAGTTTTCGATCTTTACCATGTGAAATAATTAGTGGATCTTCGTTTAGATAATCCTTCATTTGAGTAAAAGGGTGCCAAAGATACTGTTTATTTTTTTTAGATAAATCTTGATAGAGTTCATGATTCATATATGTTCCCCCCTGTTTTATATGTTAACCTATTTCTATAGTTTGGTTGACATATATTTCAATTGCATGTTAATTTAATTTTGTGAGTTTGTCAAATTTTGCTAATTTATCAAACTCATAAACTAATAGGGGGGATACGATGCAAAATAGAACTTTATCACTAACAGTAATATCATTATTTGCCTCACTAACATCGATCGGAGCCTTTATAAAGATTCCTTTACCAGTGATTCCTTTTACGCTTCAAATTCTTTTCGTGTTTTTAGCAGGCTGCCTTTTAGGAAGTGAAAAAGGGATGATGAGTCAACTACTGTACGTTGGAATTGGATTAATCGGAATACCAGTATTTGCTTCTGGTGGTGGACCTGAATATGTTTTAAAACCAACATTTGGCTATTTAATCGGTTTCATTATTGCTGCGTTTGTAATTGGATCGATCGTTGAAAAAACAAAGAAACCAAAACTTAAGAATTTTATTTTTGCTAATGTAATCGGATTAATTATTGTTTATATTTTAGGCATTACATATGTATATATTTCATTAAACACTTGGTTAGATAGTCCCGTTTCATTAAAAGAAGTTCTTATGATGGGACTCGTATATAGTATTGGACAAGATTTATTACTAGCTGTTTTTGGGGGAGTATTAGCGGTGCGCCTACATTCCCATTTTGCAAAAGTTAGAGAAAATGAAAAAAAGGTGGCTGCTTAAGATGGGAAAAGGATATTTTGTTACTGGTATCGATACGAATATTGGAAAAACCTATGTTACTGCCCAAATGGTGGATTGCTTGCAGAAAAAAGGAATTGATGCAATACCCTATAAACCAATACAAAGTGGAGTCGTTAATATTAACAATAGACTCATAGGGGAAGATACAGCCTTTTATAAAGAGAAACTAGAACTAACAGAAGAGCATGATTACTACAGTTCATATACATTGAAAACACCAGTCTCACCACATTTAGCTAGTAAACTAGAAGATGTTTATATTGATGAGCAAGTTATTTTAGAAAAATATAAGCAATTAGAACATAAGCATGATGTTGTTTTTGTTGAAGGAGCGGGCGGAGTTGCGGTTCCGCTAAAAGAAAATTTTGGAACGATTGATTTAATAAAACTATTAAACTTACCAGTAATCCTTGTTACATCTTTAAAGCTAGGAACAATTAACCATACTGTATTAACAACTGAATATTTAAAATCACACCAAATTAATCTAATGGGATTATTAATTAATAATGTACCTTCAGTTATGGGTGAAATGGAAAAAGATAATTTAGTTATGCTAGAAAAATTAACAGGTCATAACGTTCTTGGTGTTATACCGGAGCAGATAGATTTTTTTACAGAAACATCTATTTTAGAATTCCAGGAATTATTAACGAAAAATCAATGAAATGGTGAGTGATGATATGAATTGGACTAAATTAGCGCAAGAGGTTATTTTAGGTAAAGAAATTTCAGATGAGGAAGCTTTAAGCATCTTGTCATGTGAAGATGATGAATTACTTTCACTTTTAAACGGTGCATTTATCATAAGGAAACATTATTATGGAAAAAAAGTTAAACTTAATATGATCATTAATGCTAAAAGTGGTTATTGTCCTGAGGATTGCGGTTATTGTTCCCAGTCTTCAATTTCTAGTGCACCGATTGAGAAATATCCTTTTCTATCTAAAGAAGAAATTCTTGATGGGGCAAAGCGTGCTTTTGAATTAAAAGCAGGTACATATTGCATTGTTGCAAGTGGGCGCGGACCAACAAATCGAGATGTAAATGTAGTAACAGATGCAGTTAAGGAAATTAAAGAATTATATGGTATGAAAGTATGTGCCTGCTTAGGGATTATTAAAGATCATCAAGCAAATGAGCTTAAAGAAGCAGGTGTTGATCGATATAATCATAATTTAAATACATCAGCTGAGCACCATAATTATATTACGACAACTCATACATATCAGGATCGAATCGATACTGTTGAGAAAGTTAAACAGTCAGGTATATCTCCGTGTTCGGGAGCCATCATTGGGATGAAGGAAACAAAACAAGATGTTATTTCAATCGCGAGGTCATTACGACAATTGGATGCAGATTCCATTCCGGTAAACTTTTTACATGCTATTGATGGAACGAAACTTGAAGGCGTGAACGAATTAAATCCGCGTTATTGTTTAAAAGTATTAGCACTATTCCGCTTTATAAATCCAACGAAAGAAATTCGAATTTCTGGAGGACGAGAAGTAAATCTGCGCAGTTTACAACCACTAGGATTGTATGCTGCAAATAGTATTTTTATAGGTGATTATTTGACTACGGAAGGTCAGGAGACAAATAGTGACCATTCAATGCTAGAAGATTTAGGGTTTGAGATTGAATTGGTTGGAAAACAAGAAGAGATATTTTCATAATAAAAAAAACGAAAATCTTAAAAATGAGATTTTCGTTTTTTTTATAGAGATAATTTAGTGCAAGAAATATTATTCTCGAATAATAAAAAGTGGTAATTTATACTGATAAATACTGATCAATAATTCGATCAAGATCTAATTCTTCTGTGGATGATAAGACTAAATTGGCGTGGCCTAAAATAGCTGTCTCTCCTATCGCAACCGAGAACATATTAGCCCCGTTAATCGCATCTACACCTGCAGCAGCGTCTTCAACACCAATACAGTTTTCAGGGTTAGCAGATACAGCTCCGGCAGCTTTTAAAAATACCTCGGGATGCGGCTTTGAATTTATAACAGTTGAGGCATCAACGATATGATCAAAATAATTAATAATTCCTAAAGACTTAACTACCATTAATGCATTTTTTGAAGCAGATGCCATTGAAATTTTAATGCCTGCTTGTTTAATTTGTTTTAAGAATGATTCAATTCCTGGTAATAGATCTTTTTCTGAAATATTACGGATTAGTTCAACATAGTGAGCATTCTTTTTCGTTGCTAACTCATTTTTTTCAGACTCGGTGAAATCATTTTGTCTGTTTCCTAACTTTAGGATTCTTTCTAATGAATCTGTTCGGCTTACTCCTTTTAGCGTTTCATTAAACTCACGGTCAAAGGGAATTCCTAATTCTTCACCTAGTTTTTTCCATGCTAAATAATGAAATTCAGCTGTATCAGTAATTACGCCATCTAAGTCAAAAATAATTGCTTCAACTTGTTTTTTCAAAATGCTACCCCCAATATCTCAATTAATTTAATTTTGCAACTGATTTTCGTTCGATTAGATTTGTTGGAACAATAATGTGCTCTGTTTTTTCAGTTTGATTTTTTATGTGCTTAAAAAGCAAATCTGTAGCTATTTCACCTAGCCTCATAACTGGAATTTCAATTCCGGTTAATGGTGGTGAGAATAATGGTGAAAAAATGCCATTATTATATCCAATGATTGAAATATCATTTGGAATTGTTAGCCCTAACTTTGTAGTTGTATTGTATAATCCTATAACTTTTAAATCATCTATTGCAAAAATTGCAGTAGGTAAATCCTTTGATTTTAGTAGTGATTCAGATGTTTCATATGCTCTTTCCATTGTATATCCACTATCAATAATTCGGTCTGAACGAAGTGGGATTCCGTTATCAACTAGACATTTTTTATATCCTTCTAATCTGTCAATTGATACATGATAATCAAGCGAAGAATGAAGGCATGCAATGTCAGTATGTCCTTGATCAATTAAATATTGAACTAATTGATAGCTGTCATTAAAGTTGTCAGTATCTACTGAATAGACGTTTCGATAGTTATCTTCAACTCTCCCGATAACGACAACTGGAATTTCATAATTATCTAATTCCTTGAAAAACTCCTCATTAGCAGGCGAACTTAACATTAGAATACCTTTAATCATTTTACCTCGAATTTTCTCAATACACTTTTTAAGCTCATCTTTACTATTTTTAGATGTTTGGATAATGACATCAAAATTTTCTTCTTCTGATCTCGTGGAAATAGAGTGAATTATTTCAGAGAAAAACGTGTTTCCAGCAGTAGTTTTAGTAGAACGTGACATTACCAAAATTGCATCAAAGCCTGATGATGTAAGTGCCCTAGCTAATTTGTTTGGCTGGTAATTTAATTCTTCAATTGCCTTCAAAACTCGGTTACGACTTTCTTCTGAAATATTATCTTTATTATTAAGTACTCGAGACACAGTGGACTTTGAAACGTTAGCCACCCGAGCAATATCGTAAATTGTTGGGCCCATTTGTAAACTCCTCTTCTAAATTAAACCGTTTACATTTTATAGTAAATTATTTTTTTATAAGTAGATAAGATCAATAAAAAAAAGTATATCGCAATATTTTTTGTTCATAATAATTAGAGCGATAGAAAGAAATTCCTAATATAAATGATAGTAACGATTTTTTTAAAAATTTGTCAAGATTATGAACAGAGAATAGCCAGATATAACTTTTTTATCTGTATTTATTACTAGGGCAATTATATGGAGAATACATAAAAGTAGCAATACCAAAAATTTAGTAAAAAAATACCCGATCAATAAATTATTTTATTAAATCAAAAAAAATTTTTTATTCGTATTTTTTTTAGTTTGACAGTAAGCGCTTTCTATAATATATTGGGGATGTGGGAGCGGTACCAAACTAAAGCTCATTTTTTTAAATCTCTGTGGGAGCGATACCACAAGGAGGGATCATATGAGAAAAATAAAAGAAAGATTAGCTTTTATTTATGAAAATGAAGACATAGATCAGATTAATAGCTTGATTGAGAAACGAATTGAAGAAGCTAAATTGAACATTACTAAAAAAAGAAAACAAAATTGGGATGAGTCAGATGTAGTTTTAATTACTTATGGCGATCAATTTCAAGAAGAGGGAAAACCAACATTAGAAACATTTAAAAAAATGTTTGATGAGCATTTAGCAAATAAATTTGAACTTGTTCATATTTTACCTTTTTATCCTTATACATCTGATGATGGTTTTTCAGTAGTTGACTATAAAAAAGTAAATCCTGAATTAGGAGATTGGTCACATATTGAGAATTTATCAAAATCAACGAGAATCATGTTTGATTATGTATGTAATCACATTTCTAGTAAGAGTGAATGGTTCCAAGGCTATTTGAATGGTGATTCAAAATATAAAGATTACTTCGTCGAAATGGATCCATCAATTGATTTAAGCTCAGTAACTAGACCTAGAGCACTTCCATTGCTATCAAAGTTTAATTTAGCGAATGGTGAGGAAAAATACATTTGGACAACATTTAGTGACGATCAAATTGATTTGAACTTTAGTAATCCACAAGTTTTATTAGATATGGTTGATGTTTTACTGTTTTACCTGGAACAAGGAGCAGAATATGTAAGACTTGATGCTGTAGGATATATGTGGAAAGAAGTTGGAACTTCTTGTATCCACCTAGAAAAAACGCATGAAATCGTTAAATTATTCCGTGATTTATTAGATGAAGCTGCTAAAGGTACAGTAATGATTACTGAAACAAATGTACCTCATTTAGATAATATTTCTTATTTCGGTAACGGACATGATGAAGCGCATATGGTTTACCAATTTCCACTGCCTCCATTAGTTTTATACTCACTTCATAAAGGAAATGGAAGTGCATTAACAAATTGGGCAAAAAATCTTGAAGGATCTGGAGAAGAAACAACGTTCTTCAACTTCTTGGCTTCTCATGATGGAATTGGTTTAAATCCGATACGTGGAATTATCCCTGAAGAAGAAATACTTTCATTAGTAGAAGATTTAAAAGTAGAAGGTGCACTAGTAAATTATAAGAAAAATTCAGATGGTACTGAAAGTCCATATGAAATTAATGTAACTTACTTAGATGCTTTAAATAAACAATCATCGAGTGATGAACTAAGAGTAAAGAAATTCTTATTGGCACATTCAATTTTATTAACATTCCAAGGAGTACCAGCAATTTATATTCAAAGTATGCTTGGTTCAAGAAATGATTATGCAGGTGTGGAAAGAACAGGTATGAATCGTTCGATTAATCGTCAAAAATATTCATTTGTTGAAATTGAAAATGAATTAAATGAAGTTGGATCATTAAGAAATAAGATTTTTACAGAACTTACAAATATTATTCGAATACGTAAAGAAGAAAAACTATTTAATCCGAATACAAAAATGGAAGTACTTGATCTGAACGAAAATGTATTTGCTATTAAACGAGTAGATGAAGAAGATAGCATTGTCATTCTTCATAATCTTTCAAATGAAAAAGTTATATGCAGTTTCAATGGAAAATATTTAAATATTTTAACTGAAGAAGTTGAAGAATTTAATGAATCTATTTCTTTAGATCCATATCAATACATTTGGTTAAAACCAGTAAATTAGGAGGAAGAACAATGAAGAAATTTTTAAGTATGTTCTTGGTTTTAATGTTAGCTGTTGGATTAACAGCTTGTGGTGGTAAAAAAGAGAATGGTAAAGTAACGATTGAATTTATGCATTCTTCTGTTGAACAAGAAAGATTAGCGGTTATTACAGACTTAATTTCAAAATTTGAAAAAGCAAATCCAAATATTAAAGTAAAGCAAGTTCCAGTTGAGGAAGATGCTTATAATACAAAAGTTGTAACGTTAGCAAGCTCTGGGAAACTTCCAGCAGTAATTGAAGTTGGACAAGACTATGCAAAAGTTATGGACAAAGATGAATTAATTGATAAAGACGCAGTTAAATCAGTGATCTCTAAAGTTGGAGAAGATAAGTATTATGAAGGTGCGTTAAAGCTTTTAAAAACTGAGGACGGCAAAAATTATACAGGTGTACCAATTAGTGGTTGGGTTCAAGGAATTTGGTATAACAAGCAAATGCTTGCGGATAAAGGATTCGCAGAACCTAAAAACTGGGATGATGTTTTAAAGATTGCAAAGGCATTTACGAATAGTGGAAGTAAAAAATACGGTATTGCACTTCCAACTGTTGAAGGTGGTTTTTCTGAGCAAGCCTTCTCACAATTTGCTTTATCAAATAATGCAAATATGTTCGATAGCAAAGGTAATTTAACATTAGATACACCTGAAATGAAAGAAGCTGTAAGTTACTACAAAGAATTATCAAAATACACAATGCCAGGTTCTAATGATGTTACTGAAGTAAAAGATGCGTTTATGAATGGAACTGCTCCAATGGCAGTTTACTCAACTTATATTCTTCCTTCAGTATATGAAGAAGGAAAAACAAACAATATTGGATTTGTCATTCCAACTGAAAAAACAAAAGCAGTATATGGAACAGTATCTGCTTACACGATTTCTTCTGGTTTAGATGTTGACCAAAAAGCTGCTGCAGAAAAATTAGTAGAGTTCATGGCAAAACCTGAAAATAATACGAAGTTAGTATTAATGTCTCCAGGTGGATCTCAACCAGTAAATAAAGATGTAACAGAAAGCAAAGAATATAAAGAAAATAAAGTTGTCAATTCATTTGGTGAACTTTCAACTGAAATCGCAAGCGCGTTTGATAACATTCAAGTATTTGGTCTTGTTGATAACAAGAACTTCTTAAAAATGGGTGATGTTACAAGTTCAGGAGCAGTTGCTAAGTTAATTAATGAAGTGACTGTTGGTGGAAAAAGCGTAGATTCTGCTATTAAAGAAGCAGAAGAAAAATTAAAAGGCGTAATAAAATAATTACTAGTATTTCAATTTACCAAGTATTAATTATTTAATTTCAATTTCTTAATTACTGAAAGTTGTTTATAAAGAACGAACGCTTGAAAAGCAAGCTAAGTTGCTTTTTAAACAACTTTTCTTTATCACCAATCTATCAAATGAGAGAATAGATTGTTTTTTAGGAGGTAGTATGAAACCGATTGTCCGAAAAAGATCTGATATAAAGCTAGCCATGGTACTACTTTTACCAAGTATTTTCCTTCTATTATTACTAGTTGCTTATCCGATGTTATCTAATATTAAAATAAGTTTTTTTGATCAGCCAATTAACCCAAGATTACCAGCTAAGTTTGTTGGTTTATCTCACTACACGGATGTTATTAAAGATATTGTGTTTTATAAATCTTTAGGAATTACTATTTTATATACAGTATTAACTGTAGTTGGTAGTACTGTAGTTGGTCTTGGTGTTGCGTTATTCTTTAATCGACCATTTAAGTTCCGTAAAACTGCTCGATCTTTAATTATCCTATCTTATGTAACTCCATCAATTTCATTAGTTTTTGCTTGGAAATATATGTTCAATAACTCATATGGGATTATTAATTACCTAGGAACGGATGTTTTTCATCTATTTAAAACCGCGCCATTATGGTTTGACAATCCAGTTAGTAGTTTTATAATTGTCGTAGTTTTTGCGATTTGGAAGTATTTCCCTTATGCATTTATTTCGTTTTTAGCAATCTTGCAAACGATTGATAAATCATTATACGAAGCTGCTGATATCGATGGGGCATCACTTTGGCAAAAGTTTAAAGTTGTAACTTTACCAGCGATTATGCCGGTATTACTAACAGTTGTAACTTTACGATTTATTTGGATGTTCTACATGTTTACAGATGTTTACTTATTAACAAATAAAGTAAATATTTTAGGTATTTATCTATATGAAACAGCGTTTGCTTTCAATAATTTAGGAAAAGCATCGTCAATTTCAGTAATCTTATTCATCATATTATTCATTGTTATTATCGTATCAAGAAAGAGGGTGAACTTAAATGGCAGCAGTAAGTAGTAAAAGAAATAAAATTATGAAGAAAACTGGTTTCTACGTTGTGCTGATTTTAATATTAGGAATCATGTTATTTCCATTCTTTATTATGCTAATGACGTCATTAAAAAGTTCAAAAGAAGCAATTGCAACAAATCCGACAATATTGCCGCATGAATGGACTTTCCAGCATTATATTGACATTTTTAATCCAACAATTTTCCCATATTTAAACTATTTCAAAAATAGTTTAATCGTTTCATTAATAGCAGCTTCATTATCAGTGGTACTTGGAATATTAGGAGCTTACGCATTATCGAAACTGAAATTTAAAGGAAGAGTCACAATCAATGCTAGTTTTTACACTGTGTATATGTTTTCAGGGATCTTACTAGTAGTTCCTTTATTCAAAATAATTTCTGGCTTTGGCTTATATGACACAAAAATGGCTTTGATCATTACGATGATTGTACAAACTCTTCCAACAGCGATTTTTATGTTAAGGAGCTATTTCGATACAATTCCTGAAGATTTAGAAGAAGCGGCTATGATTGATGGTCTTAGTCGATTAAAAATAATCTTCTATATTATTATTCCTTTATCAATATCGGGAATCGTATCTGTTTTCGTATATGCATTCATGATTGCATGGAACGATTACTTATTTGCATCGATTTTCTTATCAAGTTCAGAAAACTTTACGTTACCAATCGGTTTAAATACTTTATTTAGTACACCAGATTATGTGTGGGGTCGTATGATGGCAGCATCTTTAGTAACTGCTTTACCAGTAGTTATTATGTATGCATTATCTGAGCACTTTATTAAAGGGAATGTAACTGAAGGTGGAGTAAAAGGTTAAATCGAAATAGTTTTTTACTGAAAGGATGAAATATAGTATGAAAAAATTAGTAGCAGTTGAACCTAGAGTTGCAGCATTAGTCGAGTACGAAGATCGCCCAGTACAACCTAATGAAGTGAAAATTAAAGTCGAATTTGCATCACCGAAACACGGTACTGAAGTGGTTGATTTTAGAGGACTTAGCCCATTTATTGATGAAGAGTTCAATGAAGAGTGGAAAATGTTTATGCCACGTGAAGAAGGAGCTGCTCGTGGAATCGTATTTGGTGAATTTCAATTAGGAAATATGGTTGTAGGTAGCATTTGTGAAATCGGTGATGAAGTAACTGAGTATAAATTAGGAGATCAAGTTTGTACTTATGGTCCAATCATGGAAACTGTAATTGTTAATGCTGTAGATAATTATAAATTACGTAAAATGCCAGAAGGTTCTTCATGGAAGAATGCAGTTTATTATGACCCAGCACAATTTGCGATGAGCGGTGTTAGAGACGCAAATGTTAGAGCGGGTGATTATGTAGTTGTTGTCGGCTTAGGTGCGATTGGACAAATTGCAATCCAATTAGCAAAGAAAGCTGGAGCTAGTATTGTAATTGGTGTAGATCCATTACAACATAGATGTGATATCGCGTTAAAAAATGGAGCGGATTATTGCTTCGATCCAATTAACTGCGATTTAGGATATGAAATTAAAAAAATTACTAATAAATTAGGAGCAGATTCAATCATTGAAACAAGTGGTGTATCAAGTTCACTGCAAGCAGCACTAAGAGGTATTGCTTACGGTGGAACAATTTCTTATGTAGCTTTTGCTAAACCTTTCCCAGAAGGATTTAATCTTGGTCGTGAAGCACACTTTAACAATGCAAAGATTGTATTTTCACGAGGCAGTAGTGAACCAAACCCGGATTATCCACGTTGGTCACGTAAACGTATCGAAAATACTTGTTGGGAATTATTAATGAACGGTTATTTAAATTGTGAAGATTTAATTGAACCAGTTGTTTCATTTGAAGAAGTAGCTGGATCGTATATGGAATTTGTTGATAAAAAGCCCGAGCTAAGCATTAAGATGGGTGTTCAATTTAAAAAATAATCAGAATATCAATCATTAAAATCACGGGAGTGTATTACACTCCCTTCTGTTTAGGAGTGGATTTCGTTGAAAATTGGAACACAAAATCAAGCATTTTTTCCAGAAAATATTAAAGAAAAATTTAAATACTTAAAAGAAATTGGTTTTGAAGGCTTTGAAATCGATGGTAAGTTTTTAGTTGATCATTTAGAAGAAATTAAAGAAGCAATTGCTGAGACTGGCTTACCGGTAACGACAGCTTGTGGTGGTTATTATGGCTGGATCGGTGATTTTATTGAAGAGCGTCGTTTAAAAGGTTTAGCAGATATTGAAGAAATTCTAAAAGCGTTAAAAGAAGTTGGAGGAAAAGGTATCGTTGTACCTGCAGCATGGGGAATGTTCACATTCAGACTACCACCTATGTCTTCTCCAAGAAGTCTAGAAGGAGATCGTAAAGCAGTTACTGAATCACTAGTTTTTCTAGATAAAGTTGCAGGTGAAACAGGAACGACTATTTACTTAGAACCTTTAAACCGCTATCAAGATCATATGATTAATACTTTAGCTGATGCACGTAAATATATTGAAGATAATCAGTTTAAAAATGTGAAAATAATTGCTGACTTTTATCACATGAATATTGAGGAAGATAGTATATCAGAAGCACTTCACAATAATCGTGATTTAGTTGAACATATTCACATTGCAGATAATCATCGCTTCCAACCGGGGAGTGGATCATTAGATTTTAAAAAGCACTTCGAGCAATTAAGGATTGATGGCTATGATGGTTATTTAACATTTGAATGTCGTGTTCGTGGAACTAACTTAGAGGATGAGTACATTAAAGCATTTCATCATATAAAAGAAGCTTTAAGTTGAAAGGAGTAGCGTTGTGATTAAGAAGAGAGTAGCTATTATTGGCGGGGGACAAATAGCTGAAAAAGTTCACGTTGCTTACTATAAAACTAGAGAAGAAATAGAAGTTGTTGCAGTAGTTGGTGTAAATGAGGAATCACTAAGGAGCTTTGCAGAGCGTAATAATATTCCTAACTATTACACTAATGCTACTGAAATGTATGCAAAAGAAAGTCCTGACATTGTTAGTGTTTGTACTCCAAATAAATATCATTTTGAGAGTGTTATGCAAGCATTAGAAAATAATTGTGATGTTTTTTGTGAAAAACCACCTGCTATCTTAGCTGAAGATGCTAGAAAGATGTATGAAACAGCGTTAGCGAAGGGACGTATACTTGCCTATGATTTTCATCACCGTTTTGCTGATGATGTTTCGATCGTAAAAGAAAAAATAGAGCAAGGTTTATTGGGCGAGATTTATTTTGTTAAAGTGAAGGCTTTAAGACGAAATGGCATTCCAGGTTGGGGTAACTTCACTAATAAAGAAATCCAAGGCGGAGGACCACTAATCGATTTAGGAATCCATATGCTTGATGCTGCACTTTACGTTTTGGACTATCCAAAGGTTAAAAAAGTAACAGCAAAAATGTTTAAGAAAATTGGTCATAAGAAAGATGAAGGTGCATTTGGTAAATGGGATCCTTCAAAATTTGAAGTAGAAGATTCTTTATTTTCTTATATTGAATTAGAGAATGGATGCTTAATTCAATTAGAAACATCCTTTGCATTGAATATAAAAGAAAAATCAGAAATGAATGTAGAACTTTGTGGGGATCAAGCTGGTGCTTTGATGTATCCAGCGGAAATCTATACAGATGAAAAAGGAGAGCTTGTAACTCTTTTAAAGAGAGAAGAGGCTGATCCTGACCGTCATTCGAAAAGCATGGCTGCTTTTGTTGATCGTTGTTTAGGGAAGAATGCCATGTTAGCAGATGGAAAACAAGGTTATGCTATCCAACAACTTGTTGAAGCGATCTATCAATCAGCTGAAAAAGGTGAGAGTATATCTTTATGAAAGAAGTAAATGTAATTAACGAAAATAAATTTGATTTACAATCAATCAATAAATACGCAACGATTATGGCTTTAGGAAATGGCTATTTAGGTTTACGAGCAAGTCATGAAGAATACTATTCAGAACAAACTCGGGGAATGTACGTAGCAGGAGTTTATAATAAATTCACAGCAAATGATGTTACAGAAATCGTAAATTTGCCAGATCTAATTGGTATGAAGATTGAAATAAATGGTGAGATTTTTTCTGTCCTTACAGGTGAAATCCTTTCTTATGAGCGTATTTTAAATATGCAAAAAGGAGAACTAACAAGAGAAGTCGTATGGAAAAACAAAGATGGTAATCGTTTTTGTTTAAAATTTCAACGATTTGTTTCCAAAGATAATATACATTTACTTGCATCAAAAATTACTGTGATTAGTTTGGATTGTGATGCATCAATTAAAATAACGACTGGTATTGATGCACAGACATCTAATTTTGGAAAGCAACACCTTTTAGAAGAAAACATTCGTGTGATCGATAAAAAAATCATGCATGCAGTATATAGTACGACTGAAAGTAATCATACAATCGCTTTAGCAACATCATGTAATGTTCCTAGTACTAGTAATGTTTCTTTTATGGCAAAGAACCGTCAACTTATGGCAATCATTCAACAAGATTTAACCGTTAATCAGTCGTTCGAATTAGAAAAAATAAGTGCAATCTATACTTCAATTGATAAAGGAAAAGAAGAGCCTACACAAGCTAGTATTCAGGCTGTTCAAGAAAATAGATCAGCTGGATACGATCGTCTCCTAGAAAGTTCAGCTATTAAGTGGAATCATTTTTGGGAACAAAAGCGCGTTAGCATTTCTTCAAAGGAAGAGATTGATCAAATCGCTATAGACTTTTCACTTTACCATATTGAAATAATGACACCATCACATGATGACCGTTTTAGTGTAGGAGCAAAGGGTTTAACTGGTGAAGGCTATAAAGGACATGTATTTTGGGATACCGAAATTTTTATTGCACCTTTTCATTTATTTACCGAACCAGAAGTAGCAAGAAAATTATTAACTTATCGATATCTTCATATAAAAGAAGCAAAAGATAAGGCTTCTAAAAATGGTTATGCTGGAGCTCTTTTCCCTTGGGAAAGTGCATACTCTGGGATGGAGGAAACTCCTGAATATGCAGCTATTAATATATTAACTGGTACTCGTCAAAAGGTTGCTTCAGCTATAGCTGAGCATCATATTGTTGCTGATATTGCTTTTGCAGTATGTCAATACTATGAAAATACATTTGATGATGTATTTATGGCAAATGAAGGTTTAGAATTGTTAAAGGAAACGGCTCGTTTTTGGATTAGTCGTACGACTGATGAAAATGAAGTACTTTCAATTAATGATGTAATTGGACCTGATGAATATACGGAACATATTAACAACAATGCTTATACGAACTATATGGCTTATTATAATGTTCAACAAGCATTATGCTATATGGAAAAATATCATAAAATCGAAGAAGACCTAGTAAAGAGCGGAAATGACTTTTTAAATCGACTTTACTTACCACAGCCAAACGAAGACAAAATTATTCCTCAGGATGATACTTTTTTAACAAAACCTGAGATTGATTTATCAATTTACAAACAGACACAAGGTAGCCAGGCAATTCTCTTTGATTATTCACGACAAGAAGTAAATGAAATGCAGATTTTAAAACAGGCTGATGTAGTTATGCTACTATATCTATTCCCAAATTTATTTGAAGAAGATGTAGTCAAAAAGAATTTGCATTATTATGAGGAGCATACAATTCATGATTCATCACTTAGTAAAGCAATTCATGCAATTGTTGCTGCAAGATGTGGCGAAAAAGAAAATGCTTATCGACTTTTCAGGGAAGCTTGCTTAATCGATTTAGGACCTAATCCGAAGTCATCAGATGAAGGAATTCATGCAGCATCACTAGGTGCTAATTGGTTAGCAACAATCTTTGGTTTTGCAAACATAACGGTTGAAGGAAATAAGTTAAAGATCAATCCAAACTTACCTAAAAATTGGGACAAACTTTCTTTCCCGTTCCATTGGCAAGGTACAAATCTTGAGATTTCAATTACGCAAGAATCTGTAACGGTGACTAAACATACTGATACAGAGGTTGCAATTGAAATAAATGGTGAATTATTTAACTTAACAGATCAAATTATCGCTTCACTTTAAGGAGGAAAAATGAAAGTAGTAATATTACCTGATTCCTTTAAAGAAAGCTTGGATGCAACGAATGTAGCTAATGCCATTCATAAAGGCTTTCATTCAGTATTCCCAAATGCAGAGTATCATCTATTACCATTGGCTGACGGAGGGGAGGGCACTGTTCAAGCTTTAATCGCATCAAATGGTGGAGAAGTAGAAACCATTAATGTAACAGGCCCTCTTAATGAACCTGTTCAAGCTAAAATTGCATTTTCAAAGGATAATAAAACGGCATTTATCGAAATGGCTGAAGCTTGTGGTTTGCATCTTGTACCGCTTGAAAAACGTGATCCATTACAAACTACTTCCTTTGGTGTTGGCGAATTAATTCTTTATGCTATTGAGCGTGGAGCTTCTGAGCTTATTGTTGGTGTTGGCGGTAGCTCAACAAATGATGGTGGGATTGGGATGGCTCAAGCGCTAGGTTACCAATTCTTCGATCAAAACGGTGGGGAAATTGAATGCAATGGTATGGCATTGCTAAAAGTAGCTTCAATGTCTGATGCAAACAAGTCACCACTATTAGATAAAGTGAAAATCACGATTGCGGCAGATGTTGTTAACCCATTGATTGGTAGAAATGGAGCAACTTATATATTTGGACCACAGAAAGGACTTTCTGCGGATCAATTAGCTACAATGGATGAAGCAATGGGAAATTTCTATCAGATTGCTGAGCATTATCTAAATAAATCCGTCTCAGAGATCCCGGGAAGTGGTGCAGGTGGGGGCATGGGTGCAGGTCTAATGCTATTTGCAAATGCTTCAATTAAAAAAGGGATTGAACTGGTTCTTGAACAATTAAATGTTAAAGAGGTATGTAAGGATGCTGACATCGTAATTGTAGGAGAAGGCAGAATGGATGGACAAACAATTTATGGTAAAGCACCTGTTGGGGCGGCTGCTTGTGCCCCAGCTAATGCAAAAGTAATTGCAATTTGTGGTAGTATTGGTGATGGGATAGAGGAATTGTATAAACACGGAATCGATGCTATTTTCCCTACGATTCCTGCAATCTTACCGATTGAAGATATTATGAAGAACGCATTTGAAAATATTGAGAAAACTGCAAGAAATATTGCTATATTATTAAAATAATTGAAAATAAAAAAGCAGAAAAACATGTATGAGTTTTTCTGCTTTTTTATTGGATTTGCCCTTCTTTTAAAAATGACGAGGGGCTGTTCTAATAGATAATGAACAAAATAAAATTCAAATTCTAGTTAAGATTTCCCCACTAATTGCTCCAACAAGTACAATAACCCATGGTGGTAATTTCATCATTACTAACATACTAAATAAGACAACTACGATTAGAAAGTCAACAATCGAAAATACAGAGCTTATCCATATTGGATTAATAAAAGCTGAAATTAAGATCCCAACTACTGCTGCGTTTACGCCTAATAAAGCTCTCCTTAATTTCGAACTACGACGCATACTAGACCAAATTGGGAGAGTACCTAAAATAAGTAAGAAAGCTGGTAAAAAGATGGCAATTGTTGCAATTAAACCTCCTCGCCAGCCCATCATTACAGTTCCTAAATAGGATGCAAACGTAAATAATGGTCCAGGTACAGCCTGCGTGACCCCATATCCAGCCAAAAATGTTTCTTTGTTTAGCCATCCAGTAGGAACAAACTCACGTTCAAGTAGAGGGAGAACAACATGACCACCACCAAATACCATAGATCCTGCTCTGTAAAAACTGTCAAATATAGAAATCCATTTTGACGATGTAAATGAACTAATTAAGGGTAATAAAACTAATAATATAAAAAATATAGACAAACAAATGATTGAAATTTTTTTTGATATATTCGTAACTAATCCAGTTTTATCACTATTTTCATTATCCTGATATAGAAAATATCCACAAATTGAAGAAATTAAAATGACAGCAATTTGAGTGAATGTCGTTTGCCATATTAGTGTAGCAATCATTGCAAACAAAGCAAGAGATTTCCTTTTTAAATCAGGCGTCAAGTTCTTCACCATACCTAAAATAGCCTGTGCAACAATTGGCACCGCAACCAGTTTTAGTCCATGGATCCAACCAGAATTTTTTATATCCAAATCTTGTAGTAATAATGCAAATAATATAAGTGCAATGACTGATGGTAATGTAAATCCAATAAATGAGACAATTCCACCTAAGACCCCTGCACGTATTAAGCCAATACCAATACCAACTTGGCTGCTTGCTGGTCCAGGTAAAAATTGTGACAAAGCGACTAAATCAGCATAGTTTTGATCGTCAATCCACTTTTTCCTTCTTACATATTCTTCACGAAAATAACCTAAATGAGCGATCGGTCCACCAAAAGAAGTTAAGCCCAGTTTAGTAGAAACAATAAGTATTTCTAGCAAAAGAGATAACTTACTAATTTTATGTTTAGAATTCATATTCCCTCCAATCTGATACATAGAAATAGTATAGTTTGAATCAAAATCTAAACCAATCTCTTTTTATGTGAATTTACAAAAGATTAACAATCAAAGCTATTCTATTATCTGATAAACTATATATAAACTGTAAAAGTCTAGGAGGAATATAGATGGAAAGAATTGATATACAGTCATATATAGAAAAGTATCCAATCCTAAAAAAACTGATGAACTTAGAGGAGTACCTCTGGTTGAACCCAAATTTTGAGACGTTTCAAAAAGCAATGAAAATATCACCACTTACTCAAGATGATGTAAACGACGCAGATGATCGATTAAAAAGGTTTGCCCCATACATATCAAAGGTTTTTCCTGAAACAAAAGATACAAATGGGATTATTGAATCTCCTTTAGTACAAATTCCTTCTATGAAACAATCTTTAGAGAAAAATTTCCAACAAACTATATTAGGAGAATTATTTTTAAAATGTGATAGTCATTTACCAATATCAGGGTCAATTAAAGCAAGAGGTGGCATTTATGAAATATTAAAGCACGCCGAAAGCTTAGCTATAAAGCATCAGCTATTAACGATTGAAGATGACTACTCAAAAATAGATAGTGATATTTTTAGAGATTTTTTCTCAAACTACTCAATTGCTGTCGGGTCCACTGGTAATTTAGGTATGAGCATTGGAATTATTAGTGCAAAGTTAGGTTTTAAAGTAACCGTACATATGTCTGCGGATGCAAAGCAATGGAAAAAGGACTTACTTAGAAGTAAAAACGTAAATGTTATTGAGTACGAAGCGGATTACAGTAAGGCAGTAGAAGAAGGACGAATTCAAGCAGAAGCAGATCCTAATTGTTATTTTGTAGACGATGAAAATTCAAATGATTTATTTTTAGGATATGCAGTAGCTGCTTCACGTTTAAAAAAGCAATTTGAAGAATTGAACATTACAATTGATGAAAATCATCCATTATTTGTTTATTTACCTTGCGGAGTTGGAGGAGGACCTGGTGGTGTCGCATTTGGTCTGAAACTATTATTTAAAGATAATGTTCATTTCTTTTTTGCCGAGCCAACTCATTCTCCTTGTATGCTGATTGGATTAATGACAGGACTTCACGATCAAGTTTCTGTACAAGATTTTGGCATTGATAATAAAACGGATGCAGATGGTCTAGCTGTAGGACGACCATCTGGCTTTGTAGGAAAAATCATCGAGCCTTTTTTAAGCGGTAGCTACACAATAAGTGATGAAAAACTATACACCATGTTAAAAGAGTTAGTTGATACTGAGGATCTTTATTTAGAACCGTCAGCACTAGCTGGTTTGATTGGTCCAATTAAATTATTTAAAGAAGGAAAAAATTATTTGCAAAAAAATAATTTAGTGAAAAAAATGGAAAATAGTACCCATGTCATTTGGGCTACAGGTGGTAGTATGGTCCCAGAAAAAATGATGAAAGAGTACTATCAAAAAGGGTCTCTTTTTAAATAAAATAGATAGTGTAAAATTTTACTAATATTTTAAAAGTGAAAAAATTCTTTTAATACAGAATAATATGACATATATTTGTATATATAAATAAGTTTTCTATTTAGATTTTGACGCAAGATATTTTCTTTTTAATTGGTTCTGTTTAAAAATTGATAAATTACTTTAAAAAAGCCATTCCGTCATGAGCGGACTGGCTTCAGTGCAATTTATATAATACCCTATTGGGTATTGGAATACTCGGTTTTATCTTAATTAACTAAACAGAGCTTCCGATTAAAAAGCACAAAACATATTCTCATTAGGAGCGATAAAATTGAATTTAGAAAAGTATTTTTCACAATTTAGAAAAGAGATTATTGGAAATGAAAAAACATTCTTATCGCCATTTGGTGAAAAGAAAATTATTTATTTAGATTGGGCTGCGAGCGGTAGGTTATATGGACCTGTTGAAGAAAAATTACTTTCTACTTTTGGGCCTTATGTTGCAAATACGCATACGGAATCAAATATAACTGGCAGCACGATGACGAATTGTTATCATGAAGCATTACAGATCATAAAGGAACATGTTAATGCAAGCGCTTCCGACACAATCATAACAGATGGATCAGGAATGACAGGCGTTATGAATAAGTTTCAACGTATTTTAGGGCTTAAAATACATGAAAATTTCCATTTCCGTTTAAGTATACCTGAGGAAGAAAGACCAGTTGTTTTTATAACAAGTATGGAACATCATAGCAATCATACTTCATGGTTGGAAACGATTTGTGATGTAGAAGTTGTACCGAATTGTGCGAACAACGTAATTGATTTGGAATTTTTAAGAAAACGCCTAGAGTTTTATAAGAATAAACGAAAAGTAATTGGATCATTCAGTGCTTGCTCCAATGTATCTGGATTAATTACACCTTATCATAAGCTAGCTAGACTAATGCACGAATATAATGGCGTTTGTTTTGTGGATTTCTCAGCTTCTGCACCTTATGTTGACATTGATATGCATCCTAGTGATCCAATGGAAAAACTTGATGCGATTCTGTTTTCTCCACACAAGTTTTTAGGAGGGCCTGGTAGTAGCGGAGTTTTAATATTTGACTCTTCGATGTATCAAAATAAAATTCCAGATCACCCAGGCGGAGGAACTGTAGAATGGACAAATCCATGGGGTGAGAAAAAATATATTAACAATATTCGTGAAAGAGAAGATGGCGGTACGCCAGGATTTCTGCAAACAATTAGAACAGCTCTTGCTATTAAGGTAAAAGATGCAATGGGTACAAAGAACATCTTAAACCGTGAAGAAGAATTAGAACACATCGTAGTAGATGAACTTAAGTCAATTGAAAATGTAGTGGTACTTGAAAATTCAAGCAATCCACGATTAGGTTTTTATTCTTTTTATTTAAAGGATATTCACCATAATTTAGTTGTTAGATTATTAAATGATCGTTTCGGAATTCAAGTACGAGGCGGCTGTTCATGCGCAGGTACTTATGGACATATGCTTCTGAATATTACAAAAGAAATGTCTAAATCAATTACAGATGAAATTGATAATGGAAATATTAGTGTAAAGCCTGGTTGGATTCGCATGAGTGTTCATCCAACGACTACAAATGAAGAGGTATTATTATTTACGAATGCTTTAAAAGATATTCTTCAAAACATTGGTGAATGGTCTAATGATTATATTTATTTAAAAGAGAAAAATGACTTTATCCATAAAGACGAAGCAGTTATGGAAGTGGGTACTTATTTTGAGATGGAAATGACAGTGAAATCATAAAATCTCAAAGTAACTCGAACAAAAATGATCACATTATTGTGATCATTTTTGTTCATATTTACTCTTAACTAACTAAAAGAAGGCTAACTTATATAAAATTAAATGATTGACAACATACCCTGTGGGGTATATATTCTAAGTAAGAATATTGCACATATATTCTAAAAAAAGGTTAAGCTTAGTTTTATAAGTTAGGGGTGATTTAATGAAATATGATGATCCAGTAAAAAATAGAATAAAACGAATTGAGGGACAGATTCGTGGAATTTTAAAGATGCTAGAAGAAGACAAGGACTGTAAAGATGTCATTACACAGTTATCAGCAGTTAAATCAGCTTTGGATCGTACGGTTGGCGTTATAGTAAGCTCGAATTTAGTTGATTGTGTCCGAAATGCGAATGAAAACGGGCAAGATGCTGAAGATTTAGTGAAAGAAGCAGTAAACTTACTTGTAAAAAGTAGATAATATATGGTTTGACACAATTTTTTATTTTTAATATCATATACCCATAGGGGTAATAGTATATATAAGATATATTTTTTTGTTTTGTTATATACCCTAGTGGGTATAAAGAATGAAAAGGAGAAAGAATATGACAACTAAGAAAACAAATATCATTTTATTTAGTGGAGATTATGACAAAGCCATGGCTGCCTACATTATTGCGAACGGTGCTGCAGCTTTTGATCATGAGGTAACTATTTTTCATACATTTTGGGGTTTAAATGCTTTACGAAAAGGTGAACATATAGCAACAAAAAAAGGTTTTATTGAAAAGATGTTTGGAAAGATGATGCCTAGAGGCGCTGATAAAATGGGACTTTCTAAAATGAATTTTGCTGGTTTTGGACCAAAGATGATTAAGGATATCATTAAAAAGCATAATGCATTGCCTTTACCACAATTAATTGAAATGGCCCAAGAACAAGAAATAAATTTAGTAGCATGTACAATGACAATGGATCTGTTAGGTCTACAAACCGAAGAGCTATTAGAGAATATTCAGTATGCTGGTGTTGCCGCATACATTGGTGAAGCAGAAGAAGGTCAAGTTAACTTATTTATATAATTTAGAAAGGATTGGATAACATGAAAGAAATTACTGCAATTGAGCTTGAAAATAAATTAAAAACTGGAAAAGAAGTTACCCTTATCGATGTTCGTGAGGTAGATGAAGTTGCAGCAGGGAAAATCCCTGAAGCTATTCATATTCCACTCGGATTAATCGAATTTCGATTACACGAATTAGATAAATCAAAAGAATATATTATGGTTTGTCGTTCAGGTGCTAGAAGTGGCCGTGCAACAGAATTCCTTCAATCTCAAGGGTTTAACGTTAAAAACATGGTAGGCGGAATGCTTTCTTGGTTCGGTACCGTAGAATAATTTTTTTTGATTAAATAAATACCCCAAGTGGTATTCTAAGTGCGGAGGTCATAATATGGAATTCATTAAAACAAATATGAAATTAGATGCAAAAGGATTAGCTTGTCCAATGCCGATTGTAAAAACTAGAAAAGCAATGAAGGATTTAGATAATGGGCAAGTAATCGAGGTTCAAGCGACTGATAAAGGTTCAAAAGCAGATATTAAAGCTTGGGCGGAAAGCACTGGAAATCAATACTTAGGAACAATCGAAAATGGAGAAGTATTACTACACTATTTAAGAAAATCTTCAGATGAAAATACAATTGAAAAAAGATTTGAAAATGTCATTTCGAACGATCAATTAAGTCAAAAACTACAAAATGAAAATATAATCGTTTTAGATGTAAGAGAAGAAGCAGAATATGTATTTAATCATATACCAAATGCGGTATCAATCCCTTTAGGTGAATTGGAGAACCGTATGACAGAATTAAATAAAGAAAATGAAATATATATCGTTTGCAGAACTGGAAACCGCAGTGACCTTGCTGCTCAATTACTAGTTTCTAGTGGCTTTACTAATGTGTTTAATGTCATACCTGGAATGACTGAATGGTCTGGGCAAACAGCAATCATAAAAGGTTAATCTAATTTTTTTTGAAAAAATTTATACTATAGGGGGTATTAAGGATGGCAGTCACAGCAATGTCTGCAAAAGAGATTACAAAAAAAATATTCGATAAAGAAGAACTATTTATTTTAGATGTCCGAAATACTGAAGATTATAACGATTGGAAAATAGAAGGTTCAAATTTTGAACATTTAAATATACCTTATTTTGATTTACTTGATGGGGTTGAAGATATTTTAGATAAGATTCCTACAAGTACAGATGTTTTAGTTGTGTGTGCTAAAGAAGGATCTTCCATCATGATTGCAGAGATGCTTTCAGATGAGGGACTAGACATAGCTTACCTTAAAGGCGGAATGAAAGAGTGGAGTGAACATCTAGAACCAGTAAAAATTGCAGATCTGAAAAATGGTGGAGAACTGTATCAATTTGTCAGAATCGGTAAGGGATGTTTATCCTACATGGTTATTTCAAATGATGAGGCTGCTATTATTGATTCTACTCGAATGACGGATATCTATATTGATTTTGCAAATACAAAGAGCGCAAAAATTACAAATGTATTTGATACGCACCTTCATGCAGACCATATTTCTGGTGGAAGAAAAATTGCTGAGATTACGGGAGCAACATACTGGTTACCTCCAAAGGATGCTAAAGAGGTTACTTTTAAATACAGTCCATTAGAAGATGGTAATAAGGTAATGATTGGTCAAACAGCAATCAGTATTGAGGCTTTTTATTCACCAGGTCATACAATCGGATCAACTTCATTTGTTATTGATGAAAAGTTCTTACTTTCTGGTGATATTTTATTTATCGATTCAATTGGAAGACCCGATCTTGCTGGTATGGCAGAGGATTGGGTAGGGGACTTACGCGAAACACTTTATAAAAAATACCGAAATTTATCGCTTGAATTAATCGTGCTACCATCACATTTTATGGTGATTAGTGAATTGAACGAGGATGGTAGTGTTTATAAAAAATTAGGATATTTATTTGATCAGAATCATGGATTGAACATTGAGAGTGAAAGTGAGTTTAGAAAGTTAGTAACTGAGAACTTACCGCCACAACCAAACTCATATCAAGAAATCCGTGAAGTTAATATGGGCAAAATTAGTTTAAATGAAGAAAAACTAAGAGAAATGGAAATTGGTCCAAATCGCTGTGCAGTACGATAATGAGACTTGGAGGAGAATAGAATGGAAGCTACAAAATTATTAGATGCAAAAGGCTTAGCATGTCCAATTCCAATTGTAAAAACAAGAAAAGCAATTGCAGAGATTGAAGCAGGCGAAGTATTAGAAATTCACGTCACTGATAAAGGTGCTAAAAACGACCTTGCAGCTTGGGCTAAATCAGGTGGACACGAATTATTAAATTATACCGAAGAAGACAATGTTTTAAAATTTTGGATTAAAAAAGGTTAAGCCAAGTTTTTAAACTTTGTCTACACACTTAAAGGAGAGTCACCTCTCCTTTTCTATTATAGGAGGACTTTAAATGGAGTGGACCTTAATTTTAGTACTTTTCTTAGTTGGTTTTTTTGGGTCCTTTATTTCAGGAATGGTAGGAATTGGTGGAGCGATTATAAATTATCCAATGCTCCTATTTATTCCTCCATTATTAGGATTTGCTGCTTTCACACCACATCAAGTTTCAGGTATAAGTGCCGTCCAAGTAGTATTTGCAACTTTAGGTGGAGTATTAAGCTATCGTAAAAGCGGTTATCTAAACAAAAAAGTAATAGTAAGTATGGGAATAAGTGTACTAATAGGAAGTTTTCTTGGTGGATTCGGTTCAAATCTACTTTCAGAACATGGAATTAATCTTGTATACGGAATTTTAGCAATGATTGCGGTCGTTTTAATGTTTATTCCTAGAAAAAACGTCGAGATGTCAGCGGATGGTCAAATATCAATTAATGTATGGCTTGCGGCTGGCCTAGCATTTGTTGTGGGCACTAGTGCAGGGATTGTTGGTGCAGGAGGAGCATTTCTGTTAGTACCAATCATGTTAACGATCTTAAAAATACCAACTCGTGTGACTATTGCATCGTCATTAGCCATTACATTTATCTCATCAATAGGCGTAACGATCGGGAAAATTTCTACTGGTCAGGTTGAAATTTTGCCGACAATTATTGTTGTAATTGCAAGTTTAATCGCTTCACCATTAGGTGCAAAAATAGGCAAACAAACAAAAACACAGGTTTTACGAGGGATTCTGGCAGTTCTAATTGGTTTTACTGCTTTGAAAATTTGGATTACGATTATAAAATCATGGATTAGTTGAATAAGGATTAACTATAAAAAACAGAAAAACTATTTTGGGAGTTTTTCTGTTTTTCTATTGGTCTTTAATATGGGTGCTAGATGTGAGCTCCTTTTTGTTGCTTCTAATAGCAATATTCTTAAATAAAATTTGCTAATTTTGTACTATATTAATTAAAATGGAACTAGTCGTTTTTTTAGCCTTACCTAAAAATTAAATTGAAATGGAGAATGAATTATATGTCAAATCAAAATGAAACGAACGCTTTACCGCCAAAAACATGTACAATTGAACGCCTTGTTACGCTTCAAGCGGATGTCGAAAAGGTATTGGTAGGACAAAAAACTGCTACTCGCCGAAACGGAAGATATGCGGATGTTGGGGAAGTGATGACCCTTCAAAATCATCAGTATGTTGTTGAAAAAGTTTATTCTCAAGCTCTTGGTGAATTGACAGATGAAGATGCTAACCAGGAAGGCTATTCAACTGTAGAAGAATATAAGCAATCGATTTTGTCAATCCATCCAGGAATGCCTTGGCTGCCAAAAATGAGGGTATGGGTTCATGAGTTTCGTCTCATCCAAGATTAATTTTTATGCTGTATAGAATGCTTCTTTACATACATATTGCTAGTGTAATTTTATCGATTGGCCCATTTTTTGTATTGATTCCGATACTCAAAAAGCTGCATACCTCAAAGTCTGCGATCCAACAGAGCTATTTGGATGTATTCCGGTTTGCTGTCAGATTGGCAAAGCATGCTGGGCATGTATTGGTTGGATCAGGAGTCTTGTTGGTACTAGTGGGTCATTGGTCGTGGAAGACATCTTGGATTGTGATGACGATTCTTCTTTTGGTGAGTTCATTATTTTTCCTAGCTAGAGCCTTTTCACCGACCATACGGAAATTTAGTGAACCAACACATGACCAGAGAATGCTGATTCAGAAGCTTCGTCGATCTATCTGGATTTACATCGTTCTTTTGATGGTTATGCTATGGTTTATGGTAGTAAAGCCTGCATTATGGTAGGCATAATTCAAAAAAGCAGACAGGTTCTTTTTATCGAAGAAGCTTGTCTGCTTTTTTGTCTTTCTCTTAAATGAAATACTAATAAAAACTGAAAAAAATAAGTATACTGACCTATTTCGGACGGTATATGAAATAGGCTTTTTTGATTTGAATAGATAGGTCCTAAGGAGTGTATAAAGTAGTGTTCGTAAAAAAATGTTATTTACAAACACAATTTTTACAAAAAAATTTAAAAATAATTCTTGACGGATTCTAAAAAGAGGGATAACATGAACTCAATAATTTAAAAACTTAATAAATTCTATTACTTATCCAGAGAGGTGGAGGGACTGGCCCTGCGATACCTCGGCAACGGGTTTGTTGTTTCGTAACAAATACCGTGCTAATTCCTGCAAATCGTTCATGCGATTTGAAAGATAAGAAGTAAAGTGGCTTATATATTTTAACCCCTCTTCTTATCTGTCTTATTGGATATGAAGGGGGGTTTTTTGATGTGGTGCCATAGGAGAAAAAGGGGGAAATATAGTTATAAATCCTAGTTTTCGAATCTGTTTACTTAGTTATGGTGATTGAAATAACTTGCAATGGGGGAAGTAATTTGATTGAGATAAAAAATGTCTCCAAGGTTTATCCTGGAAGACCACCAATTAAAGCTTTAAATAATATTAATATGAAAATAGAGAAAGGCCAGATCTTTGGAATCATTGGTTTTTCCGGAGCAGGAAAAAGTACATTGATTCGTTGTTTAAATAGACTTGAAGAGCCAACAGAAGGATCAGTTCTCATTGATGGATTGGACCTAATGACATTAAAAGATGAAGAGCTACGTAAGACACGTAGAAAAATTGGTGTCGTATTCCAACACTTTAATCTACTTTCTGCTAAAACGGTATTTGATAATATAGCAATGCCGCTATACCTTGAAGGAAAAAAGAAACGGGATGTTCAGGAAAAGGTAATGGAGTTAATTGAATTTGTTGGACTTACAGGGAAGCAAGATGTATTTCCGGGGCACTTATCGGGAGGACAAAAGCAAAGAGTGGGAATAGCAAGGGCACTCGTAACAAATCCAGATCTTTTGCTATGTGATGAAGCTACATCTGCATTAGACCCTGAAACAACAAAGAATGTATTAGAGCTTTTAAGGAAGGTAAATAAATCCTATAATCTTACAATTTTCCTTATTACCCATGAAATGAGTGTAATTCGTGATCTATGTGATAAAGTGGCGGTCATTGATGATGGTGAAATTGTCGAGGAAGGTAATGTTTATGACGTTTTTACGAATCCACAAAAAAGTATTACAAAGAATTTTGTTAACACTGTATTACAAAATGAGGTGCCGCCTAAGTTATCGAAATCATTATCAAAGGGAAAATATTATCAATTAGTCTTCCTAGGTGACAAGGCAGGCAACCCATTATTATCAGAGGTTCTTAAAAAATTCGATATACATTTAAATATTCTTTATGGATCGATTACAGAGTTACAAGAAAGACCTTATGGGAATTTGCTTGTGGCACTAGAAGGAACAAAAGAGGAAAGCGCAAAAGCTATTAAATTTATTTCGGAAAAGGGGATAGATGTGAGGGAGGTTGAGTTAAATGGAGCTTAATTGGGAATTCTTTTGGCCGCAGTTTTTGCAGGCAACTCAAGATACATTTCTAACTGTGCTAGGATCATTTATTTTTGGCACAATCATAGGATTGCCTTTAGGTATTATCCTAGTTGTAACAAGGCCAGGTCATATAATGGAAAACAAACCTTTATTTACGTTGTTAAATACCATTATTAATATTGTTCGATCTGTACCATTTATTATTTTGCTAGTTGCCATTATTCCATTTACTAGATTATTGACGGGAACGTCCATTGGAGTAGTTGCAGCAATTGTTCCACTTTCAATCTTTGTAGGGCCATATTTGGCAAGATTGATTGAGAACTCCATGTTAGAAGTAGATAAGGGAGTACTGGAAACAGCTTACTCAATGGGAGCAACAAAGTTTCAGATCATCGTGAAGTTTATTTTGCCTGAAGCGATTCCATCGTTGATTCTTTCATTTACAACAGCAACGATTGGATTGATTGGATCGACTGCGGCAGCAGGTGCTGTTGGTGCTGGTGGATTAGGTGACTTAGCTATTACATATGGTTATCAACGCTTTGAAACATTGGTTATTGTCATTACAGTTGTATTACTAGTAGTTATTGTTCAACTCATACAAAGTTTAGGAAATACGTGGTCAAGATACGTAAGGAGGAAAAGAGGATGAAAAAGTTTTTTACTATTTTTGCAGCATTATTATTAACAGTTTCAGTATTATCAGCATGTGGTTCTAACGCATCATCAGGTAATGGAAAAGAGAGAACAGTTAAGATTGGTATTAACGGTGATGATTATGAACTTTGGAATATTGTACAAAAACAAGTGAAAAATGATGGCATTAAATTGAAAATCATTTCATTTTCAGATTATGTTCAGCCTAACACAGCACTTAATGACGGTAGCCTTGATTTAAATTCTTTTCAAACGATTACTTATATGAACCAATTTAAAGGCGATCATAATTTAGATATCTCAGCTATTGGCTCGACAGTGATTGCGCCAATGGGGATTTACTCACATAAATTTAAAAAGCTAAGTGATATTCCAGATGGAGCAACGATTACGATACCAAATGATGTTACGAACGCAGGGCGTGCACTTAAACTATTACAATCTTCAAAGCTACTTAGTTTAGTAGATAATTTTGATCCTAAAGGTAGTATTGAACAAATTAAAGAAAATCCTAAACATCTAAAAATCAAACCGATTGCTGCAGGGCAAACAGCTAGATCATTAGATGATGTGGCAGCAGCGATCATCAATAATGGATTCGCCGTTCAAGCGGGCTTAGACCCTGCAAAGGATCCACTTTATAAAGAAGATCCTAATGATAAAGCAGCTATGCCGTATATCAATGTTATTGCATCCCGTACGAAGAATAAAAATGACAAGGACTTTGCAAAGATTGTAAAGGCCTATCAATCAAAAGAAGTTCATGATTACATTATTAAACGTGACAAAGGTGCTACAGTTCCAGTAGTCATTTCGATTGATAAAATTAAAAATCTATAAAGCTAGTTCATGCTTATTTAAAAGAAAGGAAGGGAGAAAAGTTTAAATGACAGTCAAAATTGAAACACAAAGAGAACAAATTGTGAAAAGTATTGAGGAATCGAAGGAAGTTTATCTTGAAATTAGCCACAAAATTCATGAGAAACCTGAAATTGGCAATCAAGAATTTTTTGCATCAGAAACACATACTAAAATTCTAGTAGAAGCTGGATTCGATGTCTCACGTAATATTGCAGGACATGAAACAGGCTTTGTAGCAAGGAAAAAGTCGTCTAAGCAAGGCCCAACCATCGCTTTTTTAGCAGAATACGATGCACTACCTGGTCTTGGTCATGCATGCGGACATAATATTATTGGAACAACAAGTGTGGCAGCAGGAATCGCTCTTGCTGAAGTCATCTCAGAAACTGGAGGAGAGGTTGTTATATTTGGAACACCTGCAGAAGAGGGTGGACCAAATGGAAGTGCAAAGGGGAGTTTCGTAAAAAATGGATTACTTGAAGGTGTTGATGCAGCTCTTATGCTCCACCCAAGTGGTAAAACAGGTTTGTCGAGTCCATCGTTGGCAGTAGATCCATTAGACTTCCATTTTTATGGAAGAGCAGCTCATGCTGCTGGGTCACCAGAACATGGCATCAATGCCTTAGATGCAGTAATCCAATTATTCAATGGCATTAATGCCCTTCGTCAGCAGCTTTCTAGTGATGTTCGCATACACGGAATTATCACTCATGGAGGCGATGCACCAAATATTATTCCGGATTATGCCTCAGCAAGATTCTTCATCCGTGCTAGTACTTGGAAACGTGCGGAGGAAGTATCTACTAAGATTCGTAATATTGCCGAAGGAGCAGCACTTGCAACTGGTAGTACAGTGAAAATTGAAAGATTCCAAAATGAAGTCCATGATTTTATTATCAATCAATCTCTTGATGAGATTGTAGGTGAAGAACTAAGCCTATTGGGTGAAGTATTGAATGGCAAAAGCGGCGGGCTTGGATCTACTGATGCCGGAAATGTAAGCCATGTTGTTCCGACTTCTCACGCATATATTAAAATTGGACCTGATGATTTAATTGCTCATACAAATGAATTCCGTGAAGCTGCGAGATCGCCACTTGGTGATCATGCTCTAGTAACGGGTGCAAAAGCATTAGCTCTAACGGGCTATCGTTTAATAACTGATAAAAACCTTTTGGAAAAAGTTCAAAATGAATTTCAACAAACAGAAAAATAGTTAGATTGAACGGTCAGAAAGATGGACGGAATTACCATCTTTTTGACCGTTTTATTTTTGAAAGCTCAATTATTTGTTCTATTTATATAGTAGCCTTCTGTTAAATTCTCCTTCCGTTAATTCCATAGTAAAAAATATAGGTTTACATTACCCTATTTCAGTTTTTATCAAAACGTAATCCCAATTTTACTAAATCTTAAATTTTAAAGATTAAACTAAAACTTAGAAATGTTTTCTACAAGTTAATCACTCTATAAATCTTTGATAGGGGTAATTTAATATGGCTTCTTTAAGTAAAGTGAAAGATTTATCAGATGATAGTGTTAAATATGCACAACAGCATCTAGCAAACGAAAGGACATATTTAGCATGGCTGCGAACTGCAATCTCAATTACTGGTGTAGGATTTTTAACAACTTCACTACACTTTACAATTAAAATTAGTGATAACCAGTTCATCAATACATTAGCAATTTTTCTTGGTATATATGCATGTGTTGTTGGTTTAATTTCTGGAGTATTAGCTACTATTCAGTACAGTAAAAAGCGGAAAGAAATTCAAAATGGAAAATTTATACCTGCTCATAATTCAATTATTCTTGTATCAATTCTATTTTCTTTTTTACTATTCATGATTGTGCTGTATTTGTCTTTATTATTATTTAATTAAACGTGAATAGTTTCAGTATTTACGCTGTTTTTTTATAGGGATATTTTTATAAAAAACGAATATTACATAAAGTGGACACTAAAATGAATGGAGTGATTGATATTTTTTATCCTGAGTCTCGGTTTGAATCGATTAATGGAATGGAGCTTCATTTTACGGAATGGGGAGAAAGAAAAAATCCAACAGTTGTTTGCTGGCATGGTTTAACTAGGAATGGTAGGGATTTTGATATTTTAGCTCGTCATTTAGCTAAGGATTACCATGTAATTTGTCCAGATACGATTGGGCGAGGATTAAGTCAATGGAGTACTTCTCCTGAGCAAGATTACTGTTTTGAAAACTATGTAAAACTAGCGATTGGTTTATTAGACCGTTTAGAAATTGAACAAGTTCGTTGGGTAGGGACTTCGATGGGTGGAGCAATTGGAATGCGACTTGCTGGTACGCCGAAACATTTAAATCGAATTTCTCATTTAGTCTTAAATGATATCGGGGCAGGAGCGTCAGATAACCAACCACAAGATATTGAAGGAATTAAAAGAATTATTAGCTATGTTGGTACGCCACCTCAATTTAAAACATTTACTGAATTGAAGAATTACTATAAGTTAATTTATCATTCATTTGGTGTTTCGAGCGAAGAAGAATGGAATGATTTTACGCAAAATTCTTGCCGTAGAAGAGATGAAGGTGGAATTGGTCCAGATTATGATCCTAAAATTGCATTACAATTTCAACATACTGAGGATTTAACCTTGTGGAATTACTGGGAATCTATTCAGTCCAAGATTTTACTCATTCGAGGAGAAGTTTCGGACGTCTTGCCACTTGATGTAGCATTAAAAATGAAGGAAACGCAGAATTTTCAAATGGAAACAATACCTAAAGTTGGTCATGCACCTGCTTTAAATACAAATGAGCAAATCTCATTTATTGATAAATTTTTAAAAGAAGTCTAGATTTTACTATTTTAAATTTTGGGTTGTTCTTTTGTCGAGTTAACTAACTAAGGAGCGGCCTTTTTTATTGAAAATATAATTGATGAACTAGGGGGGATCATACCTGTACTATATATTTGTAGTTAATATCTTTGCCCTTTTTTATAAATATTAAGTAGATTTTTCCAATATAGAAAGAATAAGGTTATACTTGCAGGTTTTCCGTTTGTGAATAGCCAATATTGTACAATTTTCAATTCATAATACCTTAACTGGTACGGAGAATGTTTCATCTTAATTGCAGTTTTGCTATTTTTATTTGCGATTTTCGAATTTTAATTGCAGTCCATTTACGTTTACAGAAAAGAGACAGTAAAAAAAGATTGAACAAATGTCATTCAAACATCTGTTCAATCTTTTTTGGTTCAATTTATTATTTAAAGAATGTTGCCCAAAGTAAATATACATTTAATACTGCGATAACTGAAGCAATTGTCCAAGCGACTGATTTAAGCCAGGTTTTATTAGCAAATTTACCCATTTTCTTAGGATCACTTGTGAACATGACTAGTGGTATAACTGCGAAAGATAACTGTAAAGATAAGATTACCTGACTTAGTATTAATAAATCCGCAGTTCCGTTTGCTCCGTAAAAATATGTTACGATTAGAGCTGGTGTAACGGCAATTAAACGAGTAATCATTCTTCTTATCCAAGGTTTTAGCTTAATATTTAAAAAGCCTTCCATTACAATTTGACCAGCTAGAGTACCTGTTAAAGTAGAATTTTGACCAGAAGCCAATAATGCCAATCCGAAAAATGTACTTGCTAAAGTCGTTCCTAGTAATGGAGTAAGAAGCTGGAATGCATCTTCAATTGATGCAACGTTTGTATGACCCGATTTGTAGAAAGTAGAAGCAGCTAATATTAAGATCGCTGCGTTTACAAATAATGCAATCATTAATGCAACTGTTGAGTCAATTGTCGCAAATTTAATTGCTTCTTTTTTACCAGCATCAGATTGTTCAATCTTTCTAGTCTGAACGATTGAAGAATGAAGATACAAGTTATGAGGCATAACAGTTGCCCCTAAAATTCCTAAAGAAATATAAAGCATTTTTGGATCTGTAATAACTTGAGAACTTGGAATAAATCCACCAAATACAGCTTTTACGTCTGGTTGAGACATAATCAATTCAAAAACAAAACTACCAGTAATTAATATAATTAATGCAATAACAAAAGCCTCGATATACCTAAATCCTTTATTTTGTAAAAGTAAAACAATGAAAATATCTAAAGTTGTCAAACAAATTCCATAAAACAACGGAATGCCAAATAATAGATTTAAAGCGATGGCTGATCCGATTAATTCAGCTAAGTCACATGCGGCAATTGCGGCTTCACAAAGCACCCAAAGTATAAATGATACAGGTTTACTGAAGTGGTCTCGACATGCCTGAGCTAAATCTCTACCGGTAACGATACCTAATTTAGCAGCTAATGATTGAAGAATGATGGCCATAAGATTAGAAATTAAAATAACAGATAATAAATTATAATTAAAAGCAGATCCACCTGCTATTGAAGTTGCCCAGTTTCCAGGGTCCATATATCCAACTGCAACTAAATATCCTGGGCCAGCAAATGCTAGAAACTTACGGAAATTACTAGCTTTCTTTGGAACAGATAATGAACGATGAACCTCTTGCAAACTAGGTTGTGAATGTTCTTTTCTCCATCCAGCTTCTTTATATATGACTTTTTCTTGTGATTCTTGTGACATGTTTCCCACCACCTGTTTTATTGTACACATCAAATAGTTTTTCCCTAGGGAAAGTTTTTTAAATTATATGCTGATTTTAACACAATAGTTCCCAAATGTAATAAAAAATTTTTGATAACTTCGTAAATTTTTAGTAAACAGAAAATATACGTAGAATATTTACCTTTTCTTTGTTTCTGCTTTTTTACTATTTCTTATGCAATTCATTCAGATTGTTCAGTTTTTTTGTATGTTGAAGTTAATTATCAAGTTAATTATTTTCAAGTCTGATATACTAGTCTGAAAATTCTGTTTTGTGGGTGCTTATAAAAAAATAATCTATTTGGGAGAGAGATCTATGAAGTTTGTATTAATATTCGGGCCTCAAGCTGTAGGAAAAATGACTGTAGGGCATGAACTAGAAAAAATAACAGATTTAAAATTGTTTCATAATCACATGACAATTGACTTGGTTAGTAATTTTTTTGATTACGGAACAAAGGAAGGGAGTCGACTAGTTAATTTATTTCGAAATGAAATATTTGAAGAGGTGTCAAAAAGTAACTTATATGGAATTATTTTTACATATGTGTGGGCTCTAGATCATAAATTTGATTGGGATTATGTTGAGAAAGTTTGTACCATATTTGAGTCAAAAGGGGCAACAACCTATTTTGTTGAACTTGAAGCAGAACTTGACGTGCGACTTGCACGAAATAAAACACCGCACAGATTAGAACATAAGCCAACAAAAAGAGATATTGAATGGTCTGAAAATAATTTAATGAAGACAATGGAAAAATTTAGATTAAATTCAATAGAAGGGGAAATTCAGAAGGAAAATTATCTAAAAATAAATAACACAAATATGAGTGCAGAAGAAGTAGCTAAATTAATAAAAGAAAGATTTGCTTTGTAAGTAATAGATTCACACTTAAATTTCAGTATTTTTTACTGATAGGTTCTTAAGGAGAATAGCTTACTCAAAATCAAAAAGATAAAACAAGCTTTAGTGGAAATCAAGCACACTCTTCACCTTATACGAAAGTTTATTAAATAATAGACAAGATTGTTTTTCAACAACGTGAAAAACCACCTAATCAAATTTAGGTGGTTTTGTTTTTTATTAGTTGCTGTTAGGATCAGTGTCGTCGTGGTATGTACTTCCACTAGTTTGAGCATTAAATGTCCAATCAACTTTTAACTTGTCGCCTTGGAATTGATTTTGATCTTGTCCATTATCAACAAACTCGAATAATACGAAAATCTTTTCTTTTTGTCCTGCTGCAATGCCGTCTGGATCTTTTGTACTACCTACAAATTGAGTAATTGCTGTTAAATCAGGAGTTTGATTTTGTAGGTCATATAATGTTGTATCAACAACCTCGTTTGTAGCACTGCTAGTGTTATACATAATTGTTACTTTAATATTTTTAGCTAAATCTTCAGTGTTATTATTTTTTACGTCTTCAATTTGATATTTTGTGTTTAATAAAACTTTATTAATATTTAAAGTTCCATTGTTTTCTAACGTAAATTCACGATATACTTCATCACCAGGTTTTAAATTGCTAATGTTTACAACAGCATTAGGGTTCATACCTAAGTCTAATGTACCTGCTGCAAATGTATTATCAGTTTTAATTGTATCGCTGAAATACGCAAAAGTACCTCCACTAATTAATGATAGACCGACTGCTCCACTCATTACAACTTGACCAATTCTCTTAGTAAAACTCATTTCATTTCCCCCTTAAGGTTTATTTATTAAACTCTTAAGCTTTTATTTTGTACTTAAGAGATCTAACCAACTTCATCCTGCAGTTTTTTGTTCAAACTCTTTTCTTAATTGGAATAAATTGCGTAGCGCTGAAAGAGTTAAAAGGATACCTGGAACAATTAACAATAGCGCTGATCCAGCTTTTGAGCTTACAAAATTTAATGCATAACCAACATATGGAATCGTGAAATTCGAATATTTTCCTACAATATTTTGAGGGTACACAGTCCATAAGTCTTGGGCATTATTGTTATCACCCTTCGTTTTATATGAAATTTCACCATTTTTATGATGAACAGCTGCTATTCTATGAGTAATTAGCTTATTGTCCATGTGAAAGGTAACAATATCGCCTTTTTGATAAGACGAAGGATTTGCACCTAGCTTAACTGCAATAATTGAACCTGTATGAAAAGTTGGTTCCATCGATCCAGATAAAACAGCTTTTAATTGATAGCCTAAAATGGTAGAATCGCCACCTGTAAACCTGGAAGATATAACAATAAAAGCTAAGAAACACAAGAGGACAATAGAAATACTTTTAAAAATATTACCTACAATTGATAAAATTTTCTTCAACATGAGATATCACCTATTCGTTTTGAGTTGTATTTACTGAATTATTAGAAATTTGATTTGAGATTGTATCCGTATTGGTCTCATCAGAATCTTGGCTCAGAACTGAATCTGTATTGGTCTCATCAGAATCTTGGCTCAGAACTGAATCTGTATTGGTATGATCAGAATCCTGGTTCGGAATTGAATCTGTATGAGAATTATTAGAATCCCGGCTCTGAATTGAATATGTATCAGAGTTATTAGAATTCTGGCTCGGAATTGAATATGTATCAGAATGATTAGAACTTTGGCCCTGAGCAGAATCAGTAGCATTTTTAGGCTCACTAGTATCGTTATTAATCATTTCTCTACTTTCACCTAGTTTGGTTTGAATTGTAGATTTAATGGACGCTATCTTTTGAAGATTAATTGTTTCATTTAATTGCTGGATTAGTTGATTAACAACCTGGTAGCCTTTTCTCTCATATTCATAGTTACTTTGTTCAGTTTCAGAAAGTTCATGAATTTGATTGTGATAAGAGTTCAACTGCTCTTGAATACTTTGTAAACTCTTAATCTCATTATTTAATTCTTGTTCCTCATTAAGAACAGTAGTAAGTAAACTTGACAATTCAGAGCAATTACCATTAATTGATGTCTGTAGGATCGTCTTATATAAATGATTAGCTCTTGTTGAATGATCTTTTGCAGCTATTTCTAATTGTTGGATTGTTTTAGGAAACACGATTGCTGCTGAAACGACTTGTTCTGTAGATACTTGACTAGAAAAGGTTGCCTCCGTTTGACCAACTGTTTGCATTACCAAGTAAAATTGAATAGAACATAAACTGACGATGATGGAGACTTTTTTTCTTGCTTGTTTCAAATTTTCACTCCTTTGCAAAAGCCCTGTTGAAATTCATTATTGCTCAGTTGTCGGAAAATTGAAACCGGGTTATTTTTGAGCCGATTATTGGTAGTATTTTGTCATAAATAGTCGATTTTAAGGCGAAAAGCTTAAAAAACAGCTCGAAAAGAACCCGGGTTTGACATATTGATTTAATTTTGAATTTTCTCAATAATGAAAATTGCAGTAGCAACAAAATTAAATAAGGGGTGAAAGTTTTGAGATTGAAAAAAGAGAAAAGAATGAGAAGAAAAGCAATTCCAGCAGTAATGGCGTTAACCGTAGCATTTGGAGGAGGTTTAACAACTTTACCTTCATTTGTAAATGTAAAAGCAAGTGCAGCAACAGTTGAACAAGCTTTAAGTAAGGATGAAATTGTAAAAGCTTTTCTTAATTCAAAAGTAGAAGGTCTTGCAAGATCAGGTTCCGCATGGGAACAATTTAAAGTTATTAGTGAACAAGCTGACAGCACGACAAATACTTACCATGTCAGAACAGTTGAACAGTACAAAGGAATTCCAATTTATGGATCTGGACAAGCTGTTGCACTAGACGCAAATAACACTGTATACGCATCATTTGGTAATATAACTCAAAAATTATCACGTACAATTATTCCAACTGAAGCGGTTATCTCTAAGGAAGATGCAGAGGCAACTGCTAAGGAGAGTATCGAATCTCAAATTGGCACTGTTAAAAATTATGATGGAATTGATACTGAATTAACAATTTACCCACATAATGGAAAGTATTATTTAACATATTTAGTTAAGGCTTCAACTTCTGTGCCAGCACCTGGTTACTTCCATTACTTTGTGGATGCAACTAATGGAGAAATAATCGACAGCTTTGATGCAATTGACAACTTAGCTGACCCAGCAAAACTTACTGTAGCGGTTGGAAGAGGGTTGGACGTATTTGGCAAAATGCAGTCGTTCCCTGTAGGAAAAGACACTACAACTGGAACTAGCTATTTATATGGTGGATCAATTGCTGGCGGTACTACAACGTCACCAAATATCGTGCCACTTGCAACTTTCGATGCTCATCGTATGGGTGAAACTCCATTTATTCTTCTTTCAGCACTATTAGGATTTACAGGATTTGAAATAGAAACAAAAAGTTCGACTAATTTCTTCTATGATCCTGCAGGGGTTTCAGCTCATATGAATTCAGATAAGGTAAACAAGTATTATCAAACTGTTCACAAGCGTAACAGTTTAGATAATAAAGGAATGACGTTAATCAGCACGGTTCATATCGGATCAAAATGGAATAATGCAGCTTGGAACGGAAAGCAAATGCTATACGGAGATGGTGATGGAATTGTTCTTGGTTCTTTAGCAGGCGGATTAGATGTAACAGGTCACGAAATGACTCATGGTGTAATATCAAATACTGCAAACCTTACGTATCAAGGTGAGTCTGGTGCAATTAATGAATCATTGGCAGATATCTTCGGAGCATTAGCTGAAATGAACGCTGCAGGTGCTACATCTCCATCTGATTGGGAGATGGGTGAAGATATATACACTCCTACAAAAGATGGTGATGGAGGACTACGTTCGTTAAGCAATCCAAAATCTAAGTCACTTAGTCCTATTTATGGTTTAAAGGATAATAAATATCCAGATAATTACGCGGATCGTTATTTAGGTACGGAAGATAAAGGTGGCGTACACATTAACAGTAGTATCAACAATAAAGCTGCATATTTAATCGCTGAAGGTGGCACACATAACGGTATAACAGTTACTAAACTGCAGCGTACAGTAGCAGAGAAAATCTATTACCGTGCATTAACAATGTATTTAACGCCTTCTTCTGGATTTAAAGAAATGCGAGAAGCTGCAATTCAAGCAGCTCGTGATTTATATCCAGATAGCAAAACTACTGGTCAACCATCAACACAAACAAAAGCAGTCATGGATGCATATACTGCCGTAGGTGTTCAATAATAAATAAACTTAAAAACCATGAACATTTGTCTGTTCATGGTTTTCTTATAATCTATTAACTTTTACCTATTAATCAATAAGATTAGTATTAAATTACTATTTTTTATTATTGATTTTTTATTAGAATAACTTAATAATTTGTGTGTATAGCATGATGGAAACTATGTTGAATTATTGTATATTTAGTATAAGTTTTAGGATAGGAGGAGCAATCAATGATCGAAGGAGAAGTTATAAAATTTTATCGTACGAAAGCCGGGCTAACACAAGAAGAACTTGGAAAAGGAATCTGCTCTTCAAAGCACGTTGGAAAAATTGAAAGAGGGAATACTTCCTACTCATCTGAGATTATTACCTTGTTTTCTGAACGATTACAAATTGATATTCGAAAAGAAATTGCGAACTTTGAAAATCTTGAAAATAAACTACTAAACTGGCATACGACAATTATTAAAGTAAGAATGAAGGAAGTTGATTTATATAAAAAAGAGCTAGAAAAAAGCCCTTTTATTAATTCGCCAAAATATGATGCTTTGTATCAATTGCTACTAGCAAGATATTATCTCTTAAAGAACGACTATAAAAACACTTATACAATAATTCTAAGTATACAAAGAAACTATAAAGATCTACCTCCTTTTGAAAGAAATCTCCTTTTGCATGTAATAGGAATTTATTATTTAAATAATTACAATAATTCAAGTACAGAGAATCATCATAAAGCAATACAAACTTTAAAGAAGATTGATCTAAACGAATACGGAAATCCAGAATACTACTATCATTTAGCTGTTGCATATGCATGGGTTGATTCTAAGGTAATGGCTTATGTATACGCAGAAAAAGCGCTTAAATATTTTAAAGATACAAGTAATTATTTACGTGCCATAAATGCTGAATCAATTATGCTTTTACAATCAAGCAACGATGGGCACTTAGACTTTAAAAAATTGAAACAATCATATAAAAACCTGATTCATGATAGTGAAACGCTCAATGCGCCAGATAAAACGGGTATGTTATTAAATAACTTTGCTTTAGAATATTTTAAAAGAAAAGATTATGAAAAAGCGCAAAAATATTATAAAGCAGCATTACAATTGGAGAAAAAGCCATCGGTAATTTATCTTCAACGACTTAATAATTATCTTAGAAGTTCATTTGAAGGTAAATTAATGCGCAAATCTGCTTTATTAAATAGTGCTCAAAAAGGTCTAACAATCGCGAATGATTTAAAGAATCAACATTATCAAATTCTATTCACTTTACTGATCTGTTTGATTGAAAATAATACGAAAGAGTATATACAGTACATAGAAAAAACAGCTTTTCCATACTTTAAGTCACGCAATCATACTATTTTTATGAAACGATATGGTAAGGAGTTGTATGATTATTATGTGAAAGAAAAAGAGTTTGAGAAGGCAGTTGAAATGTCTAACTTCTTAATAGGTGTTATTAAAATACATAACTAAAGGACTGTTGTAGGACAGTTCTTTTATTTTATATTTTTTCAGATTAAAAAAGGAGTTTGACGAATAAAGTTGCACGTAAATAAAATGATCAATAATGATTAAAATTGCCACTAAATTTAATTGGAAACTAATATTAAAAAAAGTTCCATAAAGGAACTTTTTTTAAAAATTACTATGTTGAAATAATAATATCGGAAATAGGGACAAATATTACTATTTCTAACTATGATTGACTCTTTTCGAAATGGTTGTTGTTTATAAACCGATCATTTTTAAATCACACAGTAAAGAAAGAAGCTGGTTGGAAACAAGGTGTGGGGTTTCTGTAGGGCAATCAGAAAAGTGGAAATTTGAGATGTCTCCCGATTTTATTCAACTAGACATCTCCTTAAAGAGCAACAAGATTTACGAAAACAGCCATTTTAAACTACATATTAATAGTATGTCTAAAATACAAAAATGCATGGGGGACAAACTATATTACAGAAATTTTTTTTTCATGTTATAATACATCCTTATTTTAAGCCAATGAAAAATAGTAAAAGGATATTAATATTAAAATATGATATGATTTTTTAAATAATTGCACTAAATTCAAAGAATGGGGATAAATTATGATTCGAATTTTAATTGTGGATGATGATTCTCATATAAGAGAGTTATTGAAAATGTATTTACAAACTGAAGGCTACACGACATTTGAAGCAGCTAACGGAGACGAAGCTTCTGCATTGCTTGAGCAACAACAAATTAATTTAGCGATTATAGATATAATGATGCCAGGAAAAGATGGGTACCAACTTTGTGAAGAAATAAGAGAGTATTATGATTTTCCCGTTATATTGTTAACTGCAAAAAGCGAGCTTTCTGATAAAGAAAAAGGTTTTGCAGTAGGCACGGATGACTATTTGACCAAACCATTTGAACCAAAAGAAATACTATTTCGGATTAAGGCACTGTTAAGAAGATACAATATGATTAGTGCTCAAAAAATAAAACTGAACGAAACCGTTATCGATCGAAAAAGTTATGAAGTTTACTGTAATGGAAAGTTACTTATGCTTCCAATGAAGGAATTTGAATTATTGTCTCAATTGGCAAGTTATCCGGATCGAATTTTTACACGTGATGAGCTGATCCAATTAATTTGGGGTGCTGATTTTGAAGGTGATGATCGAACAATAAATGTTCATATTAAACGTTTACGTGAAAGGTTTTCTAGTTTAACGAATGACTTTAGTATAAAAACCGTTCGCGGTGTTGGTTATAAATTGGAGGTCAACAGAAAGTGAAAACTTTATACATAAGAATTGTTCTGACAATCCTCGGTGTAATGATTTGTAGCAGTTTATTGGCTTTCTTTCTTTCAAATGTGTATTACCACTATAATCTAAAGCCTTATAATGATAAAAAATTAACTAAAATGGCTTTAGACGTTGGTACTTTTTATGAAGAAAATAATGATATCGAATTAAGCAATTACTTAAAAAGTATTAGTAAATTGGGATATCAAATTTTATTAGTCGATCAACAAGGAAATCAATCCTTTTATGGTGGTTCTTTTAGAGAAAAAAAACTAGATCGGAAAGTGATTGATTCTGTTTTAAACGGGAAGGTCTACCATGGTATTGCCGAATTTCCAACATCATTATTTGTGACTGGTTTTTTTGATAATACATTAAGTAATACAGTCGGTGTTCCTTTAAAATCGACTACTAATCATTTAGCGCTTTTTATGCGTCCAAATGTGCAGCTTCAATTTGGTGAATTGCGTATACTCTTTTCCATTCTCCTCTTACTGACAATTGTATTAAGTATCGTATTCGTTCTAGTTAGTACAAGATATATTGTAAAACCTATTATTAAATTAACTGAAGCAACTAAAAAAATTGCAGAAGGGAAATATAATGTTCAATTGCAAATTAAACGACAAGATGAAATAGGAAAACTTGCTAATCACTTTTCGCACATGTCACAAAGATTAGGACAAATTGAAGCGATGCGTCAGGAGTTTGTTTCAAATGTATCTCATGAAATTCAATCACCACTTGCATCAATTCAAGGTTTTTCGCAGTCACTACAAACTGAAAAATTAACCGAAGAGCAAAAGAATCATTACTTATCAATAATAGAGGAAGAAAGTAAAAGAATGTCCTTGTTAAGTAAACAATTATTAACGTTAGCTGCCTTAGATAAGGAAGAAAGTATATTGCAAAAAACAACTTTTGATGTTGCCGAGCAAATTAAACAAGTAGTTTTTACAACTGAATGGAGTTGGAGAAACAAAGAGTTAGCCATTGATTTGGAATTACCACAAACTTTTGTGTATGCTGATAAGAATCTACTGCATCAAGTTTGGACAAACCTAATGACGAATAGCATTAAATTTAATCATGAAGGTGGATCAATCTCAATAAAACTGAGTAGTAATGAAGAGACTGTTCAAATTGAATTTCAAGATACTGGAATTGGTATTTCCGAAAAGGATTTACAGCAAATATTTAATCGATTTTTTATTGCTGATAAAGCACGAAATCGAAAGGAATCCAGTAGTGGCTTAGGTTTAGCGATTGTTAAACAAATCATTGAATTACATAATGGGCATATAGAAGTAAGTAGTAAAGTAAGCGAAGGAACTAAATTTCATCTAACCATACCTAATATTAAAGAGTTCTGATTTAAAATTGTAATCGACTGTTCACCTGTTGTTCATCTAACATTCCTATACTTTAAATTACAGAGAGTGATTCTACTTTTTACACTCTTTAAAATTTAGTATGTTAAAGGAGATGAATGACAGGTGTTTCTTGCATTAAGGGAATTTAAACACGCAAAATTACGTTTTTTATTAATTAGTCTAATCATGATCCTTATATCATTCCTAGTATTATTCGTTTCAGGATTGGCGAAAGGATTATCTTTTGATAATGCTTCTTCTATTGATAGCATGGCCTCAAATTATTTTGTATTACAAAAAGAATCGGGTAAACAAATTAATCATTCAATGTTAAAGGAAAATCAAATAAATGAAGTTCAGAACTTGGTTGATGAGAAAAATTCCACTACTTTAGGAGTTCAAATGACTACGTTTCTAAAGGATGGAACATCTAAAAAAATTGATGCTACCTTATTTGGAATTGATGTGAATGGTTTAGCTACTCCAAAGGTAATTGAAGGAGAAATGATTAATAATTCAACAAAGAATGAAGTGGTAGGAGATATTTCTTTAAAAGAAAAAGGAATCAAGCTTGGGGACAATATTTCAGATCAGATCTCGGGTAAAGAATTTAAAGTTGTTGGATTTACCGAGAATCAATCATATAGTCACGCACCGGTTATCCATATGAATTACAAAGAGTGGTCAATGGTCAATAGTAAGAATTCATTTAATACAATTGTGTTAAAAACAAACGAAAGTACTGCAAAAAAGATAAGTGAAAAAGTCTCAGGAGTAGAAGTAATTAATAAAAATCAAGCATTAAAAGGCATACCTGGTTATAAAGAAGAGCAGGGCTCTTTACTAATGATGATTGTTTTTCTATTCTTTATCGGAGCTTTTGTGCTAGCTGTCTTTTTCTATATCATTACGATTCAAAAAATTAATCAATTTGGCGTGCTAAAAGCAATAGGTTCAAAAACTAGTTATTTAGCTAAAAATATTATTTTTCAAGTTTTAACACTTACACTATTAAGTCTAATGATCAGTATTTCAATCACATTTGGATTATCTAAAGTATTACCAGCTAGCTTACCTTTTGTATTTGATGCTCAGTTAATCATCGGAAGTTCATTATTATTCCTATTTGTAGCAATAGTTGGCTCGTTAATATCTTTATTAAAAGTAGTAAAAATAGATGCGATTGAAGCAATAGGGAGGGCTTTTTAATGAGTAATAAACTAGTACTTGATAATATTAGCAAAACATATAATGACGGAGATTCTTTAGCAACAACAGTATTAGATCAAGTTTCCATTCAAGTAAAAGCTGGTGAACTAGTAGCAGTTGTAGGTCCGTCTGGCTCAGGGAAAAGCACCTTCCTTTCAATAGCAGGAGCATTATTATCTCCGACTAGTGGGAAAATTTTAATAGATGATATTGAAATAAGTAATCTTCCAGCAAATAAACTGAATGAATTTAGATTATCTAAAATCGGATTTATTTTTCAAATGTCTAATTTAATCCCATATTTAACAGTTAAAGATCAGCTTCTATTAATTGCAGAATTAGCTGGAATAAAAACCAAAGTTGCCGAGAAGAAAGCAAACGAATTACTTGAACAATTAGGATTATCAAAGAGGATGAGAAACTATCCAGAAAATTTATCAGGTGGAGAGAGACAACGAGTAGCCATTGCACGAGCACTAATGAATGATCCAGAAGTAATCTTTGCGGATGAACCTACAGCTAGTCTCGATTCTGAAAGAGGAAGAGCTGTTGTTGAAATGCTATCTAAAGAAGTGAAGCAAAGGCAAAAAGCTGCGATAATGGTTACTCATGATAAAAGGATGTTAGATTTGTGTGACCGTGTTGTTTATATTGAAAATGGAAAACTTACTGAACAGGTTTAAGGAAGAAAGAACCCGTTTTAATTAACGGGTTCTTTTAGATTGTTTATGAGTAAGTAATTTAGAACAATGAGCCATTTTAGAAACCCGGAGTATGGAATATATTCTGAATAAACAAAAGAACCCGTTCAAATTAAAATGTACCCTATAGAGTAGACACTTAAAAAAAGTGCCCTCTATAGGGTACTTTTGTTTATAATTAGAAAAAATGGGATCGGGGAATTTTTAAATGAGTAATAAAACATTTACTGATAAAGAAATTAATCTACTTTCTAAAAACCAAAATGTAAAGTCAGTTAGTTCAAAAGGAATCACCTACACTGATGAGTTTAAGCGTATTTTTATTTCGGAAAATGAAAAAGGGAAGTTAGCGAGAGAAATATTTGAAGAGTGCGGATTTGATATTGAAGTGATTGGAATGAGGCGCGTTAAATCTGCTAGTAACAGATGGCGTACTGCGTTTAAAGAGAACGGTGAACTGGGTCTTCGTGACACGCGATCGACTAATTCGGGAAGAAATCTAGAAAGAGAGCTAACTTTGGAGGAAAAGAACGCTCGTTTAGAAGTAGAAATTAATCTACTTAAAGCTGAAAATGAATTATTAAAAAAGATTCGTTTCTTAGAGGGGAGGATGAAGTAGTCGTTATTTCTCCTAGCCAAAA